>JAFWMC010000027.1 GCA_017510805.1 Candidatus Saccharimonadota bacterium
AACCGCAGGAAGCCGAGGAGACCGCAGAGGAAAACGAGGATAAATCCGACGATGACAGCCTGAAAGGTCTCATCAAGGATCATCCTGTCGTTGCCTTTGTTGCAATTTTTGCACCTTGCACCGTAGCAGTGTTTATCGCGGCGCTAATCTTTGCCTAGGAAGGGGGAAACCATGACGAAGAAACAGGTTCTGGCATGCGTACTTATCGCTGCCGTAATCATTGCCACGCTTGGTGGCAGCTTCTGGTGGATTAAAGTTCGCCCTCAAAAGGGCAAAGCCACAGAGGCAACAACTGAATATGGAGTGAAATCGTCCAAAGGCTCCAAGTCTAATGACGATTCCAAGTCAGGCAAAGCCAAGGAAGGCAAAAAGTCTGACTCTAAAAAAGCCAAGGATGGCAAGAGTAATAAGAAGGCTAAGGATGCTGCCAAGTCCGACGTCCGTAACGGCGTCGACTTCGGCGAGAAAAACGAGGAGGGAAAATTCGTCCTTCCGAATTCCCTTAAAAAGGAATTCAAGGACGAAAAGAGGTTCAACATTGAGGTTATCCAGACCGCCAGTGTCGAAGCCCTCTTTCCGGACCGTCGCTTCAATTGGGAGTCTTACTCGAAGTTCACCAAACTTCGCAAAGAGGCTTCCGGTGGCATGTCAGACGCAGTCGCCATGCCCATCGAGGGCGCAGACGATGAGGCCAAGAAGCAAAACTGGCTTTATCGAATGTGGGGAGACCCAGCCCTCATGATCGGCTTCATGCGTATGGCATCGACCGACTTTGAGTTTGAGGACGGTAGCCCTCTTACGGATTACCTCCCCGACTTCAAGACGGCCGTAGAGGCAGACGATGCCGCCATTGAACGCGCTAAGCGCTGGACGGTCCTCAACGCTGAGTACGGGCGTCTCCGGAATTATCCGGATGACAACGTCCAGAAAAAGGCCTGCAAGGAAGAGAAGGAAAACCTCGAACTTGAAGGTCGCGGCGTTGAGTACTGGTTACGCGCAGTCGAGGGCAGCGCTGATGAAGCAGAGGTCAACGACCTCTATGTAGGCTTTTTCGCAGAGGTCTACAATTTTATCGAGGTGTTCCAGCTGGTAGGCGTGCAGAATATCTATACTTCCGTAAACTACTGCCTGCCAGTCGTAACGTCGGATATGCAGGTGAGCCTCAAGAAAGCTACTTATCAGGAGCAGAATCAACCTGCCTTGATCTTTGCCTACGTTAATAAAAACGGCAAAGTTAGCTTTAAGTGGGGTGCAGACATCCGCGACAGCCGCCCGCTCAAGGTTCTTGAGTGGAGCAGGCGCCCGGATAATCCAGCAAATCGGCCGAAGCCCACGCCAAAGCCGACGCCGAAGCCCACGCCAAAGCCGACGCCGAAGCCGACGCCTACGTCCACGCCGACGACGCCCGATCCTGGCCCGTACCCTGACCCGGTACCGGAAGAAACTACGATCATCAAGAAGCGCCGGACCACCAACAACAACAACAACAATAATAATAGTAGTAGCAGCAATAGTAATAACAGCACTACTACTATTATTGACAACGACCCGAGCCCGAGTCCAGGCCCGAGCCCGAGTCCAGGCCCGTCACCGACACCGTCGGATGGCGATGGCGCCAAGGTGCAGAGCGAAGGTTCTGCGTTCCAGGGCAATGCTCCGAGAAATTCTGGCACACAGCTCGCCAGCGATGGCGACGGCCAGAAGACCGAGGAACCGAAGCAGCCGACCAACACCGTCACCGAAGGGTCAGCTGACTCCGGCCGCCGCTCCATCAGCGAGCAGGCTGCTGTTAATGGCACGGAAGATACCACCAAGGTGTCCGCGCCGGCAACCAATGGTACCACCGAGTCTACCGACACCTCTAGCCGCGAGGCTTCAGGTACAGTCGACGACTCTGGTGCAACTGTCGACAACGAGGGGTCCGACTCCAGTTCCATGACTGTTGAGTCAGCTCCTTCTGAATCTTCCACTCCGTCGGAGGAAGCCCAGTCGGGTTACACACTGACAGACGATATGGGTGAGTAATTGACCAAGTGCAACTATTTCCCTGGGTAACCAGGGAAGAACCTTAATGGACGGGTCAAATCGTCAAGAATAATACATTTTGGCGATAGGCCTGAACATCCAAAACCCCGGCAGGTGAAATCTAGACTGCCGGGGTCACCCATGAAATATTTGTATTTGAGATGATTCGGTTTTACCTGCAACACGGCTTTTAACCGGCCAATGTGTAGGAGTTTCGTTAATGGTTAAGACGAAAATTAAAAACTCGGCTAGCAAAAAATATTTAATTTTAATAAAGGAGAAAGTATGAACAAAGTACTTAAATCTAGCCTTGGCGTTGCAGCCGCTGCTGCTATCGCAGGCTCCAGTGTTATCTCTACCACTATGCTAGTTTCTGCATACGGAGATAACTCTGCTTCTGGCGCTCGCCAGAAATATACCATTGAGGACATCAACAATGGTGCCCTTGGTAAACTAAACGACAAAAACCAGAAAGTCGTTTTAAACTCTATCATGGAAGATTCCGAGGCCAAAAAATCTGGCAAAACCGGTAACACTCTTGGTAGCGAGCTTAACTTCGTTGCAGCTCGTAAATACAACAACGATAATAATGGTGTAAAGAACGTTCTTAATGGTAATACTATTACCGCTGAGAATGGTCAATACTATATCGTGAGCATGTATGTTCACAACAACAACCCTAACGGTTATCAAGCTGTCGCTGAGGGCGTAAAAGGTTACTTCACCGTTCCTGGCGAAACTGCTAATAAAATCACCGTTGGCGGTGTGGTCACTATGAACGCTACTGGTTCCAGCAATATTGGTGCTAATGTCACTGCTGACATCACCAAATACTGGGATACTGTAGACTTCGTATCCGATCACCGTTTCCACCTAGAATATGTTTCTGGGTCTGGCCTTCTTGAGGCCAATAAAGTTGATGCTAATGGTAATATTACCGGCGGCGTCAGTGCCAAACTTTCCGATGCTATCGTAAGCACCGGTGTAATGTTTGGTCAGAACCTTGATGGTAAACTTCCTGGCTGTTTCAAATTTGATAACTGGGTAGGTATCAAGGTGAAAGTTGTTTACGATGAAGAGCCTGAAGAGGTAAAATTCACCGTAGATAAGAAAGTCCGCAAGGCTGGTACCAAAGATTCTTTCGTTGAATCTATTGATGCCAAGGTCGGCGACAAAGTTCAATATCAAATTGACTTCCACAACATTTCTAAGGAAAGTCTAAAAAGTGTAACCATCAAAGATGTCTTGCCAAAGAATGCAAAGCTCGTTCCTGGCACTACGAAACTTTATTCTAGTGTCTATCCAAACGGCCAAACCTTCTCTGACAACATTGAGAAAGGTATCAATATCGGTGATTATGCCGCTGATGCCCACGGCTACATCCGCTTCACCGCAGAGATTGTAGACAACACTCTTGCTTGTGGCAAGAACCGTCTTATCAACTGGGGTCTAGCTGGTGTATCTGGCAAAGCTGTTAAAGATTCTGCCGATGTGCTAGTTGAGAAAACTGGTGGCGAGTGTGAAAACAAGCCAACTCCAGTTGACCCAACTCCAGATGATCCAATCAACAACAATACTAATACCAACAACGTTTCTAGCTTACCATCCACTGGTCCTGCTGGTATCGCTACTGGTGTAATTGGTGCTGGTTCTATCATCACTACCGCTGGCTACTACATTGCTAGCCGTAAAAAATAAGTTGCCGTAGATCGCTCCAACTTGCATGGTGCTATCTCAGCATCGCGAAAAGCCAACTCTAACTAGGAGTTGGCTTTTTGTTTCTCCAGATATGTTATAATAAAACTATGAAAAAGATTTTGTTGGCCTGTTTTAGCCTAGTCATTGCGGCTTTTCCTACGCTTTCTGCTGCTGCCTTGTCTAGCGAGCAAAAATCTGCTATCTCTGCTAATTGTTCATCTATCCAGCAATCTCTGCGCACACTCCAGCGTTCAGATTCTCGCACTCGCGTCTATCTTGGCTCAATTTATCAGACCGTCCTAACGGATTATATTACGCCGCTAAACTTGCGGCTCGTTAAAAATAACCAGCCTTCCGCTACGCTTACTAATAATCAGTCTGAGTTTGCCGCCGCCAGAAATGATTTTTCTCAAAAATTCATTATTTATAGCCAAGCCCTAGAAGAACTAATTTTAATTGATTGTAATAATCGCCCCGAAGATTTTTATCATAAACTTACCGAAGTCCGTAGCAAACGTAGCGACCTTTCCAAAGCCATTGCTAAAATTAACGAAATTTTAAACGCGCATGCCGAAGCCGTTGCTAAATTGAAAGGCGAGTCTCATGATGAAAGATAAAACTCCAAAAGAAAATAAAAATCTTCTTCTGCTTGGTATTGGCGCCACGGTGATTGCTATCATCACTACTGGCATCAGTCTTTATATTTATCATGCTAGTGGAGATATCTATCTAGACCGTTCTCGTCCTGGTTTTCTCCCCGACGAAGACGAAGTAGAGGAACTAGAGTCCCAGACTAATGATTATAAGTTTTCGGAATCTGGCCCAATTGACGATTCCGCCCTTAGCGAATATCTTTCCCACCTTAAAGATTATCAAGACGACCTTAAAGACCTCCCCGATCCTTATCCTACCTACCCATTATCAGACCAATCTCTCGGCATCCCAGAGGATAAAACAGAATGACAGTTCGCGAATACTACTACCAAAATTTTGACAAATTAACCAACGATAAAAAGTTTCATTTTGCTACTCGCATTAAAAATTATTTTGGCTCGCACGATTTTGACCATTTTTTTGCAGAGTATATGCCTAGCACCGATTTAAAAGCTATTTATGATAATAATGATTATACTAAAGTTAACCGTGCCGAGCTTCGCCAGCCATTTTTTGAAAAGTACGACCATCTTTTTGCAATTGAGGCGATGCTTTTTCGGGTGATGCATCTGCTCCACGAATACAATCTAGACCTGCGTGAAGATTTTATCAAGATTGTACCACTAGATGATTTATATAAATTGGCAGATGATTTGCTTTTTGATGATGAAGCAATTATGGTTTTATCCACCTGGGTAGTTAATGTTATTTGCCTCACAGAAACCCTTTTTCCGCGCGGGCAAAATGTGGTTAAAATTTTAGCCGAAAAGTCACTTAATTTAGAAGTTCGCGACCCACTGCTTTCAGTTTATCTATATACACACATTATTATTTGCGATAGTGAATTTTATGTTAAGCCCGTTGCTGAAAAAGCCCTAGCCAAAAAGATGCTTGATAAAACCCTAGAAATCATCAACAATCATCCCAGCCAGCTAATTTTAGATTTGCAAATTGAATTTCTCGTCTGTGCTAATATGGTTGGTGTAGATTACCCAGCTTTCCGCCAGCAGGTTGCCGCTGAATGTAGCCAAATTTTAGCCAGTAGCCCTTTCCTCTTTGACACTAGAGCACCCAAAGCTCGGCAGACCTTTGATGGTGCCGAGCATACTAATGTTTTGTATATTATGAGCGGATTAGACTCCGCAAAGCTTTAAAGTTATGCTGCCGTTGCGCTCATTTTGATGCGCATTACTGTGCAGCGCTTTTCTATGTCGTAAACTACCGCCTCTGTGCCGCCACCAATTACTGCTGCTTCCACTCTGTGTGTTTGTTTGCCAGAAGCGTCATAAACACACAAATTATTTGACACAATTGCGCCAGAAATCCGGTAATTTCCAAACTTAATTATGCCATTTTTTAGCAGCATTTCTTCAATTGCACCCATTTTTTACTCCTTTTTAATTAGTTTACTCTAGATTTTAGTAGCGTGCAAGCATAAGACACTTAGCTATGGACATTTTAGCTAAAATGTGATATAATAGAAGTATGAATATGTCAAAGAATAACAGGGATAAAGATTTGCCAATCATTGGCTCTTCTGAATGGGTTGATATTGGTAAATATCGGCATGTTCCAGCCAAGACTGATACTGGCGCCCAAAGTTCTACCATCTGGGCTAGCGACATTCGCGTAGAAAAAGACGGTACGCTTAAATTCAAGCTTTTTGATAAAGGCTATTATCTCTATACTGGCAAGGTTTTTAAACGTGTCCCGCAAAATTATAAGGTTGGCATTATTCGTAGCTCCAACGGCCAGGAGCAGATTCGCTATCGCGTTTATTTGCCGGTCACTATAGCTGGCAAGAAAATCAGTGCTCTATTTTCTCTCGCAGATCGCTCTAAAAGTAAGTTTCCAATTCTTATTGGTCGTCGTACAATTGTTGGAAAATTTATCGTTAATCCCGCCATTCAGAACGTCCGTAAAATCTCTGTTAATACGCATAATCCCGCTACTGACAGCCTCAATCAGAAACTTGCGAAAGACCCCTACAAATTTCACCAAGAATATGTTATAAATAAGAAGTAAAGGAGATACTATGAAGATTGCAATTCTCTCTAATGGCAACGCCAACTATTCCACTAAGCGTCTTGTTGAGGAGGCCGAGGCTCGTGGCCACGAAGCAAAAGTTATCAAGTATAAAAATTGCTACATCTCGCTCAATGAAAAACGCCCAGATGTGTTTTATAAGGGTAAAAGACTAGAAGGCTATGATGCTATTATTCCTCGTATCGCCAACTATATGACTCGCTATGGCTGTGCTATTGTTCGCCAGCTGGAGATGCAGGGTGTCTGGACGGCTAGTAGCTCCATTGCTATTACTCGTGCGCGCGACAAGCTTCGTTCTGCTCAGATTCTGACAAAAGCTGGCGTAGATACGCCAAAGACGCTCGTTTCACGTAACACTGCCGATATTGATGACCTTTTGGATCAAATTGGTTTGCCAGTGATTATCAAATTAGCTACATCTACTCATGGCAACGGCGTGGTACTTGCCGATACTAAGAAGGCTGCTCGTTCTGCTTTGCAAGCTTTCTACCTCTACAACGAAGACGGCACTAATATTTTACTTCAGGAGTATATTGAAGAATCGGCCGGCTCGGATATTCGTGCTTTTGTTGTTGGCTCTAAAGTTGTTGCTAGTATGAAACGCCAGTCCCTAGATGATGATTTTCGCTCCAATCTTCATAAAGGTGGTGGTGCCACTAGCGTTAAGCTTACCGAGGAAGAGCGTAAAATGGCCATCAAGGCTGCCAAAGCTATGGGCTTACATATTGCCGGTGTTGATTTGATGCGCTCCTCGCGTGGTCCACTCGTTTTGGAAGTGAACGCTTCGCCTGGCTTTGGTATTGAAAAAATCACCGGTCGCAACGTCGCCGCCAAGATGATTGAATATGTTGAGCATAATGCTGGCCGCCGTGGCTCTAAAGATAAAGTCGGCGCATAAACATAATAGTTGACAACGAAATCTACTCCCGATACATCAGCACGTCAAAATACGCTGTCGCAATGCCCACCAGTACAATTATCCCCTCGTAATTTTTAATAAAATCTACAATCTGGTGCGATAATGTATCAAAAGATAAAAAGTCAAAATTCGTCAACACCGGCGCCACTAGCAATGTCATTATGGCAGATAGCACTGCCGCTTCCAGAATGCGCAAAATCCCAAATAATCCTCCGTGCCGCGAGCGAAAATATAGCAAAATTGGAAATACCATTACAAATAAAATGCAAATCCCCGCCTGCAGGTATGATTCTGGCAACTTATCGCCAGCTACTTTCTGTGCCATTTCTAGAAATTGTGCACCAAAAGTCTGGTAGACCGACAATCCAGCTATCATCGCGAGTGTCGCCGGACCAGTATGCTTCCGTACCAAGAAGAACAATGCGAACAAGACTATCAGTAATATCGCGATTATCATGATTTCATTGTACCATAAAATTCTTATGCTTGCAAATAATACCCTTCGCGAGTTACACTTGATTCATGCTCACTAAAATTCACCCTTCCTACTCTCTAGTAATCTTTCTAATTGGTATTCTGGCTGGCTGTATTTTTACTCTTTTCACCCGCCAGATTTTTATTGCTTCGCCAATCTGGCTTGTTTTTGCAATCATCGCCCTGATTATCACTTTTTTCCGCCCGATTATCCCCATGCTTATACTAAGCTTTATTTCTGGCGCTATTATTATAAACTACCGTGCCAGTTTTGACCTTGCCGGCCAGGATTATTTTAATAATATCACTGGTGAAACTATCACCATCACTGGCACTATTTCCGAAGACCCCGACACTTCCGATACTAAAACTACCGTTCGTCTTTCTAATCTTAAGACAGAGCAGCAAATTCCCGGTACGCTCTATTTGCAAATGTCACCAAATAGGGAATTGCAGCGTTCGGATCAGCTTACTATCACCGGCAAAATTTCACAAGGTTTTGGTACTTTTGCTGGCACAATTTATCGCCCCACCATTAAAAATATCGTACGCCCAGAGCCAGGTGACATTCCGCTAAAATTTCGCAATTGGTTTGCGGGTAATATCAAAAACTATTTATCAGACGAAGAATCTGCCCTTGGCCTGGGCTATTTGCTCGGCATGCGCTCTAGTCTTCCTGATGGTCTAGATGAAAAATTGAGGATCGTCGGCCTTACGCATATTATTGTTGCTAGTGGAGCCAATCTTTCTATCCTAATCGGTTTTTCGCGTAAATTTTTTGGCAAAATCTCTCGTTTTACGGGGCTTTTTATTTCTGTTTTTCTAGTAATTGGCTATGTCGGTATTGTTGGTCTCGCTCCGTCAATGACCCGTGCTGGGCTTGTTTCTATTCTCAGTCTTTTGGCGTGGTACGTTGGCCGTGAATTTCGGCCTTGGCGCATTTTGCTGATTGTTGCTGGTCTGACTTTATTGATTAATCCTATGTATATTATTGATCTCGGCTGGCTGTTGTCTTTTGCCTCTTTCGCGGGCATCCTTATCCTTGGCCCTGCCCTTACTAAATTTTTCTATGGTGATAAGGAGCCAAAAATTATTGGTGCTACATTGCTTGAAACGATTTCCGCCAGTCTTCTCTGCACTCCAATTTTACTTTTCTTTTTTGGAAATTTTTCGTTTATTTCTTTGCTTGCTAATTTATTAATTTTGCCCACGATTTCTATTGCTATGGCAATATCTTTTGCTACGGGGCTTTGTTTCTTTATTCCGCCAATCGCTCAGGTTTTTGGTTTTCTTTCGCATCTTTTACTTTCTTATCATTTATCCATTGTTAATTTCTTTGGCGAACAACATCTATTTCTCCTGCAAATACCACCAAATCAACCACAAGTATTTTTCCTCTACCTCTTTATAATTCCGCTAATTTATGTTACAATTAGAAAAAGTAGAAAACAATCTAAATTAGGGAGAAAAATATGTCTGGACACAGTAAATGGGCCACCACTAAGCGCCAAAAGGCCGTTGTAGACGCGAAGCGTGGCGCACTTTTCACCAAAATTGGCAATCAAATCGCTATCGCTGCTCGTGCTGGCACCGACCCAGCCATGAATCCATCCCTAGCGATGGTCTTAGATAAAGCGCGTCACGCTAATATGCCAAAGGCTAATATTGAGCGCGCTATTGCCCGCGCCGCAGATAAAACTGCCGCTGCTTTAATAGAGGAAACTTACGAAGCTTATGGTCCAGCTGGAGTAGGCATTATTATTGAAGTTGCTACCGATAATAAAAATCGCACTATGCCAGAGGTGCGCAATACTCTCTCAAAAAATGGTGGCCGCATGGCCGACCCAGGCTCCGTTATGTTCCAATTTGAGAGAAAAGGCATGATTTTTACTCCTAATAAAGGCGAAGATGTTTTGATGCAAGCCCTAGAAGCTGGGGCTGAGGATGCCACCGAGGAAGACGATGGCATAGAAATCATCACTGCTGCTTCAGATTTGATGAAAGTCCGTCAGGCTTTAGTGGATGCTGGGGTAGAAGTAGCCTCCGCCGAGCTTAAATATATCGCCAATAATGCCGTTCCCGTAGAAGGCGAAGACGAGGAAAAAGTTGAAAAATTATTAGACGCTATTGACGATTTAGACGACGTAGTTGCCGTCCACACCAACGCCGGCTAATTTTATCAAAATTAGTCTTTCTACGATAATTACAACATTTTTAACTCCAAAAAATCTTGCACAAATTAAGCGTAAGCATTATAATAGATACTATATTTAGGAGGGTCAAATGAAGACAAAAAAATTATTAAATGCTCTTTATGCAATTACAATTTCGGTAGGAGCGACTGTTTCCGCGCCAGTTGCCACCTGGGGTACCGGCAACGAAGATTGCGAGGTTATAGACGTTAACGGAGTCTGCTACGACGATTACGGCTCTGCCCTTGCGGCCGTAGTAAACAACTCTTGGGACACCTATAATATTACTTTACACCAAGATATAGTTGATAATGCTACTAACACCAAATGGTTCCTGGGAAATTACACTGATCTTGATTTAAATGGTCATACTCTTACTACTGGTCGCTCCCACTGCGTCTATGCTGGGGATTTACATATCACCGGCAATGGTAAAATGATTCTCACCGGTGATTATGCGTTTAATTTGTTTGGTTACACCGAGGCTAGCGATGAACTTTTCACCAATCTTGTCGTTGATAATGGCGTGACTTTACAGTCTAACTACAATCAAGGCACATATATCATCCGTGCCGCCAACCAAAAATATCAGAATAATATTAATGTAGATTTTAATGGCCGTCTTGAAAAGGGCGAAAATAGTGCTTCGGTTGTCGGCTTTGGTGTTAATGGTATGCTTAATTCCGATACTGTTAATATTAATATTGGCAATACCGCGTCCATTAATGTTGATTTTGGCGCCTATATCGCTGGCAAAGCCAACGTGAACTATTCCGGCATAATGAATACCACTATGGGTGGCATAGAAATTCGTAACGGTAATTTAAATATTACTGGTGGCGCCATTAATGTCCCCAGCTCTACGGAATATATCGTTACGCCAAATGGCAATGGCGCCACTACCGCAGGTGCCGCAATCGCCGTTGCTCAGCATACTACCAAGATGCCAATTTCCGTTAATATATCTGGCGGGATTTTCACTGCGCCAGTGCCTTTTAGCGAAGCCAACCCTCAAGATAATCCAGCCGAAGACATCGCCAAGGTGTCTAGCCTAATTACCGGTGGCGCATTTAATAGCACGACAGATAAAACAGTTATTAGTAGCGATTTATCCAATTTTATTTCTGGTGGTGTTTATAATATTGCGCCGGCAGAAAATTATGTCGCAGAAGGTTATACTGCCTACCAGACAGGTATCAATTATATGGTTTTGCCTACTGCCGAGACTTCCGCAGAAGATGATGTTAACCCTGGTGACCCAGCTACCGCCAGTAGCAACACTGAAATCCTCTCTGGTATTGCCTCCGAAGCAGTCAGCGGTATTCTCGCGAACTATGACAGCTTGGACAATATTGAGTATTCCTTTGATAATGGCTTAAAAGTCAAGATAGCAGACGCCGAAGCTTTGCGCTCGGCCATCGCCGCTGGCAAAACCATTTCCGCCAAATTAGTAAAGTCTAACAGTGATGTTACCGAGAGCTTGCCTGCCGAGGAGGTTGCTCGGCTCTATGCCGCCAAAGCCGAAGGTTCCACGGTACTTGGCATTTATGATTTTAGTATTGTCTTGGTGGCGGATACTGATGACGTATTGGCTACGGTCACCGAATTGTCTGATGCAGTGAATTTTAGCTTTGACGTATCTGGCGTGGAAGCTGTAGCTGACGGTTACGAGAGAAAATTCCAAGTTATCCGCGAGCATAATGGCATAGCGGAAGAAATTGACTCCAATTATGACGCCACAAACGCTTTAGTCAAAACTGGTACAAATAGATTTTCAAGCTTCCTCGTAGCCTATACTGATAGCGAAATAGAAGGCGTATTTAGTGCTGGCCTGCCTAATACGGGTGCAGCAGCCAATTTTGCCACCGTAGAGGCTTCTTCCTCTGCTACCAGTAGTTCTACCATTGTCGCAATATTTGCCGCTATATCTCTTGCTGGTCTAGTGTCTTTAAATACTTTAAGGAATAAAATCCGCCGAAAGATTTATCGGCACTAGATATTTCATAATAAATATGTTACAATAGAAGGCGGAAGGGTGGCCGAGTGGTTGATGGCACTGGTCTTGAAAACCAGCAGATTAACGTCTCGCAGGTTCGAATCCTGTCCCTTCCGCCAGAGGAGATGAGCGAGAGCTTGCTCTCGATCAGCTACTCTAAGGAAGGACTTGGATCCACATCCTGTCCCTTCCGTCACCAAATATGGTACCGTAGCTCAGTTGGTTAGAGCGTAGGACTCATAAGCCTAAGGTCGCTGGTTCGATCCCAGCCGGTACTACCAATGTAGGAAGCGAGACAAAAAGAAAAAGTCTTGCTTTTTTCTTTTTGCGAGCTGACGCCCATTGGAAAGCTTTTGCCTCCCCCACAAAAGCTTACCAGACGAATGAGCGAGCAAAGAAAAAAGCTTGCTTATTTTCTTTTGAGCCATGAGGATGGAAAGCTTTTGCGAAGCAAAAGCTTACCAGACGAATGAGCGAGCAAAGATCCCCCAAACCGCCCATGCTTGCAATTAAAAAACGCATCAGATATGATATAATTATTAATAAGATTAAGCCGCCAGGAGTCTTGGCTCACCGAAGGCGGCAGTTAAAGGAGGTTAATATGTCCAAAAAAACCGAAAAAACTGAAAAATCCCAATCTGCAGAGGAATCCGGCAAAAATCAAGCTCTGGATTTAGCTATTGCCCAGATCACCAAGCAATTTGGCGACGGCTCCATCATGAAGTTGGGCGAAGCCCAGAAAATTGATGTGGAATTGCTACCATCTGGCTCTCTTTCTCTAGATCTCGCTCTTGGCGGAGGTTATCCAAAGGGCAGAATTATCGAGATTTATGGTCCCGAATCATCCGGCAAGACTACGTTAGCCCTCCATGCTATCGCCGAGATTCAAAAACAGGGTGGCCAGGCAGCCTTCATTGATGCCGAGCATGCCCTAGATCCAGCTTATGCTAAAAAAATTGGCGTCAAGACTGAAGATTTGCTCATTTCCCAGCCAGATAATGGCGAGCAGGCTTTAGAAATTTGCGAAACTCTCGTCCGCTCTAATGCTGTAGATTTAATCGTCGTGGATTCCGTCGCTGCTCTCGTGCCGCAGGCCGAGATAGACGGTGATATGGGTGATGCTCAAATGGGTCTTCAGGCTCGCTTGATGTCGCAGGCCATGCGTAAATTAACTGGTATCATTTCCAAGTCTAAGGCTACCGTTATCTTTATCAACCAAATCCGCATGAAAATCGGTGTCATGTTTGGTAATCCAGAAACTACCACCGGTGGCAACGCCCTTAAATTTTATGCTTCTGTCCGTATAGATATTCGCCGTATCGGCCAAATTAAAGCTGGCGATAATATTTCCGGCAACCGCACCAAGATTAAAGTTGTCAAGAATAAAATTGCCGCACCGTTCCGTACCGCCGAGTTTGATATTATGTATAATGAAGGTATTTCTAAGACTGGCGACATCCTAGATTTAGCTGTCCAATATGGCGTTATTGATAAGGCTGGTGCTTTCCTTAAATATAAAGGAGAAACTCTTGGCCAAGGCCGCGAAGCCGTCAAAAAGCTATTCAAGGAAAAGCCAGAGTTAATGGCCGAAATTGAAAAACAAGTCCGCACTAAAGCATCAGAGGAAAACTAAATGCACACGGATGAGCTTTGGCAAGTTTTTGATACTAATGGCGAGCGTATTTCCAGTCCAGGCTATAAATCTAGTCTTGGTAATCCCAAAAAAGGCACTACTGATCAATATATCGGTGCCGCCAGCGTCTGGCTCTATCGTCGTACTGGTAGTGGCGAAATAGAAATTCTGTTTCAGCAGCGTTCGCCAAAGGTCGCCAATGGTGGCAAGTGGGATGTTTCTGCTGGCGGCCACATTAATAACAATGAAAGAGTTGTAGATGCTGCGGTACGCGAGCTTTACGAAGAAATTGGTGCTAAAGCCCGTCCAGATGATTTAGAGTTCATCTTCCACTTTAAAACATTTTTCGATGTGCAGATGTTTATCAATTATTTTCTTTGTGATTGGACTGGCCGCCCAGACGATTTTAATTTTGACGATGGCGAAGTTAGCCAGGTAAAGTGGGTTAAATTAGCCGATTTTAATCAATTTATTGATAAAAACGCCAAGCCACCACTCAAAAACGGCTATTACACCAGAGAATTAACTAAATATTGGCTAGAAAAGAAGCAGGCTGATGGAAATCTTACGCAATAATAACGTTGTAGAAAAAACAACATTACAACAAGCAGACCAAATCGTCACTTTTGAGATTACCGATCTCCGCCCAGCCGTCAAAAATGAGAATCGTGTCAATGTCTATATTAATGAAAAATTTGCTTTTTCGTTAGATCTCACTCAAGTAGTAGATTTCAAGCTTAAACGCGGTCAGAAAATCACCCCAGCCGAACTCAGTAAATATCAAAAGGCTTCTAATTTTGGCAAATTATATCAGCGCACTTTGGAATGGGTACTATCTCGCCCTCATTCCGTCCGCGAAACCAAAGATTATCTCAATAAGAAAAAATACCAAAAGCCCGAATATGAAATTTCCGATGAAGATATTGCCGCCGTTATTGCGAGACTCATAGATAAAAGATATCTAGATGATGCTAAGTTTGCCGAGTATTATATTGAAAACCGTTTTCAGAAGAAGGGCATATCTAGCAAACGCTTGCGTCTAGAGCTCACTAAAAAGGGAATTGCTCCAGAGCAAATAGAAATAGCTTTTGCTAAAATTGGACGAAATGACGAGGAAGAAATCAAAAAAATCATCAATAAAAAACGTGCTCGTTATGACGACGATAAATTGATTAATTATCTAGTTCGTCAGGGTTTTGATTTTGAGCTGGCGCGAAACTGTGTTCGCGAAACGGATTAACAAAATTCGGCACAAAATCTTCCTTGATCGCTTGCGCCCGAATCTTTTGTTCCTCATCTTTCACGATAATTTCATTGTCGTCAATCTTTACAACTTGGTTTACTGACACTACTAGCTCTGGGTCCATAATTGCTTTTAGTGCGGGGCGCTGGACGATTAGCTGGCGAATTTGAAAATCCACTGGATCTAATGTATAATCTATCACTTTACCCAGTTTACTGCCTTTTTTAGTGACAACTCTTTTGCCGATCGGACTATAATCATATTCTAATAGCTTTTTCAGCCGCACTGCGTCCTCACGCGTAATGAAATCATCATAAGAATTTACTATCATCCCTAGATTAGAAAACTCCCGAATATATTTCACATCTAAAATGTTCCCCACCTCATCCTTTCCCACCATCGGCCCAGCCAGATAAAAAGCCACAATTTTTAAGTTATGTGGATCTATAATCGGCCGCGTAGTCTCGGCAATCTTTCCGCTGACATGTAGCGACATCACCGGTGTACCGATTATCTTGCTAGAGTTTATTAACATGACTTTATTATACCAATTAATAAAAATTGTTGCAATTCCTATCATGCCTGTGCTATAATGAAAAGTGGATAGCACAATTAGAACGATATATAAAGGCGACGCTTTTGTATATAGACTATTAAAATTATGTTTTCTTTGCGGAAGCATTATGCACTTAGGTATTAAAATGGTGCCATGAATTGTACCAGAAAAAAAGTACCTCAGTGCATGAGTCGCTTTTCGTTCTAGTGCTATCCGCTTCGTGGCACCATTTTAGTTGGCTACCTCCAAGCTAAAATGGCGCTACGAACAGGATAAAAGCTAAGGAGGTTAGAAATGAGCAAACCAAAACACTTAAGTATCAAACAAATCACCAAGCATCAGAGCTACTATCGGATGT
>JAFWMC010000028.1 GCA_017510805.1 Candidatus Saccharimonadota bacterium
ACGGTGATGGTGAATCAGCCAGCCAATGCGACGAGCGAAAGTAGTAGCCAGCAGGAGGCTAGTGAAACGCGCCAGAAGCCAGAACTCAGTGAGGAAAAGAAGGCGGAAATAAGGGCAAAACTAGAAAGCATGACGGAGGAAGAGCGAGCGGCGTGGAAAGAGGCACACAAAAAAGGTACTCGTGATGCTAGCCGGCGCGAAAAGCCGGCGAACATGACGGATGAGGAATGGGAACAAAAGAAGGCGGAGCGTAAGGCTACTATAAAAGAGAAGCTTGCAAATATGACCGAGGAGGAGAAAAAGGCGTGGCTTGAGAGCCATAAGAAGAATAGCGAGTAGTTTTCCATTCGTCGCTATGATTCCCTTAAACTTCTAAACTTACAAAACTGTTCGCGTTCGCCTAATCTAGAAAATATTTTCAGTCGGATTTACGTCGGAACAAGCCGCCCGAGACAAGACTGGGGGCATTGTCCGTACTCTCTTACGAGAAAATATTTTCTAAATTGGGAACGCTCACTAAATTTTGTAAGTTTAGGAGTTTAAGGTATTTATCTAGTCACACACCGAATACTGAAGCCGTAGCCCTTAGTGTTGTAATGCTGGGGATTAATACTAGAAGCCCAGTAATACAAGTGGTACGCATCGGTCTCTGAGCTAGGCGTACCGGACCAGAAGTAGCCGTTGCCGCCCTGATAGCGCTCCGACTTGAAGTGCCAACTCCAGGTGCCGTAGTACTGGCTAAAGCCAAGGTCCGGAGTGTTATCTTTTAATATTGCGCCAGTAGTGACACCATAGGCATCCATTAGTTTAGCCCAAGATTTGTTTACGCCTTCATCGCCATTAGTAGGGAGTGTCCAGCCTTTAGGACAGATGGATGTGTCTGGAGCAGTGGTGACACCAGCAGTGGTTTCTTTAGCTACAGCTACTGTCCAGTTGTAGAATACTTGCCCCCAGTAGGTTTGGTCTTGGGTGGCATACTGGCCGAGACCATGAGATACCTCTACACGCTTTGCATTATAGATGTTAGATTCCCACTCCGTAGTGGTGGTTATGCCAGCTGGTATAGTGTAACTCGTTGGCGAAGTAAAGTCGCTATCACTTGCGGCAATAGTCTTGTTATAAAGATTAAGGTTATCCGTCATCCAGCAGTTACCATCTTTGGCTCTAATTACGCCATAGGTAGAGTCTGTGGCAGTACCATTGTTGCCTTTACCTCTAGTATCTCTTAGTCTCATAGTAGTACCAATTGGAGAGTTTTGGCAAATGTTGGTGGTCATCTGCTGCATAGTAGTGATTTGTTGTAATGGAGAAGTGCCTTCATAGGTTAGAACATTACTTCCGGTTAATACTCTACCAAAGTTGTCTAGGGTTAATTCTATATCATAGCTTCCTGCTAGGAGTGTAGGAGTAGTACAAGTAGCATAGAGATAGTTATCACTATCAGTATGCAATGTTAGGTTAGTACATTTATCTACGGTTTCTTCATTATTACTATCTAATAGTTTAATAGAAGCTGTACCGAGATTAGCTGTAGTAGTATTAATGCTAGTATAGATAGTAAGCGTTTGGTAAGGATCACTTAGGTTAATGGTACTAGGACTAACTCTTATCTCACTCGGCTGTTCAGCAAGAGCAGTATAGAGAATAGTGTTAGAATAGCTACCAGCAGGAATGTCTCTGTCTGCTAGAACACCATAGTAGATGGTAGTACTGGATGTTCCAGTAGTATCTTGTGTGAGGAGGACTTCATTACCAGATGTTGGTACGGTGGCGAACTTACTAGCATTTGTAGTAGTAGAGTAATCTGCATCAAAGTTATTAGCTACTATACCAGGAGTAGTATTACTCATGGCAAACCCCCAAGTATTACCAGTAAGGGCGGTAGCGGTACTGAGACTTGATGTAGTAGTACCAGAGACTGGTGCAATATAAGTATTAGCTACTGGCAAGCCTCCAGATTCTTGAGTATTGTCTCCTGTTAGGTTATTAGATTTGGTGGTAGTAGAAGGGCTGGTAGTAGAAAGGAGTAATTGATGAGTCAGGGGAGAGTTAGTTTCTAGATAGACATTATCCGAACTAGATACTACGTTACCTAATCTACTACCACTGCTACCATCTTGAGAATAATTTAGAGATACTGGAGTACCAGCGCTACCATGAGAACTAGATACTGAAATGTAATAAGCTAGAGGACTATTTGATACTGAGACAGAAACAGGAGAAGTGTCTGAGCCGGAGATGGTGGAGGGGGAGGTGGCGGAGGTGTTAGAGATGGGAGAAGTAACTCCAGAAATATAATATGATAACAAAAATGCTACGGAAAAGGTAGCATAGACTCTGAATAGATTTAATAGTTTGATTTTTGACATTGGCTCCTCCTTTTATGGGGGTGCCAGATGTTTCTCACAAAATGGCACCTCGTACTGGGTGCCCTGCAAGACACTTTTCTACTGAGAAGACTCAATAGGCACGAGATGCCAAGTTCGTAGTCTTCTTTATCAGTAGCAGTGTCTTTATAAATATTTCAAAATTTTGTCTTGCAGGGACATTTTAATTATAGCACACCATTTAATTACTGGCAATATGGTAATGGTAATATTTTCTAGTAGCCTTGTCAAATGATTTTTACAGGTAAGCATAAAATCTTTAACTATTATATATGCTTGATTTTATAAAGTTTTTGTGCTAGAATTATATCGTAAGAAGTGGAGAGAAAAATTGTACATAGATACAAGTAAGCTCGCAATAAAAGCATTAATAGAGCTAAGAAAAATTGATTACCAGAAGTGGCAGCCAATTTCTTGCCCGCTTTTAGATGGTGATCTAGTTTATTTTAATAAAGATGGATTCTATCATTTAACTCACAACGGCAGAGGGAAGATTCGTAATCAATCTGACCAAAGGATGAGATTAAACCTTTTACCTAATGCGCCAGTAGTAATAAAACGAGCGCGTGGTTTTGGTGCTATGCCTAGAACTATTCCTGCAGCCGAAAATAAATATGGAAAAGACATCTTGTTTTATGAATTGGTTTATCAATTTAATACTAAGAAGGCCGTAACTGTTGTAATTAGAAAAATCGGAAATGGGCAACTGCATTTCTATAGTGTCCGTTTTTGTAAAAGAAAGGTATCAAAAAAGATAGCTTAATGCTATCTAGGTGTGCTTGCGTTTCCCGCGTAGATATCTTAGCGGAGACACGAGCTTGCGCTCAAGCAAGCACATTTTTATTATATCACGAATTATAAAATAAATCAACCCCAGCTGTCAAGGGCTGGGGCTGATTTGGTGGGGTGACGATTCCCTATTTGCCTATTTGTCTATTTATCGACGACTTCGCCTTCGACGGCATCATCGGCGGAGTTATCGTCGGACTTGGCGTTTTCAGCGCCGGCGTTAGCACCGTTTGTGCCGTCGGCCTTTGGGGCCTCTTGCTGGTAGAGTTTAGCACCGATAGGCATAATGGCATCTTGGAGGGCCTTGGTAGCAGCCTCTAGTTTATCCTTGTCGGCAGCTTCGTCTTTGAGAGTTTCCTTGGCGGTCTCAACGGCCTTTTTGATGGTTTCTTTGTCATCATCGGAAATCTTGTCTTTATATTCATCGGGCATCTTTTCGGCCTGATAAATAGCATTTTCCAGATGATTTTTGGCATCAATCGCCTCGCGCTTCTTTTTGTCTTCCTCGGCGTGAGCCTCAGCGTCCATTTGAGCTTTCTCGATATCTTCCTTGCTCATGTTGCCGGAGTTCTGGATGGTAATGGACTGCTCTTTGCCAGTGCCTTTGTCTTTGGCAGTAACATTCAAAATGCCGTTGGCGTCGAGATTAAAGGTAACTTCAATCTGTGGAATACCACGAGGGGCTGGTGCGATACCATCCAAGATAAAGCGACCGAGAGATTTATTGTCGGCAGCCATTTCCCTTTCGCCTTGGAGGACATGAATTTCTACCTGAGGCTGGTTGTCGGAAGCGGTGGAGAACACTTCGGACTTGGACGTCGGAATAGTAGTGTTTCTATCAATCAGCTTGGTGGAGACACCACCCATGGTTTCAATACCAAGAGAGAGAGGAGTAACATCTAGCAATAGGACATCTTTGACATCGCCCTGGAGGACGCCGCCCTGAATAGCTGCACCGACGGCGACAACTTCGTCTGGATTAACGCCCTGCATTGGCTCTTTGTTGAAGATTTTCTTGACTTTCTCAACGACGGCTGGCATACGAGTCATACCACCGACCATGACGATTTCGTCGATGTCTTTGGCGTCGAGTTTGGCGTCCTTCAAGGCCTTTTCGACTGGCTCGGCAAGACGGTCTAGAAGTGGCGCGACCAGTTCTTCTAGTTTAGCACGGGTAAGGGTATGTTCAAAATGCTTGGGACCGTCGGCATCGGCGGTAAGGAATGGGAGGTTGATATCGGTGCTGGCGGCGCTGGACAATTCTTTTTTGGCTTTCTCAGCCTCATCCTTGATGCGTTGCATCGCGGCAGCATCACTTTTAATATCTACGCCAGACTCTTTTTTGAACTCGTCACAGAGGTAATTGACGATAATATTATCAAAATCTTCACCGCCGAGGTGGGTGTCGCCATTGGTAGATTTGACTTCAAAGACACCGTCGCCGAGTTCCAAAATGGAAACGTCAAAGGTGCCACCACCAAGGTCGAAGACCACGATTTGCTCGTCTTTCTTGCTCTCTAGGCCATAGGCGAGAGCGGCAGCGGTAGGCTCGTTGATGATGCGTTTGACCTCTAGACCGGCGATTTTGCCAGCATCTTTGGTGGCTTGGCGCTGAGAATCGTCAAAGTAAGCTGGAACGGTGATGATGGCTTCGGTGACTTTCTCGCCAAGGAAAGCTTCGGCGTCGGCCTTAATCTTGGAAAGAATCATTGCGGAAATTTCCTCTGGGGTGTATTCTTTGCCATCCATTTCTACGGCTACGCCATTACCTTTTTTAACGATTTTATAAGGCATGATGTCTAGATCTCTCTGGACCTCTTTATCATCAAATTTGCGACCGATGAGGCGCTTGATGCCGTAGATGGTATTTTCTGGGTTAGTCACCCTCTGACGCTGAGCGACTTTGCCGACTAATCTTTCACTTTTTTTGGTGACAGCAACCACAGATGGGGTGGTGCGGTCGCCTTCGGCGTTTGTGATGACCTCTGGCTTGCCAGCGACCATGTAGGCAAAGGCAGAGTTGGTAGTACCTAAATCTATACCAATAATTTTGCTCATTTTTATACTCCTTTCGTGCTTTTTGCACTTTTTTGTTAGCACTCTTTAATGTTGTCTGCTAATTCTGTATCTATTGTAGCAAATTGGCACTCGTTTGTCAAGACTGCTAACGCAGTCTTGGAACGTCCCAAGGGGTAAACAAGAGTGCCAATTATGATTCTTCCGGGCGGCGCCCATTACCTTGCGGGGTTAGCGTTGGACACAGCGGATACTGAAGCCGTCGCCCTTAGTGAAGTTATACTGCGGGTTGACGCCTCTAGAACCGTAGGCCAGGCCGTACGTATTAGCCTCAGCGGAAGGCGTACCAGACCAGAAGTTGCCGCTGATACCCTGATAGTCCTCGGACGCGCCGTACCAAGCCCAGTAGCCGTAGTACTTAGTAAAGCCTAAGTAACTATTCTCTATAAGTTGGGTGCCAGTAGTGATATTGTAGCCACTAGGACCTAGGAGTTTTGCCCAGGATTTATTAGTGTTGGCGTCGCCATTTACTGGTAATTGCCA
>JAFWMC010000029.1 GCA_017510805.1 Candidatus Saccharimonadota bacterium
GAGATTTCTTGGGAAAGAGTGAATAATCCATCTGACTATGTGAAAGTTGGCGACACAATTGAGGCAAAGATTATCGCGATTGACAAAGAGCGTTTGTCTCTTTCTATGAAGCAGTTGGTAGAAGATCCTTGGCTATCTGAAGTTGAAGGTTTGAAAGCTGGCGACAAAGTAGAGGGAACTGTTACACGTATTACGCCGTTTGGGGCATTTGTACAGATTTCTCCAGCGGTGGAGGCATTGGTACATGTGTCTGAACTAGGCGAGGGGAATGATGTTGACCCAGAGAAGGTCTTTACCTTGAATGAGAGGAAGGACTTTAAAGTACTGGATATTGATCGAGAAGGTCGTAAAATCTCTCTTTCTGTTGCCTAAATTGCCTATCTTGGCGTTTTTCCGTTTTCGCTCTGCAGGTAGCAGCGCTTCAAACGGAGAAAACGCCAACCTAGACAATTTATTCTAACAGAAAGTTTTTTTGTTGAGAAGAGGCGGGGGCCGCGCGAGGGTGGAAGAAAAAACTCATCTGAGCAATTTATGCTAACGGACAGGTTTTTTGTGGTATAATTAATAGAGAAAAGAGTTAATTTTTAGTGTGGAGAAAGGAGTAAAAAATGAAATACCAAGCTGGGACTCGGCGGAGAGCACGGGAGTACGAGAAGGCTATTCTGGATTTTTGGGCAGAAGATGGGACTTTTGAAAAGTCTATTAATCAGCGTGATGATGCCAATGGCTATGTATTTTATGATGGGCCTCCTTTCATTACTGGTTTACCACATCATGGGACATTACTTTCTTCTATCGTAAAAGATGCGGTGCCGAGGTTTTGGACGATGAGGGGGAAGAGGGTAGAGAGGAAATGGGGATGGGATTGTCATGGGCTGCCGGCAGAGAATTATGTAGAGAAACAGCTGGATATTACGGATAGGCGAGAGATTGGTACGAAATGGTCGCTAGAAGATTACATCATTAAAGCGCGCGAGAGCATGGTGGCAAATAGTAAGACTTGGAAAGAGACAATTTTTAGAATTGGGCGATGGGTAGATTTTGATGGTGCGTATCGCACAATGGATAAAGATTTTATGGAGAGTGTGTGGTGGGCGTTTAAGACGCTATATGATAAGGGAAAGATTTATGAGGGGCGGAAAGTATTGATGTATGATACAAAGTTTGCGACGCCGGTATCTAAGGCAGAAGTGACGATGGATAATGATGCGTATCAAACTGTGACAGATCCAAGTGCGTTCGTTTTATTTCCAGTTTCTTCTGCGTCAGCAGATGCGTTGCTCGCTCGAAGTATGTCAAATACATCTCGCTCCGCTACTCCTGCTTCCTTGAACCAATCTGGAACTAAAACAAACTCAAAAATCTACTTGATGGCTTGGACGACGACGCCTTGGACGTTGCCAGCGAATTTGGCATTGGCGGTGAGTGCAAAGATGAAGTATGGAGTATATGAGGTAGAGGGAGAGAAGTTTATTTTGGCGGTGGAAAGGGCAAAAGTGATTTTGCCGGGGATGAAGCCGGTGAAAACGTTTGCTGGGAAAGAGTTGGTGGGCTTGGAGTATGAGCCGCTGATAGAGGCAGTACCGAAGAAAGGTCGCAAGAAGAATACCTACCATGTATTAGCAGCAGATTTTGTGGGGGCAGAGGAAGGGACTGGAATTGTTCATATTGCGCCGGCCTATGGTGAGGACGATTATGCTTTGGGACAGGCGGAGGATGTAGATTTTGTGGATTGTTTGGATGAAAACGGTTACTATTTGCCAGAAATGGCGGAAAAATTGTATACCTTAGGAATGCGTGATACCGATGAAAATGGTATAGAAATCTGGGCAGGGAATAAATTTATTGCGAAGGTATTAGAAGAAAAAGGAGTTATCTGGAAAATTGAGTATATTCAGCATGAATATCCGTTTAATCCTAGGAGTAAGCAGAGGATTATGTATCGGGCATTTCCAAGCTGGTTCTTTGATGTGGCGGGTAGCAAGTCCTTGATGCTGGAGCAAAATGAAAATATCAATTGGTTCCCAGAATACCTGAAAGAGGGGAGATTTAAGAAAAATATAGAAGCGGCGCCAGATTGGAATCTTTCGCGTGATAGATTTTGGGCAACGGCGATGCCAGTATGGAAAAGTGATAAGGGGACGGTAAAAGTAGTAGGGTCGTATGATGAATTATATGAGCTTTCTGGAGTGAGACTAGAGGATTATCATCGGCCGTGGGTAGATGAGATAGAATTTGATGCGTATGTGAAGAACGGTAATGTAGTGCCAGAGGGGACGGAGGGGGCTAGTCTAGAGCATTTTAAGCGAATTGAGAAGGTGCTGGACTGTTGGTTTGAATCTGGGTCAATGCCGTTTGCGCAGCTGCATTATCCATTTGAAAATAAGGAGAAGTTCGAGAAAAACTACCCGGCAGATTTTATTGTAGAGTATGTGGGGCAAGTAAGGGCTTGGTTTTATTATGTACACTGTGTAAATACAGCATTATTTGGTGAGAATGCATATAGGAATGTGATTACGACGGGGACTTTGGCGGGGAATGATGGGCGGAAAATGAGTAAATCTTTGGGCAATTATACCGATCCAAATGAATTGATGGATAAATATTCGGCGGATTCTTTGAGATTCCTATTGCTCTCGTCGCCAGTTTTAGCGGGTGAAGATTTTGCGCTATTAGATAAGGATGTGTCGGATGTTGCGCGGAAACTTTCTATGATTTGGAATGTGTATGATTTCTTTTGTATGTATGCAGAAGTAGATGGGGTTGATGGTGATGATTTGGAAAAGTATGATAATAGGATGGAGAATCCGCTAGATAGATGGATTATCTCGCGCGTACATCAGCTACGGAACGAAATTACGGAAGGGATGGAAGCATATAATTTGCCGAGGGCGCTTTCGGGAGTGTTGCCGTTTGTAGATGATCTTTCTAATTGGTTTGTGAGAAGGTCTAGAAGGCGTTTTTGGAAGTCTGAAGATGATGGTGACAAGATGGAAGCGTATGCGACATTACATTATGTATTGGTGTATCTTTCAGAGATTTTGGCGCCATTTGTGCCGTTTTTGGCGGAGGAACTATATCAGAAAATGACGGGTAGTGAATCGTCGGTGCATTTGTTAGATTGGCCAAAAGCAGGTGAGATAGATGAGGAAGTGCTGGAACAGATGGGGCGGACAAGAGAGATAATTACTGAAGGTTTGGCGCTACGAATGCAGAAGTCTGAAACAGAAGAACAGATAAAGGTGCGTCAACCATTGTCGAAACTCGTGTATAGTGGAGAGAGATTACCAGAGTTTTACGAGCAGATTATTGCTGAGGAAGTGAATGTGAAGAAGGTAGGACAAGGTGATGAAACGATGCTGGACAAGACTTTGACAGAGGAACTTTTGGCGGAAGGGTTTGTAAGGGAATTGATTCGTTTTGTGCAGTCAGCAAGAAAGAAGGCTGGGCTAAATGTGGATGATAGAATTAAATTGTCAGTAGAACACGATTTGAGTTTTGAGCAGAAAGAGATTTTGAAGACGGAGACTTTGGCTGTGGTGCTGGATGATGGAAATTATGATTATGATGAGATTGTGAAGGTGAATGGGGAAGAGTTTACGATCTCTTTGGAAAAGGCCTAGCATGGGTAATATCTTTAAGTCCTAGTTTATACTATTGATTTCGACTTAAACTGCTGTCAATTTTTACATCGTTCGTCGCTATAAAAAGTTCCTTATGGTCTAGCAAAGCTAGACAGGGAACTTTTTATAAGCTGACCGATTGTAAAAATGACGCATTTTAAATCTGAAAATGAAATCAAAAGCATAAACTAGGACTTAAATGCCCGCCCTGCTAGGACTGAACTCTCTATAGATTTGACTTTTTTGTAAAAAATAGCATAAACAGTATTGACAAAATGGGAAATGTGTGCTAGTATTAAAAGTAGTTAGACAATAAAATACAAAATCTAACAAACAAAAATAAAAAGATAATAAAGAAAGGAGCGGATTAGCGAATAGACAATAAAATAAAAGTCGAGGAAAGCCAAAAACAAAAATAATAAAAATATAAACAAGGAGATAAAATTATAAACGAGTTAATATTCTTTAATAATGAAGCTGAGTATAAAAATAATAGGGAAATAGACGCAAAAACACAGAAGAGGATAGAAGCAGCACTTGGTAGATTCGCAATACATAAACATGCCTAGTGTTCACTTGTATAAAAGATTTATACAAAGCTAAAAAATCTGGAATGACATAAAACCGAACGGAATGTTCGGTTTTATGATTGTAAAATTATTCTATTTTTGCATAGAATATTTTTTCAAACTTTTTCTATTGACAATGATAAACGGAAGCGGTATCATAGGAGTAAATTAGGTCATAACATAAAAATAAAAAAGAAAGGTCTCCACACCATGAATAATAATGACGATAATACTGACATAACTTTAACTCAGGCGGAGCTTGAGAAGCTTTCTGACGATCAATTGCTTGATCTTTATTGTGAGCAGATGATGATAGATAAAGGGTTAGATAATTTAGAGGGTGATACTAGAAAGCAGGTGCGGGACGAATTAAAGGAGAGATTGAACTTTGAAATTAATCGTTCGATTTTGGCGGCATTACCGGAAGAGAAATTTAACGAAATTGATGCGGTGACGACAGAAAATGATGTAGATATGGACGTGGTGGAGCGCGTGATAAAGGAATCTGGGATTGATGTGGATAAAATCACAGAAGAAACAATGAAGAAATTCCGTGAGTTGTATTTGGAGGCTTAAAAAATGGCTGACGAGAAAATAAATGCAAAATTTGATTCGGGTGACTACGTAAATGATCTGTGGCAGGATATGGATGAGGCGGATCCGTTTGTAGGTGTTGAGAAAAAGAAAACAAAAGAAGAAGAGTTTATAATTAAAAAGCAAGAGCAGATTGCCAAGCTAAATAAGGAAATTGAGAGGATAACAAATAATATAAATGAGCGAGTAGCTAATGGTGGTACAGTTATACCAAGAAGTTGGTATAAAGAGAGAGGAAGATTGAGAGGGGAACGGCAGAAATTGGAGAATGCTTTGCATGCGGTTGAGTTGCGACATAGACTAGAAGATTTAAGTAGGGTTATGGATGACAATCGTGCTGGCTATGATAGGATGTATGGTAATGAGAAATATACAAAAGAAGATGTGAATGCATTTAATAGATATCATGAAGCCAATGAAGAGAGTAAGGAAATACAATCTGCATTGGAGGCAATAGGTGATGTAGAGATGCCTGAGCCAGAAGATGAGGTTAATGATGATAGTGTCAATAAGGTTGATGAGGTGGAGGAGCAAGCAGATAATGTGGATGTGATTGTTGGTGAAGATGTTGCTGGCGAAGATATATCGGATATTGAAGTAGAGCCGGAGGGGGATGGAAATGATGGTGGCGAGAAGAACGAAGGGGAAGAAGATGAAAATAGTGGCTTGAATAGATTCAGTAAGAGAGAGGCAAAAGATACTGCACCTTGGGATAATGTTGATGTGGATGAGATGGGTGAGAATATTATTGCTGAGACACAAAGGGTGATTGCGGAGAGTGAAGGTGAAGCAGAGTTGGATAAAGATGTAAAGTCAATTATAGAGCAGAAAATTGGTAAGAATGCTTTGATGATGTCTATTGATACGTCTGGAAGTCGCGATAGTATGGCGAAAAGATTAGCTAGTGAGCAGATTAGAAAAGAGAAGAAAAAAGGATTGGTAAAAGGAATAGGGAAAAACTCTGAGGGGGTAAGGTTCCGTAAATTGGTAAAAGAGTATAGGAATCAAATAGATGAGAATGGTGATTACTTTGTGAAAGGTGAAGATGAAGTAGAATATGACGAGAATGGAAATGTGATTGGCGGATGGCATGAAAAAGTATTAGATGAGTATGGAAATTATGTGGACGAGATGATGAAGGGAGATTTAGCAGAATATGACACTGTGGACGGAGGCAAGATAAAACTGAATGATAAGGGGACGGAGCAGTTACGGCAAGTATTTGATGAGTTGTCGTTTAATTTAATGAATGATAAAGGGCAGTTTGGTCTGGATGATGCTTTGGAAGAGTTTGATGCAAAAATTGAAGAGTTGAAGGCGCAGGGAATTTTAACTGAAAATATAAATGCGGCTAATTTGCATGGGGTGGCAAAAAAGATATTTGGTGTGGCGGAAGATTTGGAGGCTAATGCGGAAGCATTTGGAGCTTTGAATGAATATTTGGAAAATAATGTGGCACTATATACTGGCGAGGCGAACATTGGAATTGAAACAAAAACAAAACTTAATAAGACGGCTGCAATTATGGCGGCGACTGGTGGTGGAGCACTGGGGATGGCTGGATTATATGGTGTAGGTATGGGAATTAGGCAGCTGGTGAGAAAAATCCCAATAATTGGTAGCGTTGCTGGTTTTGCTGGGGGGTTGGCTGCTGGTATTGATCAGGTAAGGATGGGATTGAATCAATTTGATGTTGATACGGCTTTTGGACGAACAGAAGATATTGAACGTCGGCGCAATAATAAGGGTATATTGAGTAAGATTTTTAGGACGAATATTGAGAGAGACTATGATTTTAAGATGAACGAAGTGGATGGCACGTTAAGTGATGAAATGGCAGAGAAGCTAGCTAATACTTCAGACGCGCAGGAACTATCAGAAATGTTTAATAAGTATTTAGTGGAAAAGGATGGTAGTTTTGAGTTAGGAGAACAGTTGAATGATAATGATATAAATGAGTTAATTGATTTGGTGGCGATGACGCGCGCAAGGTTTGATGTTGGACACGAGAAACACAGGGATTTGATTACCTATGACATAAAAGACGATGATAATATGGCGGATATACAATCTCAAAGAGCAGAGTTGACGCATAGGTTGTCAAGTGCAATGAGATTATTAAGAGTCAATGGTTACGGCGAAGATGTTGTAAATCGGCAAGAAAAAAGCGAAAAGATGATAGAGAAGCAGCTCAATGTGTTTAATGTAGCGAATATAATAAACGGCAAAGGAAACAAGGGGGTGGTACGGGCGATAGTAAAGAGAGTGGCGGTTGGTGTATTGATTGGTACAACGGTAGGTGCAAGTACTTCTTATGCAATGGAGAAATTTGGAGTACAAGATAAGATTGAAGCATTGGCAGAGCGTATGGAAATCAATGATAAGATTAATGAAGCACAAGATAAAGTTCAAGTTTTGATGGGTCGTTTGGGAATAGATAATGGTGAGGTAAGTGGTAGCGGTAAAAATGTTGGCGAAGTAAAAGCTGCAGAGCTAGAGACAACTGAAACCGCATCTGGCTATGGTGATTATCGTGATGAACTATTGGGGAATGATAAATTGAATGCGGCGATGGATAATGATAACGTGGTTTATATGCCAGAAGTAGATAAAAGTGGGAATGTAGTGGCAAATAGCTACCGTTTGATGGACGATATTGCGGATAGAGAGGGGCAACCAGTGGATGAATTCTTTGATGAGACTGGTATAACGATTAAATTTGAAAGTGATGGTAAGACATTAACATCGGAGTCTATTGAGGCGATAAAGAAATATTATGGAACTGACGATCCAATTATTGAAGGAGTAGAGACTCCAGTGTCAGAAGCAATGGCAACGACTGGCGGCGCGATTGAGGGGCAAAATCTAGTGGAGAATATAACTAGGATTGACGGTGCTGTGACGACGATGAATGCATCAGATATTCGTGATGGTGGAGAGAATTGGATTATTAATGTATGGGATCGTGGGCGTGGTGCTATAATAAATGACAATACGCGGTACTTCTTCCAAGTAGGAGATGATAGAAGTCATACGTTTGCTTATGATGTAGATAAGGCAACTGGGCAAGTGGTAATTCCGAAAGATAGCCTAGTGGGGAAGGAATTAATTAAGGACGTAGATGGTGATGGCAGGATTGATATACTAGGTAGCATGCACGGTGTGATGGAGGTGAATAACGAGACTGGTGAAGCGATAACTCAAGCGTCTTTGCCAGGAAATAACAGCGTAACTTTTGAGAGTTTGAAAGAAGAGTATGCAACTGCGCCGGAGGTAGAGACTCCGTTAGAAACTGGTGATGTGTCGTATGTCTTTAGGGCTAATGGGAAGCCAGATATTACGATTCGTTCGCCACAGCAAGTGTATAGTAACTGGGAGGGTAACCGTGAAGAATTCTTAAATACGCATTATGAATCGCAGGGCTATAGCCGTACAATAGAGTTACGTGAAGATGCGATAAGGTATGGTGGAGGTAATGCCCTGAGGCAAGTAGCGAATGTAGGTGGACATAATGCTTACGCGGACACGGCTTATCTTGATGGAGAGAAGATAAAGGATATTTATGAAGGGGGCCCATTGATTGAGAGGGTTTATAATGATGATGGTAACTTTGTGCGTGAACAATTTGATAGTCTAGACCAAGACAAAGCAGCGATAGAAGCAACACAAAAATTGTTCAATAATATTAGTAAGAGTGCGAGAAAATCTGAAATTCTTAATGCCATAGTAAATCCGGAAAATGGTAGTAGTACTCCAGATATGAATAGTATAAACGAGACTGGGTCGCGTTTGGAAATGGATGATAAGGCATTTGACGAGCATAATAATAGCATTATGAAGAGTGTCTTTGATAAGCTGGGTGCTGGTGGATACAGGCCGAAATTAAAGATTATGGAGGCTGGCACAAGAAATTCGTCTGAATATGTGGCGCGTATGGGTGCTGGTGATGGTGAGCGGAGCATTGTATCATCACCAAATATGATAACAACTGAGGACGAGCCATATATAACGTTTGAAAATAGTGAGGGTAAGAATTTGTTTGATAATCCTGAATCTGAGGCGGCAATAAGGAAGGTTTTGAAAATTCCAAAGGGTGCAGTAATTGATGAAATTGGTTATAAGGTAAAATGTGAACAGGCATTTGCAAGGTGGCATATTCCAGATAATGATTTGAATACGGATATTCCGAAGCCAACACCAGAAGAGGAAGTTACAATTGTAACGGGTGGTGATGATGTGATATTTGATAGGCCTCAGGACATAGAGAGACCAATAAATATTGTAAATAATGAAACTGTAACAAAAGTTACTAGAAGAAAGATAGTTAATAACACTACTAATAATGTAGTTAATACGACAAATACGACTACAGCTATAGAACAAAATCCTAATCCTGTACCAAATCCGGAGCCAACTCCTGCTCCAACGCCAGAACCAGCTCCTACACCTACGTCGCCACCTAATACTGTTATAGAGCCGAATCCTTCTCCTACGCCATCTCCGGGGGGAACGACAGTACCGCCTGTGCCACCAGGTTCCGAGGGGATACCGCTGGATTCAAAGAATGAAATGGCGACAGGATTCCAAGATGACGGATCTGGTAGCCCAAACACAGTGCAGGATGGTGTCTTGACGATGACTCCAGAAGAAGGGAATGAAGCAGCCCACTATAATCCAGAAACAAATCAATTTGAATTAGATAATCAACCGGCGCCGATTCAGACTGAGGAAAGTAATGAGTTTAGCGTTTTACAAAACCCAGAGAATATTAGCGCAGATGGCAGCGGTAGGACTATTAATGAGGTCATAAACCAAGCCGGAACAGAATCCGCGAGTGGTGAAAATATAGCAACTGATAGTAATGGCACGATGGAGGTAATGAATGCGGCTGGAGCGGAGGCGCAAGAAGAAGCAAATATGAAGGAAATAGTGGATTCTGGCTTAGACAATATGTCGCAAAGCGAAAGAGCTGATTATGCTACACAGTATGCTGACAGGACGCCGGATTATGAGAATATTGAATCTTATTCTGATGACATAGACGCATCGTCGGATATGGATTCGGAAGTAGACCTTGACGCAAGTGAGGGGACGACTGATACGATAGAAGAAACTGCGGACGTGACGTTTGACGAGGGGGGAGATGGACAATGAGTAAGGTATTAACGGGTAAAGGAGGAAAAATGAAAGCCCAAATATCAAATCAAATAAAAAGAGGCGGGAATTGCGTGTTGATGACCATCACGGCAATTGTAGCAATGGTGGCATTTATACCATCTTCCGTTGCGTTAGCTTGGGGGCCAGATAGGCCAACATATACAATGGCGAAGCCTGCTGATCATGTGACATTTAACTCCATTACTAATAATTCTACAGTCGGCGATGAGCGAAACTTTGTCCATATTAAGGAAGCTGGCGCAGAGAAATATTCTGATTCTGTGGAAGTGGTTCCGGGTAAAGAATATATAGTATATATTACTTATCACAATGATGCTGCAAGTAATTTAAATGCTTCTGGCGTAGGGGTAGCAACGGGAGTGAGGTTGCGTTCGCAATTTCCAACGGAAGTGACTCCGTCCAAGAAGGGACAGATTAGCGCGGTGATTTCGTCTACAAATGCTGAACCACCTGAAGTGTGGGACGAAGCCTTTATGACAACCAAATATGATCAAGTCTTACTTAGATACAAAGAGGGATCTGCAAAGATTCATAATGGATGGGGATCTAACGGTAGTGTTCTTTCCGAATCAATGTTTGAATCTGGCACTTATCTGGGGATGGATGAATTAAACGGTGTGATTCTTGGCTGCGCGGAATATGGTGGCTTTGTTACTTACACACTGGTGGCTAGTAATGTTGGTGGCGAAATAAGTAAATTAGTATCTCGTGATGGCCAGAATTACTACGAGAATGTGACGGCTCGTCCAGGTGAAGAAGTGACTTTTTCAGCGGAATTTAAAAATACTGGCACAAGAGATTTAACAAATGTAACTTTCCATGATAATTTACCAGAAGGTATGAAATTAGTGAATAGTACAACATATCTATATAATAATTCTCATACAAATGGGGAATTAATGACGGATATTATTGATAAGAACGGCTTTAATACTGGGGCTTACGGTAAGGATGGCTGGGCAAAGATTGTTTATAAGGTAAAAATTGCCGATGATGCTAAATGTGGCAGTAGCCTAGTGAATAGAATATTTATGGATAGTGATCAAGGGGAAATAAGTGATGGGGCTACCGTGAATGTGGAATGTAACAATGTCCCGACAGAGTTGCCTTCTACTGGACCAGCTCAGATTGTGGGGGCGATAGTGGTTGTTGGGGGGATTGGGATGCTTGCGGTTTACTGGTATCGTTCACAGATGGCATTGAAAGAAATCAAAAAATAAAAAAGCGCGGCGCCTACTTCAAACTATTTCCTTTGTGGGCGCCTTCGTTTCCAAGAAAGTAAAGACCTTAAGGTCGTTGACTTTCTTGGAAGCCTCCGGGAAATTGCCCTCAAAGAAAATGTTTGAAGTCTCGCCGCTTGCTTTATTTGATTGATGTGATTTCTATCAAGCTGTATTTTTGGCGATGACCAGTTTCGGTGTGTTCGCGTTTTTTAGGTTTGTAGTGAATGACGCGGATTTTGTCGCCTTTTACTACTTCTTCTACTACTTTGGCTGAAACTTTTACACCTTTTACTTCTGGCGTACCAACAGTGGTTTTATCGCCATCAATGACAAGGAGTGGAGCAGTTTCGAGCTCTTTAGTGCCTGCCGGGAGGAGGTCCACCCGTAGGGTCTCTTTTTCCTCAACGAGATATTGTTTCCCGCCGATGAGGATGACTGCTTTTTTCATAATATCCCTTTTATTAGTAACTTATGTAATTTTATCACACTTGACGTAAAAATGCAAGGGTGCTAGAATAATACTAATGGCAACTGTTATTTGTGTGACAAATCAGAAGGGAGGTGTTGGCAAGACAACAACGGCCGTTAATCTTGCATACTTTTTAGCAAAGGCAAAGAATAGAGTGCTGATTATTGACTTTGATCCACAGGGAAATGCTACATCTGGACTAGGGGTAGAAAAGAGAGATTTGGCATCTACGATGACGGAAGTAATGCTAGGACGGGCGCCAATTGGAAGTGTAATTGTAGGGACAAAGACGAAAAATTTGGATATTGCGCCGACTACGCCGCAACTAGCTAATACAGAGGTAGAATTAGCTAAGGAGAAGGCGCAGAAGTTTATTCGTTTGCGCAGTGCAATTAATTCTGTGGCAGATAACTATGACTATGTAATTATTGATTCGCCGCCTTCCTTATCTCTTCTAACGGTGAATGGAATGGTAGCGGCAGAATATCTGCTTTTGCCGGTGCAGACAGAATTTTATGCATTGGAAGGGGTGGCACAGCTCCTAGAAAGTATGCAGTTAGTAAAGAAGGCAATGAATCCCAGCTTGAAATTATTAGGAGTACTGGCAACGATGTACGACAAAAGGACGTCGCTTTCGGTGCAAGTATTGGAAGAAGTAAAAAGATACTTTAAAGATAAAGTATTTGAAACAACGATTCCACGAAATGTGCGGGTGGCAGAAGCGCCAAGCCATGGGGTGCCAGTGGGGAGTTATGATAAATTTAGTAAGGGTGCAAAAGCGTATAAATCATTAGCAAAAGAAGTAATGGAAAGGACAAAAAAGTAAATGAGTTTTGGGTTGGGTAAAGGATTTGATAGTTTAATTCCAACGGATTTAGTGGATGAAGATTTTGACCCTACAGCTTTGGAAGACGAGAAGGTCAGTAAGTTGGTGGAACTTAAAATCGTAGATATTGTGCCAGATTTAGAGCAGCCAAGAAGAGATTTTGATGAGGAATCTTTGAAGGCTTTGGCGGACTCTATTAGTGAGCAGGGGGTGCTTCAGCCAGTAGTAGTAGTAAAGGAAGGGGATAAATATAAATTAGTAGCTGGTGAGAGACGATGGAGAGCGTCCAAAATAGCGGGTCTTGAAACAATCCCGGCGATTATTCGTACATTGGATGCCCAGAACAGATTGGAGCTTTCAATTATTGAGAATGCGCAGAGAGAAGATTTGAACGCGATAGAGCTAGCGACGGCTTACGCAAAGTTAAAAACCCAGTTTAATCTAGATGAAGCAGGGATCGCAAAGCGTATTGGCAAGAGCAGGGCGAGCGTAGTGGGAACAATGAGGTTGCTGAACTTGTCTGATGAAGCAAAGAAAGAGATGCGCAAGCATAATCTGTCTGAAGGCGTAATGAGGCCACTTGTGAGTGCAGACGAAAAAATCGTAGCAGAAGTGTTGCCAAAAATTATTAATGATGGCTGGTCTGTAAGACAGGTGGAACGATATGTGGCGGCACATAAAAAGAAGTCCTCTAGTGTGGCAGTAAAGACTGACAAATACATTAAGCAGGAAGAGGAATTGTCAAAGAAATATGCAGCAAAAGTGCAAATAACAGGTCGTACAATAAAGATTTCCTGTAAAAACGCAAATGATTTGGCAAAGCTTTTGCAAAAATTATGAGCAGGCGAATAGAAAAAGCGATTAAATTAGCGACTGAAGCGCATGAGGGGCAGACGCGCAAGAGTGGCGAGGCCTATATTTCGCACCCTTTGGCAGTAATGAAGATACTAGAAGATTGGGGGATGGATGAGGATACGGTAATAGCGGGAGTCTTGCATGATACGATAGAAGATACAGATATGACTTTAGAGCAAATAAAGAGTGAATTTGGTGAGCCGGTGGCGTTTTTAGTGGACGGAGTAACAAAATTATCTGATGCGAGGTCTGGAATGCGGGATCTAGATACGTATTTGCCACAGACGAAGGATAATTTATTGAGGCTTTTAATAGCGTTAGGCTCAGACATTAGGGTTTTAATTATTAAACTGGCAGATAGACTACATAATATGCGGACATTATCAGCATTACCGCCAGATAAGCAGAAAAAGATTGCGAAGGAAACTTTGGAGGTATTTGCGCCGCTAGCCGATAGATTGAATATGGGGAGGTTACGGGTGGAGCTTGCTGATATTGCTTTTTCTTATGTGGATCCGAAGCGATATACGGAACTACAAAAGATACTAGAGAAGCGTAATCGAGCGGCAGAAAAATCAATTCAAAAAACTAAAAAAGATGTAGCAAATCTTTTGAAGCGTGAAAAGATTCAATATGAAATGGATGGGCGAGTAAAATCAATTTATTCATTGCATAAAAAGTTGATGAAGTATGACCAAAATATTGATGCGATATATGATTTGTTGGCAATTAGGATTATTGTAAATGATATAACTACTTGCTATTTAGTACTAGGACTAATACATTCGCTATATACTCCAATGGATGGGAGAGTAAAAGATTATATTGCGATGCCGAAACAAAACGGATACCAATCGCTACATACGACGGTGATTACGCCAGACAAGAGGATAATAGAATTTCAGATTCGCACAAAGGAGATGCATGATTATGCCGAGCATGGGCTAGCGGCGAGTTTTTGGTATAATGAGCAGAAATTGACAGAGAATTATCGGACGGGTAAGATACAGCATTTGCCAACGCATCTGTTATGGATAACAGAGTTACAGCAGACGGCGGCGCATTTGCGCGAAGGTAAAAAAGTAGATTTGAAAAAGCTGAAGCTAAATTTATTTGCGGATAAAATTTTTGTGTACACACCAAAGGGTGATATTATAGATTTGCCAGTGGGAGCATTGCCACTAGATTTTGCATACCGATTACATTCGGAAATTGGCGGGCACGTGATGGGAGTGAAGGTGAATGGTAAAATGGTTTCTTTAAATACGCGATTGAAACATGGGGATGTAGTAGAAATTTTGACAAGTAAAAAACAAACGGCGAATATGTCGTGGTTTGATAAGATTTTTACGGCACATGCTAGACAAAAATTGCGACAACAATTAAATAGTGGAAAGTAGATGATTGCAAAAGGCGACAGGGAAGATTTGGCGGAGTTGCAGCGGGAGTATGAGCGGCTGGTGCAAGAGAATTTATCGGTGGCAAAAAAATTATTGGTAGAATATTATCCGGAAGTAAAAGATTTGAAATATCGGGGGAGGAATCGTAGTATGAAGGTATGGGAATTTGATATTGACGAATTAATGGGGAGAATGGTGGCGGAATTTGTGGCGTCGGAAGCATATTTTGTGGAGAAGTTGGCAAAGTTGGTGGGGGAATTTGAAAAAGTGAGGCCATTTGGGCGGCGAGATGCGGAAGTGTTATTTGTTATAGTGAATCGTCGGTTAAGAGAATGGAATTTGCCGCCGATGGAAAAATGGAGCAAAACAGAATTGATACGCTATAAAAAGGCAGTACGGCGATATAAAAGATGGGGATATATAGACGTCTTAGAAAGAATGATATTTTTAAAAGTGAAAGAGGCTTTGCATCGGTGGATAGCGGAGATAGGTGGCCGAAAAACGGTGCCATTAAAACGTTATGCTGTGATGCGGGGCGAAAGTGTGAATGCGGTGCGGAATAAAGCGAGGCGGCAGACGATACCGGCTTTTAGAAAAAATGGAAAGTGGCTAGTGATGCCTTGATGATGCTTATGGTTGTAGTGGGTGGTAAGTTTTGATAAAATGGAGTTATGGAAGTGGAGAGTGAAGGAAGTAGGGATTTGATACCAGAGTGGGCGGTAGTTTTTGGATATTTGGCTCGGGAATTTCGGCGGAGCTGGTGGAAGCCAGCTTTGGAACTTATTGGCAAGGCAGCGGCTGCTGCAGTTTTGATTTCTTTGGGGAATTATGCCTTGTTGAAATTAGGTAGTCCGATTGGGCCAGTAATATTTGCTTTCGGGCTTTTAGGAGTGTGTGTGATGGGGCAGAATTTATTCACGGGAAAATGTGGGTTTTTGTTTGCCGATAAGATAAATTGGTGTGATTTGTTGGTAATATTAGTGGTGAATTTGGTGGCTGGTTATTTGATAGGAATAATGTATTCAACGATGGATGCGGAAGTGGTAGCGGCAGCAGCTACGAAGGTGGCGGGCTGGGAATTTTCTTTGCCGTTTTTCTTAAAGGCGGTGATGTGTGGAGTAATAATGTATATTGCAGTATTTACTTATCGGAAAGGAACGATGCTAGGAATATTATTTGGGGTGCCATTATTTATCTTTTGTGGGTTTCAGCACTGTATAGCCAATGTGATCACAATGGGGGTGGCGGTGGCATTTGATTGGTCTTTGTTGCTAGCGGTAGTAGGAAATTTTGTAGGATCACTATTGATGTGGGCAATCAGTAGGGATATTAGGTTGAGATAATGGGAGAGTTGAGCTGGAAAAGTATTGAAAATATGATAGGTATGGGGTATAATTAGAATATTAACAATCCCGGGTAGCTCAATGGTGGAGCAAGAAGCTGTTAACTTCGAGGTTGCTGGTTCGAGTCCAGTCCCGGGAGCCAAAATTTACTATTAAAATTGCCCAATAGGGCATTTTTTCGTACTCGCTCGCCTTTAGGCGCGTGGTATAATAGAGATATGAAGTTATTAGAGGTGAGGGGAGTGAAATTGGCGGTGGATGGGCGGGAGATTTTGCATGGTATAGATTTTGAAATGGAACAGGGGGAAACGGTAGTGGTGCTTGGGAAAAATGGTGCGGGAAAATCGTCGCTTGCTGGGGTGGTAATGGGGATTTTTGGTGAAGATAAGAATCGTGAAAAAGTGGCTGGAAAGGTGATTTTTAACGGTAAAGATATGAGTAAAAAGTCTCTAGACGCAAGAGCAAGGGAGGGGATATTTATGTCTTTTCAGGCGCCGGTGGAAATATCTGGGGTGAATATGATGGAGATGCTTTGGTCGGCACTAGAAGAAAGAGATAGAAAGGCTTTGGCGCGGAGAGAAGTGGAAGAAAAGATTGCTGAGGCTGTGAGAGAGTTGGGCGTGGATGCTTTTACGGCTGGAAGGGAAGTAAACGTGGGTGCTAGTGGGGGTGAGCGAAAGAAAAATGAGATTTTGCAGATGATGGTGCTAGAGCCAAAGCTGGCAATTTTAGATGAAATAGATAGTGGGCTAGATGTGGACGCGGCAGGAAAAATGTCTGAAGTTTTGGCGAAATATCAAGAAAAAACAGGGGTGGGATATATGATTATTACTCATAATATGCGGATTTTGGAAAAAATGAAGGTGGATAAAGTATATATGTTTGATAATGGGCGAGTAAAGAGAATTGGCGGGAGAGAGATAATAAAAGAGGTGGAGAGGGTAGGTTTTTTGAAATGAGTGCAGATTTGATGGGTGTAAATGAAAAAGTGGTGAGGAAGATTTCTAAGCTGAAAGATGAACCAAAGTGGATGCTGGAAATAAGGTTGGCGGCATTAAAAATATATGAAGAAATGTCAGAGCCAAAGTGGGGACCGGATTTAACTGGGCTGGATTTATCAAAAATAAAGACCTATGTAGCGCCCGAAACAGAGGTAAAACGGACTTGGGAGGATGTGCCGAAAAAAGTGAGAGAGACTTTTGATGAGCTGGGTATTCCAGAGGCGGAGCAGGAAGGATTGGCTGGAGTGGGGGCGCAGTATGATTCGGAAATGGTGTACCATAATATTAAAAAACAGATAGAAAAAACAGGAGTGGTGTATTTGCCTTTTGATGAAGCGGTAAAAGACAAGAGCTGGAAAAAAGTAGTGCGAGAGTATTTTGGAAAACTAGTTTCGGCAAACGAGCATAAATATTCAGCTTTGCATTATGCGGTGCATAGTGGCGGTACTTTTCTATATATTCCAAAGGGAGTGAGCGTAGAGATACCAATACAGAGTTATTATCGGTTTAACGCAGTGAGTGCGGGGCAATTTGAGCATACGTTGATAATTGTAGATGAGGGTGCAGATTTACATTTTATTGAGGCGTGTTCGGCACCAAAGCTTTCGGTGGCAAATTTACATGCAGGATGCGTGGAGCTATTTGTACAAAAAAATGCACGATTAAAATTTTCGTCGGTAGAAAATTGGTCAAAAAATATGTACAATTTGAATACAAAGCGGGCAATAGTGGAAGAAGATGGAGAAATGGAGTGGGTAACAGGGAATTTTGGCTCAAAAGTAAGTATGATTTATCCCTGTACGATATTAGAGGGGGATGGTGCGAGAATGGAATATACAGGGGTGGCTTTTGCAGGAGAGGGGCAAGATTTGGATACTGGTGCAAAAGTTATACATATCGGAAAAAACACTTGTTCATATATGGATATGCGTGGTTTGTCGCAGGCTGGTGGAAGAGTAATGTCTAGAAGTCTAGTAAAAGTAGCATCAAAAGCGGAGAACGCGAAAGGTTTTGCGGACTGTAAATCGTTGATTTTAGATGAAAAATCATCAGCAGATGCGGTGCCAGTAATAGAGGTAAAAAACAATACGGCAGAAGTGGCGCATGAGGCGAGCGTAGGAAAATTAGCAGAAGAACAGTTGCGGTATTTGCGTACGAGAGGTATTTCAGAAAAAGCGGCTAGAGCGCTACTGGTAAGAGGTTTTACAGAGAAGACGACAAAGGAACTGCCAGTGGAATATGCGATGGAGATGAATAATTTATTAAGATTAGAAATGGAGGGGGTAGGATGAACCGGGAAGATTTTCCAATGATTGCAGTGGCGGATAGCATGAAGGCAGATTGTTGTTTGGATCCAAGAGATAATGGCGACAGAGAAGGATGGATCTATTTTGATAATGCGGCTACAATGCAAAAGCCAAGACAGGTCTTAAAAGCGGTGGATGAGTTTTATCGGAGAGCTTATGCGAGCCCGTTGAGGGGATTATATGATCTATCGGTAGCAGTAACAGAGGAAGTGAGAAGGGCGCGGGAGAAAGTAGCGGAATTTATTTCCGCGGATTTGCCAGAAGAAATTATCTTTACCTCTGGTGCAACAGAGGGGCTGAATATGGCGGCGATGTGGTGTGCGGGGCTAACTTCCGATGATGAGATTATTGTAAGTAGGGGGGAACATCATTCTAATCTTTTGCCATGGCTTAGAATAGCGGAAGCAACGGGGGCACATTTAAAGATGGTGGATTGTCGGCCAGATGGGACAGTAGATGAGGTAGATTATCTAAAAGCGCTGACGCCAAATACGAAGGTGGTAGCGGTAAATTTAGTAGGGAATGTATTGGGGGGTAAAAATTGTATAAAAAATTTGTTCAAGCAGGCACATAACAGGGGCGAAGTATTGTGTGTGTTGGATGCGGCGCAGGCGGTGGCACATATGAAGATAGATGTAAGAGAACTTAATGCAGACATAATGGTATTTTCGGGACATAAGATGGGCGCGCCAATGGGGATAGGAGTGCTGTATGGTAAAAAGAAGGTATTAGAGAGGGTGTCGCCAGTGCAAATGGGGGGCGAGATGGTAGAGCAAGTGTCATTGGAGAAAAAGGGCTTAATGGTGAAATTTGCAGAGGCGCCAGAGAAGTTTGAGGCGGGGACACAAAATGTGGGTGGGATAATTGGCCTAGCAGCAGCAATAGATTATTTAACAGGGGTAGGATTTGATAAAATTGCGAGCTATGAGCGAGATTTATTAGATTATGCGACGGAACGGCTAGGGGAGGTGGCGGAAATTTATGGGGCAGGAAATGGAATAGTAGCATTTAATATTACAGGGATACATCCACACGATACCGCACAGTTTTTAAGTGGTGAAGGGATAGCAGTGAGGGCAGGATGGCACTGTGCTCAGCCATTATTAGAATGGTTAAAGATCGGGCCAGTGGTGAGAATGAGCCTTAGTTTTTATAATACTAGGGAAGAGATAGATAAGATGGCAAAAATTTTGACACGATTAAAACAGGAGATGAGTAATGTATGACAGGGAACTTTTAGATAGGAATTTGCATCCGACAAACAGAGGTGAGATGCGTGACGCTGATGTGCAGGCGAGTTTGAAAAATGCAAGTTGTGGAGATGAGTTAACGGTATTTTTGCGGGTAAAAAATGGGGTAATAATAGATGGGGCATGGGAAGGAAAAGCTTGTGCTATTTCGCAGGCGAGTGCGGACTTATTTATAGATATGGTAAGAGGAAAGAAGCTAGACGAGCTGGCGCAGACGAGCTGGCTAGATGTGCCAGAATTAGCGTGTGTGAAGCGTATGCCAGCAAGAGTGAAATGCGCAGAGTTGCCTTGGAAAATCTTAGAAAATATGATATAATTGTAAGAGAATCGTTTTTGGTTGCACTTTAAAAAATATAGGAGGGGGCAAGATGGATACAAAGTTATTGGTGAAACTTAGAGATGATGTGGAAAGTGTTTATCGATCTGGTGATTACTATTTGGATCGGATGAAGCGAGCACGAGGTGTGATGTATTGTGGAATATATGTCATACTTGCGATGGCGCTTATTACGGGTACCATTATAATAAAAGGTGGCGTTTTGTATATTTTGGCGTATATATTCTTGTTTGTGACGATGATATGCCTGCTTGCGGGGATAGGAGCTTCATATAATGAAGCAAAGGAAGATGCAAGCGTAAATGTAAAATTGATGAAACTTTATAAAGATTTGTTGGAAAGAGTGAATATGGAAATAGCAGCAGAGTGGAATAGGACTCACGATGGAAATAAGCTGGAGGAACTTGACGCTAAGATAAGGAAGCTGAAAGACGAGATACGAAGAACTGAGCCTTTAGTATATTCACCTCTGGGTGATAAAACGCAAAAGCCATATTTTGATGAGCTTAACCAACAGATGGAAGCGGTAGAAGGTTTTATGAAGGGACAGAAGCGCATTAGTGAGCAAACCGATTCGGTGTTAGTAGAGAGAATGAGTGGCGGTGTTTATGGCGTAGTGAGATATGTAGTCCAAAATACTGATGCGGTATTGAATCAGCTAATTGTCTGTGGGCGGACTAGTATTACAGAGGAGGCGCGGAAGGATATTGAGGAGAAGTTGGCATCTAGCCAAGAATATATCGGGTATGCTAGGGATATGTTAGTAGTGACAACAAGATATATTACCAGTGATGCGGATGACGCGGAAATGGATGATGCGAGTATGATGATTTACATTGAAACTTTAAGAAAGAA
>JAFWMC010000030.1 GCA_017510805.1 Candidatus Saccharimonadota bacterium
ACATCCGATAGTAGCTCTGATGCTTGGTGATTTGTTTGATACTTAAGTGTTTTGGTTTGCTCATTTCTAACCTCCTTAGCTTTTATCCTGTTCGTAGCGCCATTTTAGCTTGGAGGTAGCCAACTAAAATGGTGCCACGAAACTCTACGCAGAACCTAGCAATGAGCATTTAATCAACTTAAACACTGAATTGTAAGGTGTTCGTGACACCATTTTAATGTTTAAGAAGATAATGCCTTCTGATTTTTTATAATATACGATAAAAGCAATGCTCTTATTATTACTAAATTCTGCGTATGATTTGATTATAACACACGAAAAATGCTTTTGGCAAGAAAAATCTTGCAATTTGATAATGATTATGGTAGTATAGAGGTAGACAAATAGGTCAAAAATAAAAATGGCAGAAAAAAGTAATATTTTAGAACAAGTGAAAGAGAAGGTTGCGGCGGCGGAAAATATTTTGGTGGCGCTTTCTCGCGACCCGAATGTGGACGAGATGGCGGGAGCGATAGGATTGACGATGGCGCTAGATGAGATGGGGAAGCATGCGACGGCGATATATTCGGGGGCGACGCCAAATGCCTTGAAGTTTTTGAAACCGGAGGAAACTTTTGAGAAAGATACGAATTCTTTGCAGGATTTTATTATCGCGTTAAATAAAGATAAGGCAGATCATTTGCGATATAAGATAGAAGGGGACTATGTGCGGGTGTATATTACGCCATACAAGACGACAATTTCGGAGAAAGATTTGGAATTTTCGCACGGAGATTTTAATGTGGACCTAGTAATAGCACTAAATATTGATGATGTGGCGAATTTAGATGCGGCGCTGACGGAATATGGGAGGATAATGCATGACGCAACTGCTGTAAATATTACAACAGGTGTGGCGGGGAAATTTGCAGAAACGGAGTGGAGTGAGCCAGAGAAAAGCTCGGTATGTGAGATGATAGTAGAGCTTTTGAATGCAATGGGAGATGGTGCGAAGATGACGAAAGAAGTGGCAACGGCGCTTTTGACGGGAATAGTAGCTGAGACAGATAGGTTTTCTAATGATAAGACAACGCCAGAAACGATGAATGCAGCAAGTGAACTGATGAAGGCGGGGGCGGATCAGAAGTTGATTGCGGATAATGTTGAACTTGGTGGGGAGATGAAGGAGCCAGAGCAGACGAAAGTGAAGTCGGAAGTAAAGCCAGAGCAGACGGAAGTGAATGCTAATGATGGAGGGATGGAAGTGGCACATGGGCCAGAGATGACTAAGGTGGAGCCAGAGCAGACGGAAGAGCAAAAGACTGCAACAGAGCAGCTAGAGCAGATGATACAACCATTAACAGAGGAAGAGACGGCGATGGAGCAACTGAGACAAGTAGCGAATGAAGTGGAATTACCAAAGTTTGAGCCGGGACAAAATCCAGCAGAAGTAATAGCGCCGGAGATGACGGAAAAAGAAGCAAATAACATTCCGGAGATGAATTTTAATACGGGCGATGTGGTGAATATTGTGCCGCCGAGTGAGCAGAAGAAGGATGATACGCCGCTACCGCCGATGACGGAAGAATCGTCTTTAGCGGATATGCCAAAAGTGAGCGAGCCGACAGACGAGATGCCGATAACAAAATTGGAGGATATAGATAAAGAGATTGAATTGCCACCACCACCAGCGCCGCCGGTAGATACCAATACAGAGCCAGAGTTGCCAAAGATTGAGATAAAGGAAGACGCGACATTGACGGAGGAGCCGGCGCCAGCAGTGGAGGTGCCGGAGGGGGAAGGTGGTGCAAATACTGATGACCCTTCGGCATTTAAAATACCTGGTTTAGAAAAATAACTATTACTTCACACGGAACGCCTACAAAATATAGTTATTTTTCTGATCATGGTATAATAAATAGGATGAAGGATGATGAGATTTTGCTAATTGATAAGCCGGCAGGGATGAGTTCTTTTGGGGTGGTGGCGAGAGTAAGAAGGAAACTGTCGGAGGAATTTGGGCATAAGGTGAAAGTGGGGCATACGGGAACGCTGGATCCGTTTGCGACGGGACTTTTGATATTGCTGGTTGGAAAAGGGACGAAGAGAGCAAATGAGTTTTTGAAACTTGATAAAGAATATATTACGACGATTTGTTTAGGAAAGATTTCTACGACAGGCGACATTGAAGGGGAAATTAGGAACTATGTCCCATCGGGGTCGCGTTCCGTCGCTTCGCTCCCGCGTCCCAAGGGGCGAACGCGCCCGTCTTTACGGGGCTCGGCCGCTATTCCTTCGCTTTGCTCACGCGTCCCAAGGGGCGAACGGCAGCGGCCTGCGGGATACCCCAATCGGGACATAATCCCTAATTTCCCTCAAGTTCAAACTGTCATAAAGTCATTTATTGGGGAGATTGATCAGAGGGTGCCGAGTTATTCGGCGGTAAAAATTAATGGACAGAGGGCGTATAAGTTGGCGAGGGCGGGGAAGGAAGTGGAAATGCCAGTTAGGAAAGTGACCATATATAATATAGAAATCTTGGATTATAAGTGGCCGGAGCTGAAGATACGGTGCGAGGTGTCGTCGGGGACATATATTCGGGCGTTGGGGCAGGATATTGGGGAAAAGCTTGGAGTTGGTGGGTATTTGACGGAGCTACGGAGGACGAAAGTTGGAAAGTATAAAGTAGAGGAAGCTGAAAAATTGTTCGCAAAATAAATGTTTGAAGTTCTGCCTTATTTTTTACCTCTTGCAACTATTTCTTATTCGTGATATAATTACAATAATATGATTACAAAAGAGAATAAGAGTGAGGCTATTGCTAAGATGGCCCGGAATAAGAAAGATGTGGGTTCGCCTGAGGTTCAGGTTTCTATCTTGACGGAGAGAATCAAGGAAGTTACGGAACACATCAAGAATAATAAGCATGATTTTATGGCTCGGAGAGGGCTAATGCAGATGGTGGGGCGTAGAAAAAAATTGCTGAAGTATCTTGAGCGGACAGATTTTGATTTATACAAAAAGACGGTATCTGATTTAGGTCTTCGTAAGTAAGTAGAGCGGAAATTTGACGTTTTTTCTCTCATTCTATCGGGAATAACGTTTTGAGAGAAGGAAAGCGTCATTTTTCTTGCTCTATTTGCTTTACGATAAGTATAAAAAGGCCCCGCGGTGAGGCGAGGCTTTTTATCGTTAATGTAGAGAGTAATGAAAACGGTGTTAACGAGTAGCTGTTGCTGAGCGGTTGAAAATTGCCAAATTTCTAGCATATTTTGGCAGGACATTGCGTGAAATGTCGAAGTGCTCAACCTTGAATTTTTCAGTTAAGCGCCGAGAAAATTCGTCGGCGGAAAGATGATGATTGAAATACCGCTGCAGGTATTCTACAAAATCAGTTACGAATTGCTGGGTGATTTTATCATCAACAATACTACCACCGAAAAATTGGACGACAATTCGATCTTTGAACCGCATATTGGTGATTACCGTGGGGGCGACTTGATATTTCTCGTCGCTGAGGTAAGCCTTACGGATGGGCAGAAAGACCTTGTCGATTTCGTAGCTAGTGGGCCTACGATCTTCTATATCTGTGATAGTAACTGTACTGAGGTGCTTTTCGTGTGTTATGTTAAAATCCATATAATCCCTCCCTTTGGATTTATGATCATAGTTGGTTTCGCTCTCTACATTTTTGGTAATGTTCATAGTAAAAAACTACTTTTTAATTGTACCATAAACGGCAAGAAAAGGCAATGTGTGATATAATTAATATAGAACATTAAATTAGAGGAAAACGGCAGATAAGTGAGCTGAAATTCCGGTATCATCGGGGAGATTTGAGCTTAGATATTTGTTGTTTTCCTTAGAAAGGTATTTTTATGGAAATTATTAATCCAAATGGAAAAAAGATGGTGAAAGTTTCTACGAAGCTATGTGGAAAAGAGCTGTCTTTGGAAGTGAATAGGGTAGGGTTTAGATCTACTTCTACAGTGGTGGTACAGTATGGAGATACGGTAGTGTTAGGTGTGGCGCAAGTGAGTGATAGGCCGGTAGAGCAAGATTTTTTCCCACTTTCTATTGATTATGAAGAGAAATTTTATGCAGCAGGGAAGATTTCTGGCTCTAAATTTATTAAGAGAGAGGGGAAGCCGGCAGATGAAGCTATTTTGGTGGGGCGGCTAATTGATAGGCCGATTCGCCCGCTATTTCCAAAAGGATATAGACAGGAAGTGCAGGTGATTACAACGGTGCTATCAATGGACCCGAATTTTCGCCCGGATGTGGTGGCGATGATTGCGGCATCTTCGGCGCTGATGAACGCAGGGGTGCCATTTGATGGGCCAGTGGCTGGACTCCGAATTGGTAGGGTAAATGGTGAATTTAAAGCGTTTTTATCTGCCGAGGAAAGGGAAGCTTCTGATTTAGACCTCGTCGTGGCGGTGAAAGATGAAAAAGTAGTGATGGTGGAAGCTGGTGCAAAGGAAGTGCCAGAGGCAGTGATTATTGATGCGATGCGTTGGGCGGTGGAGCAGGCACAGCCGGCGTTGAAATTGCAGCAGGAACTTCGTGAGAAATTAGATGTAGCAGAAAAAGAGTATGAGCTATTATTGCCAGATGAGGATATTCAGGCGGAAGTAGATAAATGGACGGCGCCATATTTTGCGGATGGAAAAGTAAGGGGGAATGTGATAGAAAGACAGAAGATTTTGGAAGAATTGGAAGAGAAATTCCATGCGGAAATGTTGAAGCTACACGCGATTTCTGAGACGGAAGAAAATGCTAAATTGGCTGATGGGGGAATTTCTGAAATTGCTAAAAATGACCATATTACGGTAGAGCAGGCAGAGGAAAGAATTGCCTCGGAGAAGGAAGCATATTATGAGGAGATTTTGAAGAAGGAATATGCGAATGCTTTTGAGCTTGCGGTGCATCATGAAGTGCGCAGGGCGATTGTGGAAGAGGGGGTGCGCCCAGATGGCAGAAAGTTGACAGAGGTGCGGCCGCTATCTTCACAGGTGGGGATTTTGCCAAGAGTGCATGGGTCTTCGCTATTTACGCGTGGCTTGACACAAGCAATGAATATCGTGACTTTGGCGCCGCTATCTTTTGCGCAGATTGTAGACACGATGGAGGTGACAGATGGTAAGCGGCGATATATGCATCACTATAATGCGCCGAGCTGGACTGTGGGTGAGTGTGGTAGACTTGGTTCGCCGGGGCGCCGTGAAATTGGACATGGGTATTTGGCAGAGAGAGCGTTGCTTCCGGTGCTTCCTTCTGAGGAAGATTTCCCATATGCAATTCGGAGTGTGACAGAGATTATGTCGCAGAATGGCTCTACTTCAATGGCGGCAACTTGTTCGTCTTGTATGGCGTTGATGGATGCGGGTGTGCCGTTGATTCGCCCAGTGTCTGGCGTGGCCATGGGGCTAATGATGGATGTGCCGCAGGGAACAGAGGTTACCTCTGCGGATATTGATAAGGCCTACACTTTGACGGATTTGATGGATGCTGAAGACTTTGCTGGAGATATGGACTTTAAAGTAACTGGTACGACGGAAGGCGTGACAGCTTTACAGATGGATATGAAAGTTCATGGTTTGCCGGTAGATATTCTTGAGAAGGCAATTAAACAATCACATGAGGGAAGGATGCATATTTTGGCACATATGCTTTCGGTGATTTCTGGCCCGAGAGAGAAGTTGTCTGATTTTGCGCCACAAATTGAGAAAGTGATGATTGATCCGAAGAAAATTGGTACGATTATTGGTAAAGGTGGGGAAACAATCAATGCAATTACAACGGAAACTGGTGCATCGGTGGATGTGGATGATTCTGGGCTAGTAACAATTTCCGCTTCTGATGGCGAGGCAATTCGCAAGGCTGTGGAATGGGTAAAATCTTTAGTAGAAGAACCAGAAGTGGGGAAGATTTACACTGGTAAAGTAGTAGGGATTAAAGATTTTGGGGCGTTTGTGAATATTTTGCCAGGGATTGATGGGATGCTACATATTTCGCAGATTGCGGATAAGCGGCTAGATAAAGTGACGGATGTGCTATCTATGGGGCAGATGGTAAAGGTAAAGCTTCAGGCGATTGATGATAAGGGGAAGTTGAGCCTAATGATGAAGGGTGTGGCACAAGAGTAATTTTCCGAGAGGCGCTTAGGCTTTAGCTACTTTTTTGCCGGTTTGCTTGAGTAGGTCGCTTTGCGTTTTGTGGAGTTTAGTAATTTTAATTCAAGGTGCGGACGCCGGGAAAGAAATTAAAACTTCGGGCAGGAAAAATTCTCGGATGGGACGAGAATTTTTCACTGCGAAGCTTGAATTTATTTCTCGGGTCCGACACCACCCGGCAAAAAGTAGTTAAAACCTAGGCGCCTTGCGGGAATAATTAAGGTTAGTTGCCGAAGACGCAACGGACGGAATCTGCTTCAGACATAAGTTGGCTATTACTAAGAATCATGTAACTACTACTATCGTCAAGATTCATAACGAACCTACTCCTAGAACTAATTTCGGTGGCTTCACTGCCGGTATATCCAGTCATCGTTAAAGACATACCGTTTAGATATACTTTAGCTAATGGGAAGAATAGTGGTGCTTGTTGTGCCCTATTTATGTATGGTATAGCATCTAGCCCAAATATATAAGGGTCTGATGGGAAGTTGAGATACTTAGTTATCAAATTATAGTAACTGGGGTTATTAAAGTAGTGCCTTGGAAGTATCCACCCCTTAGGACAAACGCTTTGTGTGGTATCGCCCATAAAGCTAGCCGTACCTTGCCCTGCCGTAGCGGCAAAGAAATTATAGGTGTTGCCGTATTTACTGCCGTAGCTGTCTGTGGTATTTTGGAAGGAAGTATAAATTTGGGCATTGTTATTACTAGAGGCGGTGGTTCCATCGTTTATTTGTTGGACATTAGCAGGGAAAGTATAGTTTGAAGAAACATTACTATCCGAAGGAGTAAGTGTTACAGGATCATTATTTGTATCTAATCCATCTAGTGCTAAATTGCTCACCATCCAACAATTTCCGTCCGCCAACTTACTAACCTTGTAAATTTTACCATCTCTACTATCCACTAGATCTATTCTATTATCTACAGTAGTAGTACTTTCAACTAGATTAGTGCAATTAGTACTGATGAATTCTTGCATAGAATTAACACTAAAGGCATTACTTAATGTATAAGTAGCATTATGCCAAGAACTAGTAAGCGTCACATTATATCTACCAGCAGGTAAGTTTCCAGGATAGGTACAGGTAGCTCCTCGATAACTTGTTCCAGATACTTCTTGAATAGTTTCAGAACAATTAGTAAGTTGAACTGTATTAGTACCATCCGTAATAGTAGCCGTAATATCACCTAAGCCTAATTCGGTAGATGGAGTAGAGGTAAGAATAGTAACTGCTACATTGGTAGCATTATAGGCTGGTCTAGCTGGAGAGATGGATTGGATGGTATAACTTGGTGTTTCTGCTATAGCCGTATAAGTAACCTGAGTAGAATAAGTACCAGGAGTGAGTTTAGTATCGGCCATGAAGCCATAGGTAACTGGTAGATTATCTCCTGCTCCGGTAGTCTTAGAGCCAGAAGAGATAAGACTGTCTGCTGAAGTACTAGTTAGTTCTACTTTGGAGAAGGTAGTAGAGTTTAAGGTAGATTGAGATGGGTTATCTCCTAGGTTGGTGAGAGTATAACCCCAAGTATTGTTAG
>JAFWMC010000031.1 GCA_017510805.1 Candidatus Saccharimonadota bacterium
CCCAGCAACAGCGCTGGCGATAGCAAGGCAGACGGCGAGATCGGCAGCAGCATCGTTTAGTTTCATACCGCCAACAACGTTAATGAAAATATCTTTATCGTCTAAATTTAGCTTGGTACGGCGCTGAATGACGGCAATTAAGAGATTAAGACGATTAATATCAAAACCAGAAGCAGTGCGCTTGGGATAGCCAAAATTACTGGGGGTAGCAAGCGCCTGAATTTCCACTAAAATTGGGCGGGTACCCTCTAAAGTAGCTAGAATAATAGAGCCGTCGGTGTTTTGACGCTCAGCAAGGAGGGCGGCGGAAGGATTTTCTACTTCCTTTAGACCTTTATTGTTCATCTCAAAAATGGCAACTTCACTAGTGGAGCCAAAGCGATTTTTAACTGCACGGACAGTTTTGAAGCCACCATATCTATCTCCCTCAAAATTTAAAACTACATCTACCAGATGTTCCAAAACCTTTGGCCCGGCAAGCGTACCTTCCTTAGTAACATGACCAACGATAATTACAGCGGTGTCGGTGGCTTTGGCGGCGCGAATGATGAGATTGCCACAATTTGTCACCTGTGAAACAGTGCCAGGGGCAGAGGAAATTTCATCCAGAGCGAGAGTTTGGATTGAATCAACGATGACGAGATCAAACTCGCCAGATTCTATGGTTTTGGCGATGTCATTGCCGGAAGTGGAGCTGGCGAAGCTGAGATTGTCGGAGCTGGCGCCGAGGCGCTGCGCGCGGAGCTTGACTTGGCCAGCAGATTCCTCGCCAGAAATATAAAGAACTGGGCGAGTTTTAGCGACTTCGGCACAAATTTGCATCAAAATAGTAGACTTGCCAATACCTGGCTGGCCGGTAAGCAAGTTGACCGAGCCCATTAGAATCCCCCCGCCAAGCACGGTATTTAGATCTTTAAATTCGGTCTTTAGCCGCTCTTTGGCGTCTGAGGGGACAATGGTTTTGATATTTTCGTATTTTAATTTTTTACCAGAAACTTCAGCACGAGCGAGAGCGGTCTTTTTTTCTACCTCCACCTGCGGAGCTTGCTCTACTAGAGTATTCCATTGGCCACAGTTGGAACATTGACCCATCCATTTAGCGAAGCTTGCGCCACATTGCTGGCAGACAAAATTAGTCTTTGACGATTTCATCTATAATCCCATATTTTAAAGCTTCCTCGGCAGACATCCAGTTGTCGCGGTCCATGTCTTTTTCAACTTGTTTTAAAGGCTTGCCAGTGCGTTCGGCGAAAATCTCGGCGAGGCGTTTTTTAAGGAAGACACCTTCGCGAAGCATGATTTCTTGGTCGGTGATTTTACCTTCGGTGCCAGATGATGGCTGATGAATCATAATGCGGGAATTAGGCAGGCAGTAGCGCTTGCCTTTGGCGCCGCAAGCGAGTAGCATAGCACCCATGCTAGCCTGGAGGCCAATGCCGATAGTTTGGACATCTGGCGTGATGTAATTCATAGTATCAATAATGGCAAGACCATCGTAGACGGAGCCGCCAGGCGAGTTAATGTATAATTTAATATCTTTCTTGGGGTCTTCGTGAGCGAGGAATAATAGCTGTGCCACGACGAGATTAGCTGTGTGAGCATTAACATCCTCGCCCAGGAAAATAATACGGTCGTTTAGCAGACGCGAATAAATATCGTAAGCGCGCTCGCCCTTGATAGTTTCCTCAACTACGGTAGGAACTAGATAACTTTGTGGTTTTTTCATAAATATCCTTTCTTTAATTTTCTAATTTTTGATTAACTCTAGCGTTGGAATTGATGACATCTTGGAGCTGCTCTGTGCGAAGAATATTATCATTGTAGGCTTCTACTTTTTGGTTGTAGCTGTCTACTTTGGCGCTGATGGAATTGTATAATTCTTCTACTTCGTTTTGTTCGTCGGTTAATTCGGCACGGCGATTATTAAACTCGGAGACACTAGCAAAACAGCCAGCTTGATTAGCGCAAGCGTTAAACTCGTCAATAGCACTAGATAGAACCTGGGAGCGAGAATAGTAATCATTTGTATCGGCATCAATCTGGGACTTTAGTGTGTCTAATTCTTCCTTTAATGATTCCATCTGGGACTTAATTTCATTGAATGGTTTGATGTAATTATTATAATATGCGACGATTTTATCTTGGTCTTTAAAGTAGCTAGCGTAATATCTTTCTAAATATTCTGGCAAATCGGCAATTTGGGTGCCGATACGAGAATGCAATTCGTCAAACTGGTCGGCATCGTCGTAATTACTGAGGTCTTCGGAAAGTTCATCACGATGCTCGGCATAAACTTGATTTAAATACTGGGAAACGGTGGATTTTTCGGACTCGGACAGTCTATCCCAGGCGGCATGCAAGAATTCGTGCGCGGCGGTGCTCTCGGTGATACCGGCTAGCTCGCTAGATTTAATATCGTAAATATAAATCCGCCCGCCGGTATAGCAGCCAAGAACGGAAATGTCGGCATTATGCGAACGACAGCTCTCGTTGAATTGGTCGCGGCCTTCTAGGCTGGGGTGAGTCGCCCGGAAGGTATAAGTGGCGGAGTCGGTAAAATCTATTTTATCTTCAAGTGCGGCAATATCAGCGGGAGGAGTGTAAAATAGGCTAGAAATGCGGTCTTGAATACCGGTGAAATTTGCGAGATAGATGGTGGAAATGCCAACGATGGCCAGAATTAAAATGCTAAAAATCAAAAGATGAAACTTTGGCTCTTTTTTGGGAGTAGTGAGCTGTTTTTTGGGCATTTATTTCTCCTTTTTTTCAATTTTAAATTTGAGAGTGTCGCCCGATACGTCCACCACGGCAATTTCACCTGGTTTGACTTTCTCGGCGATAATAGCTTCGGATAAAAGCGATTCTAGATTATCTTCTATGGCACGGCGAAGTGGACGAGCGCCATTTTTAGGGTCGTAACCTTTATCAATGAGATAGGATTTGACCTTATCGGTAATCTTTAGACCAATGGATTTGGTGGCAAGACGTTTTTTCAAATCGGAAAGAAGATTATCAAAGATATGTTCTACCTGCTTCTTGGTAAGAGCGTGGAAAACGAGGATATTATCAAGACGATTGATTAGCTCTGGACGCATGGATTTTTTAAGCTCTTTCATGGCGGCAGCTTTACTATATTCATATTCGGCAGCTAGATTTTTTTCGTCTTTTTTGGTACGTGCGGCAAAGCCCATTTCCATATCGTCGTACATTTCGCTAGCGCCTAAATTTGATGTAAGAATTACAACAGTATTGTTAAATTTGATTTTATTACCCTGACCGTCAGTAAGGATGCCATCTTCTAAAATTTGCAAAAGCATATTAAAGACGTCTGGGTGAGCCTTTTCAATTTCGTCAAAGAGGACAACGGAATAAGGGTGGCGGCGGACAGCTTCGGTGAGCTTGCCACCGTCATCGTAGCCAACATAGCCAGCCGGCGCACCGACGAGGCGGGATACATTATGCTTTTCACCAAATTCGGACATGTCAATTTTAATTAAGGAATTGTCGCCACCAAAGACTTCCCTGGCGATGACGCGGGCTAACTCTGTCTTGCCGACGCCCGTAGGCCCCATAAAGAGGAAGGAGCCAATGGGGCGGCTGGCATTGCCGATGCCGCTGCGGCCACGGCGAATGGCCTTACTAACTTGCTCTACGGCTTCGTCTTGGCCGATAATACTCTTTTTGAGATGGTCTTCTAGACCGATTAACATGGACATTTCCGAGCCATGGACTTTAGATACAGGAATGCCGGTTTTAAGTGAAATGGCGGTGGCGAGATTTTCCTCGGTCAAGACTGGAGTTTCCTTGTCGCTAACGCCAGATTTTTCTAGCTTTTTAATTTCTTTGTCGGCCTGGGCGATACGCTGTTTATAGAGAGCAGCTTTTTCAAAATCATGCTCCTCGGCGGCAGCTTCTAGCTTTTCCTGAAGCTCGGAGCGCTCAATTTTGAGCTTTTTATATTTACCACCGCCCTTTTTATCGGCGGAAACTTTAGCAATAGCGCTAGCCTCATCAATAATATCTATAACTTTATCTGGCATGAAACGGTCGTTGATATAGCGAACAGACATATTGATAGCTGTTTCTAGGACGTCGTCTGGGATGACTACGCCATGGTGATTTTCGTAGTGAGATTTTACTCCCTTTAAGATGCGCAAGGTCACCGCGGCGGACGGCTCCTCTACCATGACGGTCTGGAAGCGGCGAGAAAGAGCCTTGTCCTTTTCAATGGATTTGCGATACTCATCTAAAGTGGTGGCGCCGATAACGTGAATTTTGCCGCGAGCCAAGGCAGGTTTTAAGATATTAGCAGCATCCATGGTACCCTCGCCAGAGCCAGCGCCCATTAAGAGGTGCAACTCGTCAATAAAGAGGATGATGTTTGGATCGGCGGTAGCTTCGTCAATGACGCCTTTGATACGCTCCTCAAAATCACCGCGGAACTTGGTGCCAGCAACGAGAGATGATAAATCTATCTGATAAATCTGCTTGCCGATGAGGCTGCCAGGGACGTCATTATTGATGACGCGAGTAGCTAGCCCTTCAACGATGGCAGTTTTACCGACACCGGCCTCGCCGATAAGGACAGGATTGGACTTGGTGCGGCGGCAGAGGACGGTGATGGTGCGCTCTATTTCTTGGTCGCGACCAATGACTACGTCTAGCTTGCCTTGGCGAGCTAGCTCGGTTAAATCGGTGCCATAGCGCGGCAGCCATTTGAGCTTCTTTTTGTTGGTATATTTGGCCTTTTCTTTGTCTAATTTGGCTTCTTCAGCCTGTTTTTCAATGTATTTTTCTATATTTTGGGAAAGCTCGGCAAGATCTACGTTGAGGCCGATTAAGATTAAGGCTGCGCGAGAATTGGGCTGCTTGACTAGAGCGTAAAGAATGTGCTCGGTACCAATTAACTGGAGGCCCTGCTCTGAGGCGAAATTTGCCGCCATGCGAAGGGTAAGGACGGTGGCTTCCGAGAGGGACATCATTGCCATATTGCCACCAGATACTTCTACGGCGACGGAATTGATGGTTTTTTCTACGTCTTCCAGGGAAACGCCTTCTTCTTTGAGAAATTTGGCCCCAGAGGAAGTATCCATCGCTAAAATACCCAGGAGTAAATGCTCGGTGCTCATGTAGCCGTTGTTGTAGCGCTTAGCATAATAATCGGCCTTTTGGATGGCAAAACGCGCATTTTCTGATAATTTATTCATTATTTCGGTAAATTCATCATTCATACTACCCCTATTATAACACAGAAAATTAGCACTTACAAGCCTTGAGTGCTAATTTTCTTGATAAGTTAGGCTTGACTACCTAGCAACGCACCGAATAATGAAGCCGTAGCCCTTATCGTAGTTATCCTGCGGGTAGACGCCTCCAGAAAGGTAGCCCAGGCTGTACGCATTAGTCTCAGAGAAAGGCGTACCAGACCAGAAGAGGCCGTGGCCACCCTGACTGTTCTCGGACGCGTTGAACCAATTCCAGTAGCCGTAGTACTTAGTAAAGCCTAAGATGTTCGTATTATTAACGAATTGTGAACCTGCGGTGTAATTGTAACCAACGTTAGGGATATTGCTAAATAATCTAGCCCAAGATTTGTTTACACCAGAATCGCCATTAGTAGGCAAAGTCCAGCCCTTTGGGCAGATGGAGGTATCTGGGCCGGTGGTGGTGTAGCTAGTAGTATCTTCCTTCGCTACAGCCACTGTCCAGTTGTAGTATGGTTCATTCCAATATTGCTGATCTTGAGAGGCATATTGACCCATGCCGTGAGATACTTCTACCTTCTTACCAGTATGAGGACTGGCAGAGCTGGTATCTGTAGCTGGGCTGTAAACGTTACTATTCCATTGGTTAGTATCGGTAATTGGAGCAGGAATGGTGTAGTTTGCTGGAGAAGTGAAGTCTGAGGTTTCGGCACTAATGGTGTAGTTGTAAAGATTTAGATTATCTATCATCCAGCAGTTGCCATCTTTGGCTTTGATTACTCTATAAGTACCAGTTTGGCTACCGGCGTTACCTTTGCCACGACTATCAATTAGGGTATAGGCATCATTTAGAGTCATGGTTTCTGGCGTAGCGGCACAAATGTCGCTAGTAACGTCTTGCATATATTGAATGTTGGCTAAGGTTGGTGAAGTATAGGTAAAAGCATTCTCAGCGACGTAAGTGCTATCGTATTTCTGGATATAGACAGATACATTGTAAGTGCTCCCTACGGTAAGTTGTGGGACGGTGCAGGTGAGATTTACTGTAGCGCCACCTAGGGTTGTATTAGTGATGTTGCAGGATTCGTTGCCAATCTTGGCGGTGATAGTGCCAAGGTCTGAAACTTGGTTGTTTTCCAAGGTGGATTGGAGTGGTACACTGATGTTTACGGTATCATTTAATGCGCCTGCCTGTGGATTGATACTGGGGATACCTAGATCTGCATTGCTGGCTTCGGCAATAATAGTATAGAGAATATTACCAGAATAGGTGCCAGTTACCATATTAGTATCTACCTTTACTGCGTACCACACAGGCACAGCATCACCTTCTATGGGCGTAGCAGTGCTTCTAGTCTTTAGTAAATACTCATTGCCCATCAGTGGAGCAGAGCCATAAACTTGGTTATTATTGTCTGTTTCATTAAAGGTAAGGCCCCAAGCATTTGGAGCTAGTTC
>JAFWMC010000001.1 GCA_017510805.1 Candidatus Saccharimonadota bacterium
GGCTTATGGCAAAAAAGGTCACTACCGAATACAGGGTGACCCAGTTGAAGACCTAGGTACGCAATTCCGCCAATTTGTCACCTATAACGACATTTACGTTTATTATACCTGGACAGACAGAGCCGAAGAATATGAGGAGTGCGAAGGCGAAGGTGAAGACGAAGAATGTGAAACCCGTTGGCACCACCCCCACGTCAATGGCAAAATAGAAAGCTATGATGTTAGCGAAGAAAACTCCAAGCCTGCTCGTGTTGCCGTCCCATACAATTTTGATACCGAAATAGAGACAAATGCCTACGGCAACCCTAGCATCACCTACCCAGGCTCAGAATTCCGCGTTGAAGTTTCAGGCTCAGTTGAATCTGCCAAGAATAACAACCGCGGCAAAACATACACCACTGCCACGCCAGAGAATAGCCGCGTAGAAGTCGCCCAGTTTATCCTCTCTCCTGACGCCAGCTTTACGTCTGCCTTTGAGGGTAATGATAATTATAATGGTAATCCTGCTGCTTATGCTGGCTCCCTTGGCGGTATGCAAATTATTTCAGACACATTAGAATCAGGTTCTCTTGAGCCCGGCGGTTTTGGCGCCTGGGAAAGATCTTCAGTTGTTCCAGATGTAGAAACAGGTTCAAAAATCTGTACAGTTGCCGGTGTATATCCTACAGACAGCCACGGCACTCCAGGCCAGTCAAAATCCGGTGGCTATAAAAAGGATGATCCTGGCATGGAAGGCTTCTTAAAAAATGGCGGTGCAGGCTGGCGTATCTCTGGCGTTACTTGCCGTACTATTGTCAAAAAGCCATCTTTCCAAGCATGGAGCGGCGGCATATACTCTGGCACTGGCATAGAAACCTCCGTTACTGATAAATGTCTAAACTCTACTTTGCAATGGTCTTCAGACTCCAATTGTAGCAAGAGAATCTTTGGCTCCTGGTCTGAATACGAAGCTATCTCCGGATACGGCTCCATCAGAGGGTTAGGTTCTGGTGCTGGCTTTGGCTACACATGGGGAGTAGACACTTATGGCAATGGCGGTAGACCTGGCGGCTACGATTCCACCGCATTTAATAACAGCTACTATAACGTTTCTCACCTTTCAATTGCCAATAATAACGCTAGCGGCAGTGGCTCCAGCAGTAGTACTGGTTACTCAAATATCTCCCTTAATGGTGAAGTTCTTCAGCGTATCCTGTCCCGCTATTCTAGCACTACCGCAGGCTATAATGGTTGTAGCTTCGGCTATATTGATGAAGGTCAAGTCCTCGCTCAGTCAAATAGACTCGTCGTGTTGCGCTGCGATGGTAATGTCAATATCAATAGTGATATTATAATCGGTGACAGGACATACACAAAGATTGATCAATTACCTCAAGTAGTTATCATTGCAAATAATATTAATATTTCATCAAACGTTACCAGATTAGACGCCTGGCTCATCGCCACCAGCCGCGACGCCGAGTCTACTGGCTCTGCAGATGGCAACATCAATACTTGCTCAGATTTTGTTCCATCCCAGACACCTAGTGATGGTGCTTGCAGTAGCAAACTTGTCGTTAATGGCCCAGTTATCGCGGGCAAGGTCTATCTCAACCGTACCTATGGCGCTCTCCCTGGGGATGGTTCTATTGAGCCTGCAGAAGTGTTCAATCTCCGTGCCGACACTTACCTTTGGGCTTATAGCCAATCAGAAGATTATCATCAGGTCATCACTACTTACAGCCGTGAATTGGCTCCACGCTATTAAAAATATGCTATAATTAGTACATGGGAAAGCATAAGCCTAGTTTTCACATATCAGGTGGTTTTACTATCGTTGAAGTCACCCTCGTTTTGGCAATCTCTATGTTTCTCTTTATTGGTGTCATTGGCGGCACTTCTATCAATGTCACTCGCCAGCGATACAACGATTCCGTTCAAAATTTCGCCGAATTTTTGCGCCGTGAATATTCCGAAGTTATCTCCACTGAAAACACCAGAGATAATTCACTAGGTGGCGATGCCCCATGTACTATCACCAGCCCCAGTTCTGGTACCCTCGGCAATTCCAATCAGAGTGTCCAGACCGGCAGATCCAACTGCCTAATTTATGGCAAACTCATTACTTTTGGCGAATATACCCCATCCAAAAATAGTTATGATATTGTCTACTCTTACGACGTTATCGGCGACGACATAGACTCAAGGGAGTTAGCTGCTTTAAATTCCGATGCTAATGGTCCCTACTCGTATATTTCAAATGAAGTCATTCGCTCTTTGGCAAATGTCAGCGCAGATGTCCTTACTGTCCGCAGAGAAGGAGGTAGCTGCAAGATGTCCCCTGCTGGCAATACGGCTAGCTATCAGCTAGAATGGGGTGCATACCCGCAGACTACTAGCAACACTAACTTTAGAGGCTCTGTCTTAATTGTGCGCTCTCCTTTATCCGGCGCCGTTGACACAATCGTCTTAGACGATCCAGTTCCAGTCCAAGAGGGAATGAACACTTATCGCGGGGGCTTGGCCTATAACGAATGTTATCAGACTGCATATCGCAATAATTTCTCCAACTACAGCCTTAAGACTCAGCTTACTCGTACCTCTCCACCATACCAAGCATATCAGTTGCCTAGCTATAAAGATGTAGAATTATGTGTTGCCTCAGACGATATTTTTGCAATCGGCAATCGCAAACGTATGGTTAGCATTTCTTCAGATGGGCATAATGCTTCTGCTGTTCGTGTTGCAACTCAAGATTCAGGAGATAATAAATGTCAATAGTTAAATTCAGACGTGGCGACACCCTAATAGAAGTTTCATTTGCAATCGCTGTTTTTGCACTTGTTGCACTTATTTCTATTACTCTCATGAATACTGGAGTTACCATGTCTGAAGGAAATCTAGAATCTAGCATGACCCGTAATGAAATAGATGCTCAAGCAGAAGCTCTCAGATTTATTCAAAACGCTTACCTTGCCGAGCAGGAGTTAGTCAAAGACCAAGTCAACGACCAACAAATATATCGTAAACTATGGGAAGCAATAGCTGCACAGGCTATCAGTGCCAACAATACCATTGATAATCTCCCCGCCAACCTCGCCGACCATCGTAATGGCACCTATACCGGCTGCGAGGCGGCCTATAAGGGAACTACCAACATTTTTAACTTAAAATCTTTCGTCATAAATACCCGCAATATCAACCCTTACGATATTAATGGTACGCTATATAGATCTCAGTATAATACTGGAAATTTCGTGCAAGCTACTCTTTATCCTAGGATTATCTTTAGTAATGGTTTTAATACTAATGATAATTCTCTCACGGAAACCGGCTCCTATTATAATCGTATCTCCCGAGTTGAAGGTATATGGGTTATTGCTGTCAAGGAAAAAGATTACAATCCAGAATTTTACGATTTTCATATCCGCACCTGTTGGTATGCTCCTGGCAAAGATAATCCCAGTACTATTTCCACTATCGTTCGTCTATATAATCCAGATTACAACAAGGTAAAATAAAATGAAGATAAAACAGCATAGCAGTAATCAAACTAAAAAAGGCTTTACTATCATTGAGTTTGTCTTATCAATGGCTTTTGTTGGCGTCCTGTTAGTTACGATTGCCATTATTACAGTAAATATCATCACGGTTTATCAAAAAGGTTTATCTATCAGGGCCGTCAATTCTACCGGCAGGGAACTAATTGAAGAATTCTCAAATTCCATAGCCTCTGCCCCAGCAAAAAGTATCGCGGGGCTATGCAGCAGATTCAATGGTACTCCAGGTTATCAAAAATGCATCAATGACAACGGCCAAAAAATGATTTTCCAGGAAATACGTTATAATGGCACAATCAGCCTGCAACAGGACGCAAGCATGAACAATATTGATTTAACAGTTGAAAATCCTCCACTATATGGTGCATTCTGCACCGGGCGCTACTCTTATATTTGGAATACCGGATACACGCTAAATCCTTCATATAATCTTAATGGTTATGTTGCTACCGTAGCATTTAGGTCCCTTGATAATTACAACGTTAATTATCTCCAGCCAAAGTTAGTTCGTGTTGAAGATCAAGAACGCAGTGTTTGTTCTAGCAAAATTGATAATAACTATGAGCTTACAAGCGATCGCACCTATAATCTAGGGGATCGTGCCACCTATGCCTCCGTAGCACAGCTTCTTAATAATGCCGAAGATAATCTCGCCATCTATGATTTTCAAGTCTTTCCCCCCACCCAGCATCATATTACCTTCCACAGCTTCTATTCCGGCACCTTCATTCTAGCTACTCTACAAGGCAGCGTCAATATCACCGCTGCTGGCGATTATTGCACCGAAATACCTGAAAACTTAAACACAGATTTTGCTTACTGTGCTATTAATAAATTTAATTTCGCCATGCGCGCGACAGGAGAACTCAATGAAAATGAGAAACGCCAAAATCAGTAAAAAAATACAGACCACCAAAAAAGGAGCTGCATCATTATACGTGGTTATATTTACCACTTTACTACTAGGAGTAATTACTCTCAGCTTCATTCGCATCGTTATTTCTGAAAGTAGCCAGACTAGCAATACAGATCTTTCTCGCTCTGCCTATGATTCAGCTCTCGCCGGTATAGAGGATGCCAAAGTGGCTCTCCTGGATTATCATGATTGTCTTTCTGGGCGCATTTCCGCAGATTGTTCAGCCATCGTTTCTAATATGCAGCAAGGTATTCAAAATCAGAGTTGCGATGTTGTCCGTGATGTTCTCCAGCGCAACACTGGCGCCATGCGCGCACAAAACGAAGGTAAAGATGAAGTTCTAATCCAAGAAAGCAACGACACTTCAGCTTCATTGTTACAGGCTTATACTTGTGTCAAAATCGCCGAAGATTTACCAGATTATCGTACGACGCTTAATAGTTCTTTCCGCACCAGGATTGTTCCTCTCAGGACAAGCCGCATTAATGACGTAGATTCTGTCACTATCAGCTGGTACTCCAATATTAATGGTAATAATAGCACTCTCAATTTCATGCCAAACTATGGCAACCAATTTATTTTCCAGCCAAATTATACCACTTATGCCCCCCCAGTAATTTCCTTCCAGATGATTCAAGCTGGCGCTTACTTTACTCCCAATATTGATTTTAATGTTCCATCTGGCAGCCTAGCAAATCGCGCAGAAGCATTCCTCTATCCAGTTAGCTCTGGTGGCATTAACAGCATTAGTAGTTCCAGCTTTATCACTAGCGCCAATAAGATGCCGGATGATTCTGGCGAAGGTGGTAGCTCTAATAGAGCCTACAAGATTAACTGTAACGGCTTCAATGAAGGTAAAGAATTTGCCTGTACCGCAACGATTTATCTCCCTCGCCCACTTAACGGCAATCGCAGCGACAACGCCTCTTTTATCCGTGTAGGTTTGCCATATAATATCCCAACTACCGATTTCTCAATTCAGCTAAATGATGCCGCAGGCAACCTCATCAATTTTGAGGGCGTCCAGTCAAGTATTGATTCCACTGGTAGAGCCAATGATCTATATCGTCGTGTAGAAACTCGCGTAGAGCTTGTAGATGTCTATTACCCTTACCCAGAATTTACCATCCAGTCGGACAACAAATCTAGCGGCTATGGCCTCAAAAAGAACTTTTATTCCACGCGCAACTGCTGGACTTCCGATAATGGTTCCTGGAGCGGTTGCAATAACAATAGCCAGTCTTACTCATACTAATGTAGCCACAAAACTCTTGACAATCTGCCGCCCCTAAGGTATAATTGAATAGTACTTTTATATCGCGGGATAGAGCAGCCTGGTAGCTCGTTTGGCTCATAACCAAAAGGTCGTTGGTTCAAATCCAACTCCCGCCACCAAGTTGAGGGCATAAACTGCCCCCCCAGTTTACGCCCTCAACTTGGTGTACTATATAAAAGTAAAAAATCCGCGAGCCTGTCACCCGCGGTTTTTTCTAGTTAAATTATCTCAGGCTAATATTTCTTAAATGGTAGATAAATCCCCATGCAGATTGCAAATATTATCACTGCCACCACCATTATTATTATGCTCGTTGGCAGAAAGTTTTCATTCATCCCTCCATTTGCAATTGTGCCAGATACCGTAGCTATTTCTGGCTTATAGCTAGATTCGCCCAATGGTTTTACGTAAGCATTGCCCATTTCGCTGTCAGTATTAGTGTCTGTAGTGGCTGCAATTGTCGTTTTTTCCTCCTCCTGATAGGCCACTGTTTTTGCGCTCGTTATATACCCACTTTTTCCAGATTCATTTTTTATTTTTAATGAAACCGTATCATTCAAAGTCTTAGTATTTTTGTCGCTCGGGGTCACATAAAAACGAAAATATGCCGTATTTTTTCCTGAACCAGCCCTATCAATGCTTATCTCTTTGGCTAGTTTGAATGCTTCCGCCCTCTTTGATGGTTTTGTTAAATCAATTTTCTGCCAAGAATCATCATCGTCTATCGTATAGGTATATTCCAAAGATTCACCAGACAGTTTCATGAAACCATTTTCATCTGTTCCGTCGCTAGACATATATGATGCAAGGTGTGTTACGTACAAGTCGTTCCCAGAATCTTCATTACTTACCTTGGCAGTATATTGTACGTAGCGAGTATTGCCCGGTATCAATTTTACAGACAGGGAAGTAGTCGCGGCTATATCATTATTATATTTTTCACTAGACCAATTCGCTGGCACGCCATTTGTATCGGCAATTGCCCTTGATTCTATTTCTGTACTTGCTCCAAATACTATCCCTGCCACCACTGCAGACACCCCCACAAAAGCTACAAGCACTGCGATTTTCATAAAAAGACCAGCATTATGTTTGGCTTCGGCTTTTTTGGATTTCGCTTTCATTTTCATTGCTCTCCTTTTTTATGGCATTATATCTGTGCAGCTAATCTTCTTGCTACTATTCTTACTCCCTCGCTCCATGACGTACTCACGTGCGGCACTGTTGCCAATTCTCCGACTAGTACCCCTAATTTCATTGCCATCGCCACTTCCTGAATTACTACTCCAGCATCTGGCCCCATTACTGTGCAGCCTAAAATCTTACCCTGCTTATTTGTAATCATTTTTACAAAACCCCCACTAAAATCATGTACATTCCCCACAAACATCTTGCCATATTCGGCAATCTCACTAATGTATCTTAGATCCCTCTTTATGCACGCATCCTCATTTAGCCCTACGGTTGCTACGGCTGGCTCTGTATCTGTCATCCGGACATAGCCAGTATAATCCGTCACCGCTTTACCTCTATTAATTGCGTTATTTGTGGCAATTGCTGCGTCATATGCGGCCTTTTCAGTAGAGGAAATTCCCCCTATCACATCTCCAGCCGCAAAGATATGTTTTGCTGTAGTGCGCAAATTTTTATCAACCTTTATCCCTTTTTGGGTAACTTCCACTCCAGCATTTTCCAATCCTAATTCTGTCGCCGGTTTTGTACCTGTAGCCAAGACTATCTCATCTACCCGCAGAGCCTTTTCCTGCCCGCCCCGCATAATCACTACTTTCTTAGAAATTGCATCTTTTTCAATTACTACTGCTCTAGATTGGGGCAACGATTTTACCCCCAGCTTTTCCAAGTGGGCTTCCATTGCTCTACCCACCTCTATATCTTCTCTTGGCAACAATCTTCCAGCAATTTCTACAATCACCACCTTGGATCCCAACGCTGCTAAATATTCTGCCACTTCGCAGCCAGACGCCCCACCACCAGCCACCAAGACAGTCTTTGGGATCTGCTGTATTGTTAATACGTCTGCAGGCGTCAAATAATCTACTGTGCTAGTACCTGCTACACTTGTTTCATCTAATACTGCTCCCGTTGCAATCAAAATCTTTGCCCCGGTAATTACCTTATCTGGCGCCACTGCCACTTCATGTGCTCCCACAAAATTTGCCCTTGTCTCATAGCAATCAATCCCTACTTCTTCAAACATCTGTTTGCCTTTGGCGTATGCTCGCTCTATTGCTACTTCCCTCCAACGCTGCACGGCTGGATAATTATAGCGTAGATTTTTAGTAGATAATCCAAACTTCGCTCCAGCAATTGCCGCATTATATAAATGTGCAAATTTTAATGCTGCTGCAAATGGTACATCCCTAGAATTTACACCAGAGCCCCCCCATTTATCTGCCTCAATAATTGCAGTTTTCTTTTTTAGGCTAGCACTCATCATTGCTGCTGCACTACCAGCTGCGCCGCTGCCTATTACTATGTAATCGTAATCAAATCTTCCCATAATAATACTCTCTTTATATTATTTTACCACGATTTTGATAAACATATGCCAAATCCGCATTGTATTTTTTTGCTTCTTTTGCCACAGCCCTATTCAAATCATTTTCGGTAATCATTGTCTGCCTTTTTGCCCACTTTTCCGTCGCTAGTACAACTCTCTCTGCCAGTATTTCTGCTGCTCCCGGCTGTATGCCCAGCACCTTTGCCTCCCGTAGAAGCTCTTTTTTTAACTTGTCTTTTGAAAATTTCATTGCCCTATCACCTTAAATGCTATAATATATATACCCAATATCAGAAATAACACTCCAGAAATCATTCTCAAGAAGTTTTTATTTTTATTTCGCCATCGCTGTATGTCTACTACTGTTCCGCCGCGGCGTATAGCATAACGCATTATTATTAATGGTAAAATGGATGTTATTGTATATAATGCCACCGCTATACCTTGCCATATTTCTGGCAAACATAAAATCGCATTAGCACTCACCAGCATTAGCACTAGCGTAAATGGCATTTCTGCAAAGCAAGCTAAAAGCCCCAGCGAGAATGCCTCTGTGTTGCTCTCGGTCAATTTTGCTCTCTTATCAATGTATCTTGCCACGATTTTAGGTAGCCAAAGTTCCGTCGTCCGACCCCGCCGATAGTAGAAAAACCACATGATTATAGCCAGTAGCGTAATAATCGCAGTTATGACCATCAGTGACAGAGGTGAAAGACAACCATTAGCGATTATTGCAATTATGAAACACGCTGATGCTAAAATCAAGAAATTCATCAGTCCTACCCCTGATATAAAGCTACCAACAAGATTTTTTGTCTTTTTACGGACATGTTTGCCAAGGCTTGCATGATATAACAATAAGAGGCATCCCAGCCCCAACTGCAAAGTTGCGTGTGCTACCCCTGATAGTATAACAACTCCCAAATCCGCTAAATCAATCATGCTTATATTATATCACGCTAACGCTTGCGAGACAAATTGCGCCTTGATAAACTCAGCACCATGAAAAAGTTTCAAATTGGTCTGGTTATCGTAAGTTATCTAATATGTAATCTACTTAATGCGCTAGTCTACGTAAACGGCTATTCAGATAGCTCATCTCCTTCAGACTCTGATACTTTTTCAAAAACAGATTATCCAGGCGCCACTCTCGCTATTAAGGCGGTAAATCCTGGATATAGTATAGAGGGTATTCAGAATGTCGGCGAGTTTATTGAGCTTGTAAAGCTCGCCGATGACTCTTCTCCTCTTCCGCTAGACGGCTACACGCTGCGCTACACTACTAAATCCGGAAATACCTCCGACCTCTACGTTTTTCCGGAAGGTAGCCGTATGGTTGGCACAAATCTTCTGCTCCGGCTGGCTAGCTCACCAGAGGCCAGCCAAGCAGATTTAACCTATACCAAGACCTTGGCACTAGATGCAGGCCCACTAGAGTTAGTTTATAACTCGGAGGTAAAAGATAGTGTCTGCTGGACCGGGAGCGATCTCTGCTACTCAAAATTCTTAAATAAATCAGGTTCCCGCACTATGCTAGTCCAAGATCTTGGCACCAAGACTTTCGCACATGTTCCCGTAGAAAATTACCAGCCAACCTACGACCCACAGCAGCCAAGTTACCTGCCCCCAGTTGTCTCTACGGATGATGAAGAAGCTCCCGAGCCCAAATGTCGCGATCTGGAATTTTCCGAAATCCTCACTTATTATGATGAAGACAAATCCGAACAGTTCATAGAGCTTTACAATAATTCCGAGGACACTATCAATATGTCCGGCTGCACAGTCAAATATAAAAGTAAATTTTTTTCGCTTGACAGTATTATTGAATCTGGCGGCTACTATATTTACCGCCCAGATATTGCTCTTACTAAAAACCCCACCACCAGTAACAACTATGAATTAATTGACATTACCGGCGATGTTATAGATACGCTTATTTTGCCTCATGGTCAGAAAAAATCCACTTCCTATGCTCAATTTGGCTATTATAATGACGCAGAAAATTGGCTTGCTACTTATAGTCCTACTCCTGGTGGACCTAATAATTATCAGCAATATCGTAGTTGTCCAGAAGGTAAAGTTATCAATGAGTCAACGGGGAATTGCGTCAAAGCTGCTACTATCGCCGAGGTCAAAGAGTGTCCCGCCGGTAAATATCGCAATCCTTTAACTGGTCGCTGCAAATCTATTGAGGAAGACGGTGTTCTTGCACCTTGCAAAGAAGGCTACGAACGCAATCCCGACACTGGTCGCTGCCGCAAAATTCGTAACAATGACGGCGCTTCTTATCCCCTAGTTCCCACTACCGCCACCGAAAAGACCAGTTTTATCGCCGGTCTCGCCATTGCCTCCGTTTTACTAGTTGGTATTGTCTATATTGTCCTTCAATACCGTCCCGAAATCTCTCGCTTCTTCAAGGCCAAATTCTCAAAGCAAAAACTTGAATAAATCACCAATACTATGCTATAATAAGAGTAAGCATATTAAGGAGAGTAATATTCTAATGAGCACTAAAATTCGTCTGGGGGGGGGGGTATAAA
>JAFWMC010000032.1 GCA_017510805.1 Candidatus Saccharimonadota bacterium
GCTAACCAAAACGAGCAGCACGGTGGCCAATCGATTCCTAATTTTGACTACGCGATGGCTCCTGGTGTGGATAAATCTTTCCGTAAGGCTTTGAAATCTAATCTTGAAAAGTATAATAAATTTGCCGGTAAGAAGATAAAAGTAGAGATTGCAGATGATATTCATTTTGGCGACGATAAGAAACTGGCCAAGATGAAAGTGCCACAGGAAGTGATTGATGCATCGATGGCCGATGTGGATAAAGAGACGCTACAGGCGATGGAAGGGTTTATCCATAATCTGAATACGATGCACTCTCGTGCGGGTGCGCAGGTGCCATTTACTTCAATCAACTTTGGTACGGATACGACTCCATCTGGGCGCTTGGTGTCAAAGCACTTACTCAATGCTACGGAGAATGGCCTTGGTAAAGGTGAAACGCCAATCTTCCCGATTTCTATCTTTAAGGTGAAGGAAGGAATTAATTACAATCCAGAAGACCCAAATTACGATTTATTTAAGAGGTCGATGGAAGTATCGAGCAAGAGGCTCTTCCCGAACTTTTGTTTTATTGATGCGCCGTTTAATTTGCAATACTATAAGCCTGGTGATTATCGGACGGAGATTGCGACGATGGGCTGTAGGACACGTGTGTTTTCATCCGTCTTTCCAGAGAGCGATGGAATTGTAACAGGGCGCGGTAACTGCTCTTTTACTACCTTTAACTTGGTACGGCTAGGTATCAAAAATGGTATTTGCCTGGGTGAGCGCAAAAAAGCGGATTGGACTGGATTTTATAGGGATTTGGATGAAGTGATGGATCTTTGCCGCGACCAGTTATTAGAAAGATTTGAATTCCAAGCTAATCAGCATGTGCGCAATTTTCCGTTCCTAATGGGTGAAGGTAACTGGTTTGGCTCGGAAAAATTAGGGCCAAATGATACTTTGCGCGAAGTGATTAAACATGGGACATTGTCCATTGGTTTTATCGGCTTAGCAGAATGCTTAGTGGCGATGATTGGTAAACATCACGGCGATGATGAAGAAGCGCGCGAGTTGGGGCTGGATATTGTCAGTCATATGCGTGAAAATTGTGATAAATATTCTAAGAAGTACCATTTGAACTTCTCACTACTTGCGACACCGGCAGAAGGTCTAGCTGGGCGCTTTACGAGGATGGACCGCAAGGAGTACGGCGTGATTCCTGGAGTGACAGATAGAGACTTCTATACAAATTCCTTCCATGTGCCGGTATACTTCCCTATTTCTGCCTTTGAAAAGATTGAGATAGAAGCGCCGTATCATGCACTATGTAATGCTGGACATATTTCCTACATTGAGCTTGATGGGGACCCATCTCAGAATATTGAAGCCTTTGAAGCGGTAATTCGTAAAATGCATGATTGCGGTATTGGCTATGGCTCAGTAAATCACCCAGTGGATAGAGATCCGGTTTGTGGCTTTTCAGGGATTATTGAGGGGGATAGATGCCCAAGCTGTGGTCGTCACGAAGGGGATGTGCCATTTGAAAGGCTGCGCAGAATTACGGGGTATCTAGTGGGCTCTTTGGAGCGCTGGAATGATGGTAAGAAAGCTGAGGAGGCTGCCAGAGTAAAGCATAGCGTGGATGGTGTGTATACCAAATGTGAAAAAGATGCACGTGAAGTAGCCAAAAAGACAGCAAAGAAAGCCGTCGGGACGGAGTAGAATGGCGGATAATATTGACAAGAAAATATACGTCAATGCTTGGACCGGGAGAGTGGAAAACTCTCCCGTCCCTGGCTCTGACGGTAAGCATATTCGGCTATCTGGGCCGATTGAGCATGACAATATCGTAAATGGCTATGGTCTGCGTGCGGTGGTGTGGACGCAGGGGTGTTATACGCATTGTCCTGGCTGCCAAAATCCTGAAACTTGGGCGCCAGGAGAGGGGGCGTTGGTGGATGTAGAAACGGTAAAAGCGGAGCTAGCGAGCCTAAAAGGGCAGGCAGGGCTGACCTTCTGTGGTGGTGAGCCGTTTATTCAGCCAGAGGCGTGCCTAGAAATTGCGCGTTTTGTAAAGCGGGAATTGGGCTGGAATGTATGGTCTTTTACTGGCTTTACTTATGAAAAAATCAAGGAATGGGGTGGTGTGCAGTGGGAATTCTTGTGCGAGCTAGATGCTCTGATAGATGGCCCGTTTATCCTCGCGGAGCGCGATCTCACTTTGAAATTCCGCGGCTCGCGAAATCAGCGGTTGATTCATCTCGATAAAGGCGAAATTGTCAGCATCGAATAGGATGCCACTAGGCTCTTCTTCGGGGGAAAGGGGAGCCATTTTTTCTGGGTGATATTTTGCGATGGCGTCTTGGTAGTCAATATAATCTAGGGCGAGCTGGACATCTTCTTTGGTGTGGCCAGAGAAGTAGGCCAGTAGACCTTCGTAGGAATTATCAATTGGATTTTCTTCGTACCATTCGTCAAGGGCGATTTCTAGGGAGGATTTATCAACGATACCCATGGCTTCCATGATTCCTTGGTCTTCTAGGTAGCGTTGATAGTATTTCATTTCGTTATCCCAATGAGGATTTTTGTCAGTATTAACACAGTTGCGACCGCTAATCCATTCGGCATTAGCAGCATTAGTGAGACCGTTGATGACATCTTCTACGGCATCAAAGGCAGCATCTCCTGAGACTCGAAAAATACGAGAGAAGAAGTTTGTAATGGTTTTAATAATTGAATTGCCATCTTCTTTATACCTGCTCGCTTTTGATTCTTCTCCACTTAGAGGAATGTTAAATTTGGGATCGTTGACATTACTATTGTAGACTGTCTCTGTATTAGAAGTGCCGACATTACTGAAAGATACGTTAGTAGCGGCGCTGGCATCAGCATAACCATAGTTGACTTGGCGCTGGCCGCAGAATACTAGATATTTACCAAGATTTGAATTGAGGTTAATTTTAGGATTTTTATTGTCGGTTTCACCCTGGAAATTATTGCCACCATCTAAGCCCTTGACTATGTTATAAACATCGGCTGGATCCATATTCATAGTGGAAACGTCGGACGTCATGATTGGTGAGCAGAATTCGTCAGAGACTACATCAAATTCATCGGAAATTGGGCAGTCTCCGCGCGTAGACGTCAAATGAGTATTTTCTAGATTGGCAGCAGAAACAGAAGGTAGGACTTTGCCGATGCTACTTAAAGTAGTAGACGAGAGTGAGGAAAGCATGCCTAGGAAACTATTACTTTCCGAGGCGATAGGCAGTAGGCTATTATAGAGTGAGCCAAGGAAGGTGTATTGAGAAGTGGCGTCAAAAGGACTTTTTGTTTCGCGTTCGTATTTAGCTTGGTGAGCGATGGCTTTATTAACTTCTTGATTGAAGGCGGCGACGGCTTTTTCATCTCCGCCACTACCGCCACGTTGTTTGTGATTGGTGCTGAGATAATTGCGGATAGAGAGCGCGTTGCCGAGAATGGGGCCAAGAGTATCGTCTGCGATTAGACTGCGAGTGATAAGAGAGGCTACTCTAGGCGCTAGAGCTTCAACTATAATTTGGACAGTCCCCATAAGGATTGCTTTTTGCGCAACACCAACGAGTGCTGCGCCTATAGTGACTGGAGCTGTGGCAGGATTGGACATGCCTAGAGCAAAGGCAATAGATTCTGCACCAGCAAAAGCGCCATCGGCTGCCATAGCGTAGCTACACTTTTTGAAATCATCGCCGGACATACCCTCGAGTGGAATTTCGTTGAATAGTTTATGGTGAGAGCTTTCAAAGTTGAGCTCTTGGGCACTTTTTTCGCTACGATCAAAAATACCACCGAATAGCTGCTTCATGCCCGAACTTTGCATGCCAGTTTTTCCGGTAGTGGAATCGTATTTATTAAGGCGAGTGAGGTAATTACCCATTGGAGCTTTGGAGCCGATGCCGGCTTGAACTTTTTGGACGGATTCTATGAAACCATTAGCGAAGTTTAGGACTTGGATAAGCTCGGCGGCATTGGCAATATCGTTGATAGTACTGGCGATTGTCATAATTTGACAAGATTGGCTGGCGAAACCTACGGCACCGCCAACTATAGCATTGGCTTTAGTTTTTAATTTTGATTCAATTTCTGTTTCGGTGTCAGTTTTGACGGGCATTTCCTCGTCTGGATTGATTTCTCCGTTATATGCGCCTTTTTCTTTGAAAGATTCGCCATCATCATCTTCCACCTCTTCTTCAAATTGTCTAGTACTTTGATCTTTGCTACCACGGGCCTGTTTGTCGGTCTCGGCAATTTCTTTAAATTTAGCATCGTCTGCTTCGGCGTCGCCAGTTTGTTCGTAATTATTGAAACGATTGCGTCCTAGACCCAGTTTTGAGAGGAATTTTTGGGTAAGTTTGTCGTACCAGCCGGTATTTTGCTGGGAATAGGTGGCGGTGCCGGCAGTGAGTTTGTTGTCAAAATCTGGCACATCTGCTTTGGCGGCGTCGAAATTGTCGCCGGTGATAGTGTAAGTTTCTCCGCCGTTTTTAAAGTTCATGGAGCGAGTGCCATCGCCGTTGTCAACTAGGTCTATATCGTTAGAC
>JAFWMC010000033.1 GCA_017510805.1 Candidatus Saccharimonadota bacterium
AGTGATGTTTGCGGCAAGCGTTCTATTTTGTTCAACATTAGAATCACTTGGAGTAAGCACACGCACATTGCCAGCAGCATCCGTACCGTCTAGGGCTAGATTGTCTGTCATCCAGCAATGGCCATCGGCCATCTTTGTTACACGGTAGTATTTATCATCACGAGAGTCTGATAAATTGATACTGGTATTTGTCGCCATATTGTAACATTGCTCGGCAGTAAAATCTTGCATAGTGGGGAATCTATTTACACCTTCAGAAATAGCGGTATAAGTTAGCTCGGTGGTGTAGCTGCCATCGGGGAGGGTAGTAGAAGCATTGACGCCATAATAAATATCAAAGGTTGTTCCGCCTGGTGCATTGGCAATACTAAGCTCAGAAATCTTGGCTTGTTCTGAATTAGCAAAAGTAGGAACACCAGCCCAAGTGGAGTTTACGGTAGGGGCAAGAGTTTCGTTGACGTATTCGGTAGTATTAGCAAAAGCACCAGAATAAGAAGTAGATTGACTTTTATTTAGGGCAAAACCCCAAGTGTTTTGAGCAAGGGCCACTGGGTTAGCAATTGTACCAGTGGTGGGCTGAAAATAGCCAGAGGAGGAAGTAGAGGAGCTACCGTTTTGATAGATATTATTATCATTACCAGAAGTGGAAACATAAAGTTTGTAGCCAGAATCGGAATTAGTAGTAATATTGATACTATCTGAAGCATAGGCAAGCTGGCCGGTAGGTTTGGCTTCTACGGACATAGGGAGATTATCAGCAGAAGTGATAGTAATGTAGTAATCGGTAGTATTGTTGGTAATAGTAACGGTAGAAGCATCAGAACTCTGAACAGGAGCAAAGGTACCAGCCACAACATACGCACAAAGGAATGAAAAAAGCCCAAGAGCGAAGTTACGATAGGCTCTAGGACTAAATAGTAATGGTTGCTTGATGGCAAATGGCTTTTTATGATCTGATAATTTGTTTTTGATTTGGTTGTTTCTCACTTTAGACCTCCTTAGCTATTATCCTGTTCGTAGCGCCATTTTAGTCTGGAGGTATTGTCAACTAAAATGGTGCCACGAACTTTAGCTAAAGACCTTATCAACAAGCACTCGTTAAATCGACCACTTACGAAAAGGTGTTCATGGCACCATTTTAATGGTTGATTTAACGGAGGCTCTCTGCCGAAGGCACTTCACGATATAAACAAATTTTTATATGCTTTAAAAGCCGTGCTTTTAACGTTGATAAAATCTTTAGCTATATATTCTATAATATAGGATATTTACAAAAATAGCAAGAATTTTATGTAAAATAAGCAAGATTGATAAAAAGATGAGTTATTTGCGTTTTTTGAGCTCGGCGCGGATGTCTTTTAAGACGGAAAGCTGGTCTTCTTCGGTCTTCTTTTCTTCGGCTTTGTCTTCGTCTTGCTTTTTGCTGAGGCGGTTGATAAGGCGAATCATTAGAAAGATAGAAAACGCAACGATGAGGAAATCTACGAGATTTTGGAGGAAATTGCCGTATTTAATATGGGCGGCATCGGCAGTGCCGAATAAATTGGGGATGGTGATTTCTAGATTGGTGAAATTGACGCCGCCGACGAGAAGGCCGACGAGAGGCATGACAATATCGTTGACAAGGGAAGTGACAATTGAGCCAAAAGCGCCGCCAATGATAACGCCTACGGCGAGATCGATGACGCTGCCGCGGTTGATGAATTCTCTGAATTCGGTGGCGAAAGATGATTTGTGAAGCTTTTCTGCTTTTTCTTTGATTTTTAACTCTTTACTCATAGTAATAATTATATCATATTTTTAATCTTTATTATTTCCAACGGAACGCCTGCGTTTTTCAAAAAGTCTTAAAAGACATCTCTGCGTCGTCTCGGAAAAGAAAGTAAACTTTCTTTTCGCTCGTCTCCTTGAGCTGTAAAGGTCTAAAGACCATTGACTTTTTGAAAAGCCTCCGGGATACTGTTCCTTATGGAAAAATAAAGATTAAAAATTACTGAAATTATTATAGAGAGCGTTGAGATTGGAAATGGATTTTTCAAGGGAAGATTTGAGGGTGGGATCTTCAGTGGTGTCTTTAGCGGAAGTTTCAATGGAGATGAGGTCAAAAATTTGGGTGGCCATTTGTTGGGCGTAGACTCTGTCTAAGTTAGCATTAAGACGAGCATTTTCTAAGGTGCTATTGAGGGTATTAATAATTTCTGTTTCGGCGGTGGCGATGTTTTCGGAGGTGGATTTGTCTAGATCTTTGTATTCGTCGGACTGGGTGACATTAGCAAGGGAACTGGTGATGGCGGTAAGATTACTGCTGAGAGCGGCGGCAGAAGAAATGAGGCTGGGAGAGGAAAGGTATTTATTGTAATCTTGAACGGTGTGGGAAAGGTTGTCTGCGCGGGTGTTTAATTGGAAAATGTATTCCATAGGAGATTTTTTGCCGCCAAAGATGCCGGCGAAAATCATAACTATAATGATTAAGCCCATTACTATTCCTGTAGGAATTAGGACTTTTTTTGATAAAATTACATCACTATCTAATTTAAGCATATATAGTATTATTATAGCATGAATTTGATATAATAAAAGTATGGAAGATGTCAAAGAGGAGATACGGGCGAGGCTGCCGGTGGAGGATGTGGTGGGGCAGTATATTGAGCTGAAGCGGGCAGGGCGGAGTATGAAAGGGCGGAGTCCTTGGGGGGTGGACAAGACGCCATCTTTTATGGTGAGCCCAGATAAAGGAATTTGGCATGATTTTTCGGCGAATAAAGGTGGGGATATTTTTAGTTTTGTGATGGAAGTGGAGGGGATTTCTTTTAGAGAGGCGCTGGAGAAATTGGCGGCACAGGCGGGAGTGGAATTAAAAAAGTATTCGGGGGGAGATAAAAAGATTGCACAGAAAAAAATGCGGCTAAGGGAAGCGACGGAGTGGGCGTGTAAATTTTATCAAGTGTGTTTGACGAAGAATCGGCCGGTGTGTGAATATGTATTTTATAAGCGGAATATGAATAAAGGGACAGTGGAGGAATTTCGGATAGGATATGCGCCGAAAGATGGGCACGCGCTGACAAGGTTTTTGAAGAGTAAAGGGTATACAGAAGCGGAGATGCGGGAGGCGGGGCTTTTAAATCAATATGGTGGGGACCTTTTCCGAGGGCGGATGATGGTGCCATTTATAGATACGAATGGAGTGATAGGGTTTACGGCGAGAATTTTGGACAAGGGAGAACCAAAATATTTGAATACGCCGGAAACACTACTGTTTAATAAAAGTAGATTTATATTTGGTTTGGCACAGGCGAAAGAGGCAATACGGCATAGTGGGTTTTGTGTGATAGTGGAAGGGAATATGGATGTGATATCTTCGCATCAAGCAGGAGTGAAAGAGGCGGTAGCGACGAGTGGAACGGCGATGACGGAAATGCATTTGAAGATGTTGTCGCGGCTGACGAGTGATATTAGGCTGGCGTATGATGGTGATGCTGCAGGAGTGAAAGCGGCGGAAAGAGCGATAATGTTGGCAGGAAAATTGGGAATAACATTATCGGTAATATCAGGATATGGAGATGCGAAAGACCCGGATGAACTGATACAGAAGGATCCGAAATTGTGGCAGGAAGCGGTGGAAGAGAGGGTGCCGGCAGTGGAGTGGCTGTTGAATAAATACGAGGAAGACTTGAATTTGTCGTCTGGGCCAGGGAAGAAAGAATATTCGGATGTGGCGATGAGAGTGATTAACTTTTTAGAAGATCCGGTGGAACGGAAGCATTATGAAAAAATGGTGGCGAAAAAACTGGATGTGAGTGTGGAAGATTTGTTGGCAAAAAAGGTGGAAGTGGCGAAACCGCGGCGATTGAAAGAAGTGAAGGGAGAAGGAAAATCTGATGTAATGCGGACATTGGAAGATAATTTGCTAGCCATTATGATATATGGTGGGGGAGTGGACGTGGGGGTGGAACTGGCGATGCCGGAGGATGAGGTGAAATTAGGCGAGCTAGAGATGATTTTTGAAAATAGATATGGGGGATGGGAAATGGAGGCGCTGATGGTGGAAGCGGAGGAATTGAAACGGCGGTGGGATAGGGAAAGAGTGCGTGGGGAAATAAAGGTATTAGAGAAGAAACTAGTAGAGGAGGACGATGAGGAGGAGAAGAAAATGATTATGCGGAAGATAATGGAAAAGAGGAAAAAGGGCTAGGGCGGTTAGGAGCCGAAGACGCAGCGGACGGAGAAGCCGTTTGCTTTAAAATAATAGGGTTGTGTTGGGGCGAACATATTTAAGTCCCCAGTATAGTAATCTTTAGAAACAAAGCGAAAGCCATAAGCCATAGAACTATTACTCTCGTTTACTTTGTTTATCCAGTATTCTGTTACCGTAGCAGCATTATCTGTGGGATGATCGTCACCAGAGACGTACCCATTAGGTGTATATCTGTCATAATAGTAACCAACTAGTGGAAAATAATATGGTGGACTTTGGATGGCTAAAACGTATTCAGGCACATTAGACATATTTTGCCCATTAGAAATTCCTGATGCTACAATTAGATTAACGTAAGATTTTGCTCCAGTCATGTTAGGTAATTGCCAATTAGTTGGGCATACGGAACTTGTAATTGTACCACTTGACTCAGCTGTCCCTAGAAGAGCAGTCGCTGCCATATAATTATATAAATTTCCATATTGACTACCATACTCATCAAGATTAGATGCTACCCCAGAGTATATTTGGGCTGCTGTATTAGTAGTTGGGGTTCCGTTTTCGATATTGGAAGGTAGGGTAGTGTCTGCAACTACATTGCTATCTGTTGGCGTCAATGTTCTCCCGCCATCCAAGGCTAGATTTTGTACCATCCAACAATTCCCATCTGCTAGTTTACTAATTTTGTATTGTTTTTGGTCTCTACTATCTTTAAGAATTGCTCTATTATCATTTGAGGCAGTACTTTCCGTCATTCTATTACATATATCAGTTGTCATTTCTTGCATATAAGTAATATCTTGTATAGTTTTGTAGATAGTAAAGGAGTTTGGTAATACATAAGTAGCACTATGCCAACTAGAAGTTAGAGTAACATTATAAGTGCCAACTGGTAAATTGCCAGTATAGGAACAAGTTGCTCCACGATAACTAGTACTACTTACTTCTGCGGTGATTTCTGTGCAGTCTGTAAGATTTACTGTGTTGACAC
>JAFWMC010000034.1 GCA_017510805.1 Candidatus Saccharimonadota bacterium
TCCTGCTCGTGCTAATATTAGAAATGAAAACAAACAAGGTCAAAAAACATAAGCCAAATCAGAAAAAGCATAAGTAGTCAATGTTTATGCTAAGTTTCTGACATATACGCAAGAAATTTCACGTCTTTCTGTACGGTTTATTGTTTTAATGGCAAATTCCACACTCACACCCATACAAACATCTCTCCCTCTAGCAGGGAACTACACTCGAAAATCAAAATAGCCCCCATCTCGCTGGGGGCTTTCTTGTGTCTATAAGAATAAGACATTAAAAATTCCCTGCCAATACACAGCAGGGAATTAACTTATTTTAATGTGCTTAATGTACAATTACGCTACCTCCGCCTTTTTTCTAATGCATTTCACCCCTGAAAAGTCACCGTTACGAGCTCTTGCCGCCCAATCCGGTAAATCCATTTTCCAGATTACGCCAAAACCATTCGTAATCTTAGTTTCTTTACGCAGATCGTCTAACATTTTCTCTGCTACGCGACTCTCAGCATACTTCAACCAATCCTCAAATAACCTTCTTTCAAATGTACTCACTATCATAATATCCCCCTTTCAAAACACTGAAGTAGCTCTTTTCTAAAGAACTTTGACTATGTTATCTATTAATATAACCTACCCAACTACTACCACCTATTATACATAATCTTTTTAATTTGTCAAGACCCTTTTGCTTAATTTAACCATAAAAACATCCCCGCTAGCTATACCAGCGGGGAAATAATGCACCGATTAAGCTCAGCTAATTGTGGTGGCAAGCTTAATCATCATAATTGTAGCCGTAGTAGCAATCATCCTCGCTAACGGACAAAGCCTCATCTCCATCATCAACTTCATCCTCAAGCCCAAACTTCTTCAAAAGCTCCGACTCGTAATTATCCGGTACGGATTCATCAGACAACCCCACAAACGGATCATGCGGATACTCTTCTATTCGTCCACTCTCAAGCAGCGCAATCAGAACTTCAAAAGCTTCTCTCGCACAAAAGAACGGAGAATTAACGTCAAATACTGCATCCGTCATCCTTACTGGTATCTTATCCGTAGCAACAAGCTTGCCTACATCATCTTCATCATAATAAAATACGTCTACTACGCTCGTTGCCACTTCAGCATCCCTGACAATGCCTTCACTGCCATACTTACAAATAGGTTCTATTCTTGTCTCAATTGTGACAGAAACCCAATTCTTAAATCTAACTTTATATGACATCCTCACCGAATCATCTCTCTTATAAATGTACTCTTCTATATCAGGGTCAGGTTCAGTATATTCAGGGTTAAAATCACAATCCACTTCATGAAATTCAAACCGTGGCTTCCCAAATATGCTCTCATGACACCAGTCCAAATATCCTTTAAAGTCAAACATCCTCAGACTCGTCACTTTCTGCCCACTAGTCAAACTCTTATAATAGTTATCGTGGCCAGCAAACCCGTCGTCCGCATATGAAAAGAAATCTGCAAATGTTTTGCTTTTGTAAGACCACACTGCTATCCCTACGAGGAAAATAAAAAGCGCAATCATCAAGAACGCGCCAAATTTCTCTCTTGGCCCCATCTTGAAATCTCTTGCACCCCTATTGAATACGCATTCTACACACTCCTCATCCTCGTCCACAAAAATATCATCATCATTTACAACCTTCTGTTCAGCTTCCAATACCTTTGCAGCGACCTCCTGTTCGTTTATCTTACTCTTCTTTTTCTTCTTACTCATATAATACACCTCCAAAACAAAAAACATATTCTTAAAAAACCAGCCTCAGCGCCACCACACGCCAAGTCTCACTCATCATTATACAACAAAATCGTTATCTAGTCAAGGATAACATTAAAAAGGCCGCTCACCAGAGCGACCTTCACTAATGTCACATTGCTATCCCCAGCTCCGCCAAGATCTCGTCTACAGACTGTTCCTGCGGCGGCCCAGATTGCGGCAGCCCAGGCTGCGGTTCAAACCCAAACTGCAGTTCAGGTTGTGCCTATATCTGCTGCTGATAATGAGCAGCATTATACCATGCTATAGAGGCCTCCATGGCCTCCACAGACCGTGCAACATTCTTTCCATAGTAATAATACATAGCCCCCCTCCTTTGTACTATGACTTAATGTACAACAACTATCCACTTCTAATTATATCACATTTTATTTTTTGTCAACTAGCCATAATCGTTTTATCTTTATCTGCTCTTATGATATAATTAAAACAAATAGGAGTTTTTGACTAAAATGAAATTCGCAAGTTCGTACGAGCCGGGGGAATATGAAGCCGACATTTATGCCGCTTGGGAAGCGAGCGGCGCTTTCGCCCCAAACAGCCAAGGTGAAAAAAGGTTCTCAATTGTCATGCCTCCGCCGAATGCCAACGGCAACTTGCATATCGGCCACGGCCTTACCATTGCCCTTGAAGATTCGCTCACCAGATACTACCGTCTACGTGATCGCAAATCCTGGTTTATCCCCGGTGCCGACCATGCCGGCTTTGAAACTTGGGTTGTTTACGAACGCGCCCTTGAAAAGGAAGGTCACACCCGCTTTGAATACCCCAGGGAGGAGCTATACGCTCGCGTTTGGAACTTCGTAGAAGAAAACCGTGGCAACATGGAGCTCCAGCTCCGCGCTCTTGGCGCCTCCTGCTCCTGGCAAGATCTCACCTTCACCTTAGATGAAAATGTCATCCGCCGTGTCTATGCCACCTTTGAAAAAATGTGGAAAGACGGCATGGTTTACAGGGGCGAAAAGCTCGTCAATTACTGCACCAAGCACCAAACTGCTTTCGCCGACATTGAGGTAGAGCATCAAGACGACAAAGGTCATCTCTGGGACATCGCCTACACTTACGATGGTGGCGAAATCATCGTTTCTACCACTCGCCCAGAAACTCTCTTTGGCGACGCCGCCGTCGCGGTCAATCCCGAAGATTCCCGCTATAAAGATTTAATCGGCAAAACCGTCCATCTCCCTCTCACCGACAGGGAAATACCCATCATCGCCGACGAACACGCCGATATGGAATATGGCACTGGCGCCGTCAAAATCACTCCTGCTCACGATTACGACGATTTTGAAGTTGGCAATCGCCACGATCTCCCCCGCATCACCGTCATCGGCTTTGACGGCAAAATGCTTGATGCTGCTGGCCCAGATTACGCCGGCCTCACCACCGCCGAATGCCGCAAAAAAGTCCTAAAGGATCTCAAGGAGCAGGGTCTATTACGGGGTGAAAAGCAAATTACCCACTCTGTTGCCCACTGCTACAAATGTGGCACAGTCCTAGAGCCACTTCTGATGAAGCAATGGTTTATCAATACCGAAAAATTAGCAAAAACCGCCGTTGCCCACCTTGAAAATAACGAAATCAAATTCTATCCTGAAAACAAAAAGAATGTCCTTATCAACTACCTTAAAGGCCTTAAAGATTGGAACATTTCCCGCCAAATCCCTTGGGGTATTGCCATTCCGATGTTCCATTGCGAGGAAACCGACGAATGGATTTTTGACACTCGCACCGACCTTCACGAGATTGAAGTCGCTGGCAAAAAATACCTCAGAGATGAAGACACCTTTGATACTTGGTTCTCATCCTCCCACTGGCCTATCGTCTGCACCGATTGGGAAGAAGGTATTCCTAATGAATTTTACCCCTTAAACGTCATGGAAACCGGCGCCGACATCCTCTTTGCTTGGGTCGCCCGCATGATTATGATGGGCCTCTACGTCACCGGCGAAGTCCCCTTCAGGGAAGTCTATCTCCATGGTCTTGTCCTGGATGCCCACGGTCAAAAAATGAGCAAGTCTAAAGGCAACGTCATCAACCCTATAGACATGGTCGGCAAATATGGTTCCGATGCTTTTCGTATGGGTATCCTCCGCGGCCGCTCCGCCGGCATGAATCAGGCCTTCTCCGAAAACTCCGTCGTCTCCGGCCGCAACCTCTGCAACAAGCTCTGGAACATCTCCCGCTTCATCCAATCCATCGTTGATGAAGAAACTAAAGATGATAATATTATAGACAATATAGGAGTCAAAACAGAAAATATGGGCGAAGACTGGATCTGCCGCGAGCTAGATCGCTGCCGCTCCGTCCTAGAGCAAGATTTCGCCGAATACCGCTTTGCCGATGCCGTCGAGACAATCTATTCCACCATCTGGGACAAATACGCTGATTGGTTCATTGAAAGTCAAAAATTATACAAAAACACCCCTCTTTTAAAGAGTACTCTTGAGATGATTCTCATCATGCTCCACCCCTTTGCTCCGTTCGTCACCGAAGCCATCTGGCAAAACCTTTCCTGGACCGACGGCATGATTATCAACGCAGAGTGGCCCCTACGGCTTGAATACGACCCTATTTCAGCCGAAAACTTCGAAAGATTAACCATTACCGTCTCAGAAGTCAGAAGCACTATGCAGCGCCTCTCAGAGCTTAATAAGGGCAAAAAATACGGCCTGCTCTATGGCGATGATTCACTTGTTAATGACAACTCACTCCTCGTCCAATATCTCACCAGGTGCTCATCTATCAATCCTACCGATGGCACCCCTAGAGGCCTTCGCATCGCCGCCCCAAATACCGAGCTTTATCTTGATGTCCCAGAGGAAATCATCAATAAATACCGCGCCCAGCTAGAGGAGCACATCCTCGCCGTTGGCAGGGAACTAGACGGTCTCAATGCCCGCATGATGAATCCTAACTACGTTGAAAAAGCTCCCGCCGGCCTCGTCAAAGAAACCCGCGACCAAATCAAAGAAAAAGAAGATCTCATCTCCCGCCTCAAAACTCAGCTAAAGATCATCTAGCCATCAAAAACGGGGCAATTCCTGCCCCGTAAATTCCAAAACTCTCAAATTCACTTGAAATGGAAGATTTTATAACTTACTTTTGAATCAGTATCCCGGAGGCTTTTCAAAAAGTCAACGACCTTTAGGTCTTTACTTTTTGAAAAACGCAGGCGATTCAAAAGTAAGTTATAAAATCTCAACATTTCAAGCAAATTTTAACTTATCTGCCATTTTTCGCATCTCTTCCTCAGACATCTCCACCACTCTCCCATGCTCCCAAGTTTCATCATATGGCATCAAATGTATATGCGCATGCGGCACGTCCGTTCCAATCACCTTAAACAACGTCCTCGCTCCCAAAACTCTCTCCATATTTGCTGCAATCTTCTTTGCCGCCGCCCACAATGCCACATAATCTTCCTCTGGCAGCTCATAAATCTTATCTATCTCCACCTTTGGCACCACTAACGTATGCCCTGGCGTTTCCGGATGTATATCCAAAAATGCCATTACTTTATCATCTTCATAAATTTTATAACAGGGAATCTCTCCCGCAATTATCTTTGAAAACACACTACTCATATCTATATTTTACCATAAAAAAGGGAGCCGTAGCTCCCATAGAGTCATGCGTGCCAATAATCGCACCACGCATCCTCAATTAAATCATTTGAGACCGTCAACTCCAACGCATTAAGAATCGGCTCCAAATACATATAATAGCGCATAATACGCTTAAATGTCACCGACTCCCACGCTTCCGGGCTATTCCGATACGTCCGACTATACATGGCCATCAGCGCCATCAAAGCAATCTTCGCCTTGGTCTCATCGGAAAGCGACCGCGCCTCCTCTGCCAATACTGTCACATCATACATCCCTCCCAGCTTCACAAAATCCGTAAAGCCATGCGGCAACACGATATGCTCATGCATCAGCTCATACCGTAAAGACCTTACGGCCTCCCCGATATATTCGTCAGCCAGAATTACGCTGTCAATCTTGACGAAATCGCCAGTCGCCAACAACGCTTTCATTGCTTCCGGCCTCGTCCGCTGCGCCTCAAGCGCCTTCTTAGCGATTTCTTTATAAATCTCACCTACCATATGCCCTCCTTACATAAAAAACAAAAAATTAAAGTGCCACTACATACTAATTATAGCACACATTTTATGTTTTGTCAATATTACCCCTTTTCTTTCCCAGAAAAATATGGTATAATCAAGTCATGTAGTTTTATAAACACACGCTCTTTAAAAGGAGGAATAACCATGAAAAGCAAATTAATGGCCCTTGTGGGGCTGGGTGCATTGCTGATCGGCATGCTTTGCACACCAATACAGGCCTATGCCGACACCTACATTTACAACAGTTCAAACAGTAGCTCCAGCAGTTCCAGCAGCAGCTCATCATCAAGTAGTACCACGGAAGAAACATACTATTACAGCCGCTGCCGCGGCGGAGATAGGTGGTACGACTACGATGACTATGATGATTACTATGACGACGATTACTATGACGATGGCTACTATGATCGCAACGGCCGCTGGCACTATTACGACGATCGGCGAAATAATCGGCGGCAACGCAACAATAATCGCAATCGCCAAAACATTCGCCAGGCAAACAGCGCAAAGTACTCCATAGTCATCAGCAAAGCAGAAAACATCATCACCGTCTGGGGCAAAGACAACAACAATAATTACACTGTTGTTAAATTAAACGCCTTCTGCTCCACCGGCAGCAACACCCCCGTTGGCAAATATACCGTAAACACCCATTATTACCATGGTGATATGGTCGGACTAGCCGACGGCAGCGCCAAGTTCTGTATCGGGCTTAGCAATGGATACACCATCCATAGCGTCCGCTTCATCAAGATGTCAAACGGAGATCAGCCATACGAAGATGATGTGCAAAAGCTCGGCAGCACCGTCACCAACGGCGATATCCGCCTTGGACTGTCAGACGCTCAATGGGTATATCAAAATTGTGCCGACGGCACACCCATTGAGATCTATTGATAACCCTCCTATAAAAACGTCGCTTTATCAAGCGGCGTTTTTCATTTTTACCAAAAGTATGCTATCATAAAAAGAACTAACCAAGGAGCACTCATGTCTGAAAAAGATTTTATCCCCGGCACCAATCCAGCTTGGGGCAGGGAATTACCCGATAACGACCTCAATTCTCTCGTAGATAAAAATGGCAATAGCTACGATGATGGCTACAATTTTGACGAAAAGGACGACGACCCAGACACTGAAAATAGCACCGAAAATGATTACCCCGATTTTGATCCAGAGGCCGCCCGGCA
>JAFWMC010000002.1 GCA_017510805.1 Candidatus Saccharimonadota bacterium
AGTAACAATACCTGGTGTAGTAGAAGCAAGAGCAAAGCCCCAAGTATTAGGAGATAGAGCAGAAGCAGAACTAAGAGAAGAGGTAGTAGTATTACCAATAGGAGCAATGTAAGTATTAGTAATAAGACTACCACCCGTCTCCTGAGTATTAGTACCAGTTAGGTTATTGGCTACAAGACTACTAGGTATAGTAGACTCTGTATGTGTACCAGAAGTAGAGAGAAGTAATTGATGAACCATTGGACTATTAGTTTCTAAATAGACATTGTCACTACTACTAACTACATTGCCAAGTGTACCACCAGAACTACCATCTTGAGAATAAGACAGAGAGACTGGAGTACCAGCAGAGCCATGAGAACTACTAACACTAATGTAGTAGGAGAGAGGAGAGTTAGAGACAGAAACGGAGACTGGGGAGGTGGATGAGCCAGAAACTACTGAAGGAGAGGAAGGATCAAGAGGAGTGGCAAAAGTAGATTCTATGGGAAAGATAGAAATAGAAAATAAGAGAGTAAACAAAAACGCTACGGAAATGGTAGCATAAGGTATAAATATTTTCTTTGATATAATTTTGCGCATTGACACCTCCTTAATTTTTGAACTATCCTGGTGCCTTTAATAAAAATCAGCACCGTATGGGGTCGTCGAACCAATTACGGTGCAGTTTGTACTCTGCCGTAAAACCATACGATGCTGATTTTTGGCAACGTACAGATTACTGCACTGTAATGTAATTGATTCGACAGTCTAATTATAGCACGAGTTTGGTTTTATGTATATAATTTTTATGCTATTTTTTATAACCATTTAAGAAAGATTTGGCATCCATGGATTTTTTGCCAGCGGGCTGGATTTCGTCAATAATAAGATATTTGCCGTCTGAGCAGAGAATTGATAGGGGCGACTCGGCAGTATCGGCAATGTGGGCGGTATGAATAATACACTCCTTGCCGTAGAAAGTATAGGTACTTTTAGGCCAGCTGGCAAAGGCGCGGATTTCGTAAAGCAGACGAAGGGCGGGCTTTTTAGGATCTAGAGGAGACATGGAGCGGTCTAATTTTTCGCAATAGGTGGCTTTATCTTCATTCTGAGCAATAGGAGCGGGTAAATTGAATAAATTGTCTACGAGCCACTCGGTACCAAGCGTGGCAAGCTGATGATAAAGTTCGGCTTTGGTAAGGCTAGCGCCGTCAATGGTAGTCTGGTAGTAAATTGGGCCGGCATCCATTTTTTTGCCAAGTTTCATGATGCTAATACCAAATTCTTCATCGCCATTTAAAATGGCAGATTCTATGGGGCTAGGGCCACGATATTGAGGCAGCAAAGAAGGATGAAGATTAATAATTCCGCCGGTGTTTTCAAATAGGTCTAGTAGATCTTGGTGAATGATGACGCCAAAGCTAGCTAAAACTGCGGGAATATCAGGATTTTCAAGTTTTAGCTGCTTGACGATGTCTAGATCGGACTTGGTGCGAGCGTGGAATAAAATGTTAAAATTTTTACTCAAGGTGGCAAGGGCGGCGTCGGCAAGGGGGCCGTTACCGAGAAAAATGATGGATTTTTGGCTATTCATCAGGGAAGAGCTCTTTGTTATTTTTGATATATTTATCGTAATCTAGCGGCTCTAGCTCGCCGTTATCCTCGCGGAGATGGAAGAAGGCGTCTTTTTTGTCTTTGATATGGTCAATAAAGAGGGTGCCCTCTAGGTGGTCTATTTCATGAAGTAAGGTGCGAGTAAGAGGGCCTTTGGCCTTGATGCGGACCTCGCTGCCGTCAATTAATTTGGCTTTGATGCGGGCCTTTTCAGGGCGGGGAACTAAGCCATAAATACCATTAGGAACAGAGAGACAGCCCTCGTAATCTTCGGTGATTTTACCTTCGGTTTTGATGACCTCTGGGTCAATGAGCGCAGTGAAAGATTGGTCGTCTTTGTCTTCTAGATTGTCACGGATGATGATGATACGTTGATTAACACCCATCTGGGGAGCGGCCATAGCAGCAGAAAGCTCGTGGGGGTGAGCCTTTTCCCAATCAAGGGAAAGGTCTACCATATCTTGGATGATTTTTTTGGTTTCGTCGGTGATATGGTTAACTTTTTTGGACTTTTCACGTAGACGTGGATCTGGGGTAACGATAATCTTCTTCATTGGTACTATTATATCATATTTTTGTCAGATATGATTCTGTGCAGGCGAAAAATGCATATAGAGCAAAAGAGAGATGCGTTTTTGCTATTGGGCATGGTATGCTGGAGGAAATAGGTAAAAAGGAAAAATAATAGATGTTGAAAGCTGTAGTATTTGATAGTGGGTGGGGTGGGGAGATGTTTGCAGATTATCTGGAGGAAAAAGTGCCAGTAATAGAGGTGGTTCGGGTGATTGATTGGCGAGAAGCGCCATATAGCAAGAGGGGTAGAACCGATATTTGCATTATGGCAGATAAAGCTTTGGCGCCGTATATCGGCGAAGTAGATGTGATTGTACTGGCAAGTTTTGCGGTGACGGTTTCGGCGATGGCTTATCTTAAATGGAAGTATCCAGAGCAAAAATTTGTGGGGTTTGAAATGAATTTGAGTGATTATGTAGAAAATAGGTGGAATGCAGGTGCGGTGATGGCGCTAGCAACTGGGGTAGTTGCGGAGTCGGTGAGCTTTGAGAAAGAGTTAATGAAATTGAGTGATTTAACGGTAATTACGCCAGAATGTAGTAGTTGGATTCAGAGGGTGGATGATGGTGAAATGACAGAGGAAATTTTGCGTGAAGAGCTGGGAGTGTTTACCAAGATAAATGTAGGGACGATTTTACTTTATTCAACGGGCTTTACAGATTTAACGTCAATGTTAAAGAATATTTACGGCCAGAGCGTAGCGGTGGTGGATGATTTTGCAAGAGTAGTGCATCGTGTATGTATGGCGTTAAATTTGCGAGGTGCAGATGGGCGAAAAAAAGAAAAAGCACAGAGGCAGGCTACAACAAGGATGGTGGGTCTAGTTGAACATGTGTGTTAGAATTTTTAGGCAAGAATTTTAGGATACCCAAGAGTTTTTGGCGAGAGGTGGATTTGATAATAATTTGCCAAGTATAGCCGCTGGTAGTGCGTTCGTGAAAGGCGGGGGTAGGGGCGGAGATTTCTATGGATTTGCTAGAGGTGGATTGATTAGCAAGGCTAGCTTGGTGCTGCAAGATTTTTTCAGCTTCGCGGATGCGGGCGAGGGTAGTCTTCTCAGTTTTATAAGTGATGGATACTTTGGCAAGATAACAAAAAGGTGGCAAATGAGACTTGTGACGTTTCTTGATTAGATAATTATAGAATGATGTATAATCGGCGGAAATGGCAGAGGTGATGGCGGGATGATCTGGCTGGTAAGTTTGTATGAAAGCATTAGCCTCCTTAATATGGCCACGGCCGACACGTCCGAGGACTTGAGTAAGCAAATGAAAGGTGCGTTCCTCGGCGGAATAATCGGGCAGGGAAAGACCAGAGTCGGCTTGGACGACACCGACAGTAGCGAGGTTTGGTAAATCAAGGCCTTTGGCGATAGTCTGGGTGCCAATAATGATATCTATTTTACCAGATTTTATGTCGTCATACTTAGCATTTAATGTAGTAGATTTAGTATTGTCGGCATCAAAGCGGGCAATGGTGGCATCAGGGAAGAGTTGAGATAATTCGGACTCTAGTAGTTTGGTGCCAAAGCCTTTATGGATGATATTTAGTCCACCACATTCTGGGCAAGAGTGAGGTATTTTAGCCTGATGGCCGCAAGTATGGCAGGCAAGCTGATAATTATCAGTATGGAGAGTAAGCGGGAGAAAACAGTTAGGACAGAGGGCTTGCCATCCACAATTTTCACAGATGGTAAGAGGGGCGGAGCCGCGACGGTTATGGAAAATGAGGGTTTGGCGGTGGTGAGCTAGGTTATCTTTGATAGTATTTAAGAGAGGGGTGCTGAAATAGCGGTTTTTAGAGAAGACTTCCTTAGACTTAAAATCAATGATTTTGATGTCTGGCTTTTTGGCGGTGGTCTTGGCTTTTTGATTGAGAGTGATAACGGAATTATGTTGTTTGGCTAGGTGATAATCGGCAACAAGAGGGGTGGCGGTGCCCTGGATACAGGGGATTTGTAGGCTACTAGCAATAAAACTAGCTAGGCGGAGAGCGGAATATTTAGGAGTGTTTTCTTGATAATAGGCGGACTCGTGGGCTTCGTCAATAATGATAAGGCCAAGGTCTTTAACGGGGGCAAAGAGGGCAGAACGAGGACCGATGATAATCTGGGGATGTTTAGAAATGAGGAGTTTCTCCCAGATTTGATGTCTAGTAGATTCGGTTTGGTTGGAGTGGATGAGGGTTACTTGTCCGCCGAAAGTATTTTCAAAAACTTGGACAAGTTGGCTGGTGAGGGCGATTTCTGGAACTAAAAGAATGGTAGATTTTTGCTGTTTTAGGGCCTCAGAGGCCATTTTTAGGTAGATATTGGTTTTACCACTACCAGTAATGCCATGGAGTAGTTTCGTGGGCGTAGGGCACTTCTGAAGGCCTTGTAGGGCCTGTTTTTGGGCAGGGTTGAGGGGGATGATGGGTAATTTTGGCGGATTTTCAGGTGTTTCGGGAATCTTGCGGCGGTTTTTGTCTAAACCTTTAGGGAGAACCATCTGGGCGATAGTGGGGAGGGGTGTGAGATAATATTGACTAAGCCAATGGATAGATTTTAAGAGATGGTTAGGGATGGGTGTTTGATAGGTGGTACTTTTGATGGGTTTGGTTTTGATGGGCGGTTTTGGTACTTTTTGGTTAATAATACCAGTGGTGGTGAATTTGCCGAGCGGAATAGTGACGAGTTGGCCAGGCTGTAATTCGGTATCAGAGGAATAAGTTAGCATGCCAGCATCTTGGCGGAATAATTTCAGGGGTATCACCTCGTAGTACATATATTTATTATAGCATTTATTGGTGGTATAATTGAGATATGGAATTCGTGGAGATAGAGAGAGAAGAATTTGCAAAGTTTGCGGAGAGGCAAGTCAATGCGAATTTTTTGCAGAGTGCAGAGATGTATGATCGGTATAAGGCAAAGGGGAGAGAAGTGTATTTATTAGGGGTGAAACGGAGTCAGAAATTATGTTTGGTGGGGCTAGTGGTGGCGATGCGGAAAGTGGGAAAATGGAAGATTTTTAATTGTCCAGGTGGTCCGTTGCTAGATTATAATAATACAGAGCTGATGGAGTTTTGGACGAGAGAAGCAAAGAAGTTTCTAAGAAGTAAAGGTGGGATGATTTTGCAGATTAGCCCAAATATCATTGCTAGGGAGCGAGATATTGATGCGGAGGAAGTGCCAGGTGGCGAAAATAATTTGGCGGTGAAAGATAATTTGGTGAAGATGGGGTATAAATATTTAGGAGAGTATGAACAAGCAAAATGGGTGTATAAATTAGGGGTGAAGGGAGCAGATTTGGACCAGATGTATAAAAATTTTCGTAAAGGACATAAACTTTCTATTCGGTATGCTAAAGATAGGTATGGAGTAAAAATTCGCGAGCTAAAATATGATGAGCTGCCGATCTTGAAAGAGTTAGCGGCAGAGGCAGGGGAATATCATGGGTTTCGGCCGCCAGAGGTGACTTATTTTCAGGAGATGTATAAGGCATTTGGAGATAAAGTGAAGTTTTTCGTTAGTGAGATGAAAGATCCAGAAACAGGAAAGAAAGTGGTGACTTCGGGGGGGATGTTTATGCTGTATGGGCCGGAAGTGGTATATCTATATTCTGGGTCGCGGAGAGAATATAAAAAATATGGTGGGCCACATCTGATACAATGGCAGATGATTCAATATGCAGCGAAAAATGGTTTTTCGGAATACAACTTTTATGGGGTGCGGCCAGTGAAGGGAAACGGAGTATATGCTTTTAAGAGAGGCTTTAAGGGGCGAGTAGTGGAGCTTTTGGGGACATTTATTTTGCCACTAAATATGGCAGGAAAAGCCTACGTTTTAAGGAAGAAAACTGAGGAGATGAGGGGCGTAGCGTAATTGTTGTATAAAATACTTGATTTTTATTATTAGATACGATAAAATAGAGAAGAGAAGAGTTAAGGAGAGGTAAAATGCTAGATGTATTCGTGACTTCGCGAGTGCGGAGAAAGATATTGGTAGTCTTTGCGAAGTATCCGGATTTTAAAACACACACACGGGCTTTGGCCAAATTAATCAAAGAGGACCCGGGCAATATTCAGCGCGAATTAAAGCGTTTGGAGAAGGGGAAGTTTTTGATTATGACTAAAAAAGGGAATATGAATATTTATCAGACAAATAAACAATTCCCGATTTTGAAGGAACTACAAAGTATGGTGATAAAGTCTCAGCAAATGTCTTCTAGCGGCAAATCCAAGAAGGTAATGTGAGCCTGCTTGCTAAAATCATGAAGCAGAGGGGGTTTGATGAGGGGTTTTTGTGTCCAGAATATGGGAATTTTGGGAAATTACCAGAGGTGGAGTTGGCGGCAGAGCGAATAATGCAGGCGGCGGAAAAAGGTGAAAAAGTGATAATATATGGGGATTATGATGCAGATGGAGTGACGGCAAGTACGGTGATGCGAGAGGCGCTTTCCCTGGTGGGAATTAAAGGGATAGAAGTGATGTTGCCAGATAGGTTTAAAGATGGCTATGGGATGAGCCAGCGGCTAGTGGAGCGGGCAAAGGAGATCTCGGTGGGGCTGGTAGTGACAGTAGATTGTGGGAGTGGAAATGCGGAGATTATTGATGAGCTAAATAATTTGGGGGTGGACGTGGTGGTGACAGACCATCATGAATGTTTGAAAGATTTGCCGAGGGCGGTGGCAGTGGTGAATCCGCATCGGCGGGATGTAGAAACGCCTGAAGATTTGAAGAATTTAGCAGGGGTGGGGGTGGCTTTTATGGTAGCATATGAACTGATGCTAAAGGGGGCAATACCAGAGGGGCAAGAAAAGTGGCTGCTAGATATGGTGCTGATTGGGACGGTATGTGATTCAATGGTGTTAACTGGCGCAAATAGGATATTATGCTATTATGGCATGAAAGTAGTGGCAAAGACTCGGCGAGCGGGGCTATTGGAACTGATGCGGCGAGCAGGGGTGAAACAGATTAATTCTGAGGCAATAGGTTTTCAGATAGGGCCAAGGATAAATGCGGCAGGGCGGATGCAGTCGGCAGATTTGGCTTTTGAATTATTAAATGCGAAGTCGCGGGTGGAGGCGGCAAGGTTGGCAGAGGAACTGGAACATTTGAACGGGCTGCGTAAAGAGGAGCAATTGAGAGCGGGTAGAGAGATTGCGGAGAGGGGTATTGGCTCAGAGAAGGTACTGGTGGAAGTGGGGGATTGGCATGAGGGGGTACTAGGGATAATTGCGGGGAGATTAGTAGAAGATTATAAGAGGCCAGCTTTTGCCTTGACAGAGGTAGATGGGGTGATGAAAGGGTCTGGGAGAAGTTTTGGTGAATTTAATTTAGCAGAAGCACTATTGGAGTGCCAAAATTGCCTTGTGGGAGGTGGCGGGCATGCTGGCGCTTGTGGATTGAAATTGCTAAAAGAGCAAGTGAACAATTTTCGTAAAGCGGTGAATAAATATTATGATAGTTTGGGCCTGACTGGACAGGAGAAATATTTGGAAGTGGCGGAAGATTTGGTACTGGATGATTTGTCGGAAGTAACAGTAGAAGAAATAGAAGATTTGAACCGACTGGAGCCATATGGGGAGGGGAATAGTGAGCCGGTAGTGCTATTAAATGGAATGGAAGTGGTGGAAGTGCGAAAGATGGGGGCAGATGGCCAGCATTTAAAGCTGATTTTAAGAGATAAAAATGGAAGAACGATGGCAGTGATGGCCTTTTTTGCACCAGAGGAGTGGCTAAAAATACAGCCAATGCAAAAGGTGAGCGTGAAAGCTCACCTGATGATAAATGAATGGCAAGGTGTGAAAAATGCCGAAGGTAGGATTATTTCAATCCAAGCTTGATGCGCTCGGTTTTTTCGGCTTTGCGAATCTCGCGGAGAATAGCCTTTTTGCGGCGCTCGGTCTTGGAAATGGGTTTACTAAAACGCATTTGAGACTTAGCCAAAGGCATGTTGCCACTCTGGAGAACCTTGCGATTAAAGCGACGAATGATGTTTTCGTTAGCTTCGTTCTGATCTTTTCTTGTAACTTTAATAGACATATTGCTTCTCATTATACCAGAGATGTGATAAAATTGCAATATGAATATATTATTTTTGGGGGCGCCAGGATCTGGCAAAAGTACAATTGGGCAGACTTTGGCCCAGGAGATGGGGTGGGAGTGGATATCTACAGGGGAAATATTGCGGCAGAGTACCGAGCCGTGGGTGGTAGACCGGCTAAAAACAGGGCAATTATTTGATGATGAAATGGTGATGGGGCTGGCGATACCGAGAATAGAAAGCTCGCAAAATACAATTTATGATGGTTTCCCGCGGACGGTGCGGCAGGCGGAAATGCTGGTAGAGAAGGGGTTGCAGCCAGATTTGATGATAGAAGTAAATGTGCCATTAGAGGAGATTTTTGAGCGGCTGGCTTTGAGAGGGAGGGAGCAAGATACGCCAGAGATAATAGAACAAAGATATAATATGCACGAAGATACTAAAAATGAAATAATGGCATATTTGGTGGGGCATGGAGTGAAAGTGGCGGTGATAGATGGGGTAGGAACGCCAGAGGAAGTATATGCAAGGGCGAAGGCGGAAGTAATGAAGATGGTTGATGGTGATGGAGGTGTATCTGCATGATAATGATATTTGGGCCGGCGGGGGCGGGTAAGAGTACGCAAGCAGAATTATTAGCGGAAGAATTGGGGAGAAAGGCATTATCTGTGGGGCAGATTTGCCGGGAAGAATTTGTAGAATATACTAGAAATGGCGACATGGTGCCACAGGGGGAGCTGGCAAAGGCGGTGATGCGGCGAGTGAAGGAGGTAGAATCTGGCGGACATCAAGTAGTGCTGGATGGACAGCCGTGGGGTGGGGATTTTGTTGATGATATGAAAGATGCGGGAATGTTGCAAGCAATAGAGATAGCAATAGTATTAGACGTGCCAAAGGAGGAATGCTTAAGGAGACTTTCGGCAAGGGGGCGAAGTGATGATAGGGAAGAAGTGTGGAATAAAAAGCTTAATATGTTTGAACAAAAAATTTATACATTTTTGGCGGGACTAGAGGAAAACGGCGTTGTTATCAAGCACGTTGACGGAAATGGTGATATAAATACCGTTAACGAGCGGTGTTTAAGCAGGATTTGGTAATGTCAAGATCTCGTGGCCGGAGTCGGTGACGAGGATGGTTTGCTCGCAGTGGCAGGCAATACTACCATCTTTTAATTTGACGGTCCAATTGTCGCCATTTCTTTCTACGTAATTGTTTGGCTTGCCAAGCGAGGACATTGGCTCAATACAGATGCAATCGCCAGGCTTTAGGATATAGCCGGTGCCTTTTTTGCCATAGTTAGGTACCTCTGGGTCTTGGTGCATTTCGCGACCGATGCCGTGGCCAATGTAATTTTCAATGACGCCAAGTTTACCCTTTCTTAGTACTTTTTCAACGGCGTGGCCGATGTCGCCAATATGGGCACCAGGGCGAACTTCTTTGATGCCAGCCCGTAAGGCTTCGGAGGTGGTCTTGATCATTTGCTTAACGGCAGGATTGCCTTTGCCGCCGACAAGCATAGTGAAGGCGCAGTCGGTGTAGAAGCCTTGGTAGAGGATGACAAGATCAAAAGATGCTTTGTCGCCTTCCTCTAGGACATAATCTGAATTAGGGGCACCATGGACTAGTTCGTCGTTAACAGAAATGCAAATACTGCCAGGAAAGGGCGGGTCTAGTAAATCGTAAGCAACGCCGGCACCGCGAGCAACAATTTGCTGCCGAACCCAAGTGTCTATTTGGCGCTTGGTCATACCGGGTTTGACATAGGCTTTTAAATCGCGCATGATTTCGCCGAGGATTTTGCCACCGGCGCGCATGGCAGAAACTTTTTTCTCATCCATATAATATATATTTTAGCATTTTTTATTAAAAATGCTAGATATGTGATATAATTATGCTTATGGATGAAGTATCGCGATATGCAGTCGGGATAGATGTTGGCACAGAAAATGTGCGAGCAGTAGTGATGAGTGTCGCGAAAGATGGGGCGACTTCGGTGGTGGGCTATGGGGAAGCTCGTAATTCTGGAATGAGAAAAGGGGTAGTAGCGAATTTAGTCGGCCCAGGGGAAGCAATAGATAGGATGCTAGTAGAGGTAGAGAGGATGAGTGGGCACGAGATTAATTCGGCATATCTATCTATTAACGGTGCGCATGTGCTATCTACAAAGACAGAGGGGATGATTGCTTTAGGGCCAAAAGACCATGAAATAAATTTATCAGATCTTGAGAGAGTGGAAGATTCGGCGACGACTGGGCGGATTCCGGCAAATAGGGATGTATTAGAGGTGTTACCAATGGGGTATATACTAGATGGGCAGGCAGGGATTCGTGACCCACTAGGGATGACTGGCTCGCGGCTAGAAATAGAGGCAAACGTATTGTCGGCACTTACTCCTAATTGTAACAATCTTAGAAAGGCGGCAGAAGATATTGGTAAGGTGCAGGTAGAGAAATTGATACCAAGCGTGGTAGCGTCGGCAAGGGCAGTGCTATCGGAACGGCAAATGGAGAACGGTGTAGCAGTGGTAGATTTTGGGGCGGCGACGACGAGCGTGGCAGTATTTGAAGAGGGGGATTTGCAATATGTGGGAGTGCTTCCAGTGGGCTCTAATAACGTAACAAATGATTTGGCAATAGTACTTGAGATAGACCCAGATCTCGCAGAGGACATAAAGAGGCGATTTGTGACGGGAGCTTTTGTAGACGGCGATAAAGATATTATTGTAAAACGTGGCAGAGAAGAGGCTCATTTTAAGAGAAATGAGGTTAATAAAATTGTTCAGGTAAGATTACATGAGATATTTATGGGGGTGAGGAGCGAGCTAAAGCGTGCAGGATATGACAGGAGGTTGCCAGAGGGGATTGTCTTGGTAGGTGGGGGAGCAAAGATGCGTGATATTGAGGTGTTTGCAAAAGATGTACTAGAAGCGGCAGTAAGGATAGGGGTGCCGTCTGGGCTAGGGGGAGTATCGGAGGCGACGGAGAAGCCAGAGTTTGCGGCGGCCGTGGGGCTAGCATTATATATGGCGGAATATGGTGGAGATAGTGGTAATGCGCGGAAGAAGCCAAAGAAAAAAGGCGGAATATTGAGTTTTTTCAATAAGGTGTGATATAATAGAGTAAAGAAAAGAGAGGAATAAATAATGCCCGAAGTCAAACCTACAGAGGTGGAAAGCACAGCAAGTATTAAAGTCGTTGGTGTCGGCGGAGCCGGTGGCTCGGCGGTAAATCGCATGAAAGAAGTTGGTCTTTCTGGTGTGGAGTTTATATCTGTAAATACAGATGCTCAGGCTTTGCATCATTCAGAGGCTGATGTAAAAGTCCATATCGGAAAGGGCTTGGGTGCGGGTGGCGATCCAGAGAAAGGTCGTGAAGCAGCAGAGGAAAGTCGGGAGGAAATCGGCAAAGCTATTGATGGTGCAGACATGGTATTTATTACTCTTGGTGCTGGTGGTGGTACTGGCTCTGGGGCGGGGCCGGTAGTGGCACAGGAAGCTAGATCTAGAGATATTTTGACGGTCGGTGTAGCAACGAAGCCATTTACTTTTGAAGGTTCTACAAGGAAGGCTAATGCAGATGTAGCTATTGGCAAATTGGCACAGGAGGTGGATGCTTTAATTACTATCCCAAACGATAGATTACTCCAGACGATTGATCCACGCACGCCACTGCTTGAAACTTTCAAGATTGCCGATGATGTCTTGCGTCAAGGTGTGCAGGGTATTTCAGAGCTAATTACTGAGCATGCTTTGATTAACCTAGACTTTGCCGATGTAAAGGCTATTATGAAGAATGCTGGCTCGGCGCTGATGGGCATTGGCCGGGCAAGTGGGGAAAATAGAGCAGTGCTTGCTGCGCAGCAGGCGATTGAGTCACCGCTAATTGAAGTAAAGATTGAAGGTGCAAGAGGGGTGCTATTCTCGGTGGCTGGTGGCTATGATATGTCAATGTCGGAAATCCAGGAAGCGGCAGAGGTAATCACCGGGGCAGTTTCGCCAGATGCAAATATTATCTTTGGTGCGGCTATTCGCCCAGAGCTAGAGGATGAAGTAATAATTACTGTAGTAGCAACTGGTTTTGATTCCGATTATTATCAGAATTTGCGCGAGCAGAGTGAGGCGGCAGCCGCCAAAATTGCAGCAAATAATGAGGCTGCGGCAGTAGCTTTGGGTGTGCCAGAAACAACAGAAGTGGTGACGACCTCTATCGTGGAAGAGCCAACGATCCCTAGTACAGAGGAAGCAGTGGCAAGTACTGAGCCTGCTGGAGATTTTTCCTCAGAAAACAAGGTGAATATGTGGGACTCCATCAAGACTACAGATGCCGAGGAAGAAGATTTAGATATTCCACCTTCTTTGCGTGGTAGATTACGGAAGTAAGTTTTATGCCAAGGTTTGATAAAATCAAAATTGGCGACAGTAAAGTATTGGAGAGTAGGGAACTGCCAGATGGCTCAATGATACGTCGGCGGAGGGTGACTTCTGATGGCAAATATAGGTTTACCACTTACGAACGGATAGAAATGCCGCAGCTTTCGGTGAAAAAATCATCAGGAAACAAGGAGCCATTTGATAGAGATAAACTATCAACGGCAGTGCGTCGGAGTGTGGGTAAGTTTTTTAATTCGGAAATGGAAGTAGAGGAAGTGGTGAATCGGGTAGTGAATAGGGTATATGATATAGGTGAAGACGAAGTTACTTCGCATCAGATAGGCGAAGCTATTTTGGATGTGCTTGCAGAGATGAACGAGGTGGCATATGTGAGATTTGCGAGTGTGTTTTTGAAATTTAAAACAATGGATGAATTTGAAGAAATTATCCGAAAACAAAGAGAAAGGAGAAGTAAGAAATGAAAGTTGTAGTAGTGTGGCGCGACAATACAGATTATGCGCGTGAAGTGGAGATGTGGATGAACGATTTTCAGCATGACACTGGTAAAGAAGTAGAAAGTTTAGATCCGGATTCAGTAGAGGGGGAGATTTTTGCAAAGGCGAGAGATATTGTGGAATATCCGTCGGTGGTGGCAGTGAGTGATGATGGAGCAGTGTTGAAAATCTGGCGGGGGACGCCGATGCCACAGATAGATGAAGTTAGTTATTATGTAAGGGAACAATAGTATGCGAGACAAGGCAGAGGATGTTTTTGTACGGAGATTTCCGGAGGTACTAGCGATTGGTTGGGAAGGCTGGGATAGGCATTCGCGGAATGTGGCAACTGTGGCAGAGAGGATAGCTGGAGCCTGTGGGATGGATGCGGATAAAGCTTATGCCCTAGGACTATTACACGATATTGGCAAGAGCGTGAGTACTCCAGACGAAAACATGACGCATCATTTGACTGGCTATGATGTTTTGATGGCAGAGGGGATGCCAGAGGCTGCACGAATAGCAATTACGCACACTTTCTATGAGGGGCAGGAAATGGATCATTTCTGGGATATTATGGCGAGAAATGGCTATGCAGAGCGTACACAAAAGCTTTTGGCGGAATATCAACCTTTTGATGATTATGACAGATTAGTTCAGCTGGCAGATAATATGGCAACATCTTGGGGAATTACGACGGTGGAAAATAGATTTTGCGATATAATAACTCGGCATCTTTTACCAAATCCAGGAAAAAACGTAAAGGTGTTGTGTGGGCTGAGGGATTATTTTAGTGAAAAATGTGGGCAAAATGTTTATAGTTTATTTCGCAGCGATATTGAACAGACGATTTTTATGTAGAGACGCTTACGTTTGGGGATAGGGGAGAAATATGATATAATTGCAATATGAAGAAGATTATTCTGAAGTGTCGGCTAAAAAATCGTGATGATTTTGAACGTAAACTTTCTGACATTGATATGGATTTTGGGTCAGTATATTGGCAGTATGACAGAGTATTTGTACCTAGGGGATACAAACCACACTCTAGCTACCCACGTTTAATTATGCGGACAGAAATGCGAGCTTTGGATAGACCGCCAAGATATGAATTTATCATGAAACGCCACGTAGAAGATAGTGGCATAGATATCGTTGACGCTACGGTGGTAAGAGATTATTCAGAAACAGTAAAAATCATTCAACAACTAGGCTTCAAACTAGAGGCGGAGATTTCCAGAAGGCGGCAAGAGATCACAATGGAATCCGGAATTAAACTTTATCTAGATAAAGTAGAAAATGTAGATGGATATTACGCTAAGATGGAAGCAGTTTTAACGGAAGACGATAAAGTTTCAGAAGTTAGAGAAGAAATCATGAATACCTTCAAAACTCTTGGTCAGAGCAATTTTAGCGGTGATGGCTATTACGAAATGGTTAGAAATAACATTTAGCCTATTTTATTAAAACCCCACTCTATTTTACTTATGCTTGCAAATAGCCTTTACCCTTGCTACAATAGCTTTGTTGTGTAAAAAGTTCTTTAGCTCACAAACTCAGTGGAGTCTCGGCGCAGGTGGGGCGCGTAAAGCGAGGTGTAGTGGAGTTACACTCGGCAGGGACTACACTAAAGCGGTTATACTAGGCGACCAGAGTCCCTATGATAGAAAGGAGGTAAAAAATATGTCTTTAATAGATGTGCATTTATTAAGGCTTTTTCACCTTACACTTTCTTTGGAGCTTGAGCCAAAGAAAAAAGTTAAGCGCTCTAAGTAGCGCTTAACTACACAACAACAGCATGTTACATATACAAATCCTAGCCAAGTATATGTAATGTGCTTTATGATCTAATTATATTACGGTTATTTTTTATTGTCAATTTATTCTTAAGTAATCTGTGGTATAATAAGAGATAACAGATAAAGTGGAGAAAATTATGGAAAATGAGAAGACCCCAGCCCCAACCTCAGAAAAATTTGATGTATTTCAGTGGGCTAATGAGATAGATGAGATTAAAAATAATGTCTCCGTGGAGCTATTTCTATTTAATAAGAATTATACTCCTTATAAAGTCCGTTATTCTGATGCGCTTGCCAGCAACATTAAGGCGATGTTTATGGCTGAAGCCATCCAATATATTATTAAAGAGGCTGATAAGGGCTTGGTATGCGTTGACTACGAAAACCCTTCTGGCGAAGATAAGGAGATTTATCGTACTAAGCTTGAAAAGGTTGGGCGTGCTGAAACTTTGCTTCATTTGATTGAGCATGAATATAAAGATATTGATTATTTTACTGATAACGAGTATGAATTCAAAAAGGTAAAAGGTATTATTGCTAAATTTTCCTATCCAGGTGGAGATAGTGGCACCAAGACCTTTTATATTGCTAAAGGCATCCCTGCTTCCTCTGCCCTCAAGGGGGCTACTTCCTGGGAGCTAAATGGTGAAAGCTTTGAACCTTTTGCTGCTGAAGTTGGCATCAAGATGCCAGATGATAATCAAGTTGCTATTATTGATGATACGATCATCGTATTTAATCAGTCCAAATTTGAAAATCTTTTCCAATACGATTATAAGACTGAGGCAATTGCTGCCGCCAAAGCTAAAGAGCTACAAGAAAAGTATAAACTATCTTTCTCCGAAGGTCTTACGCTCAATGATTTGCTCGTTGATAGAAAACCGCTCGTCAAAAAGCTTCAGGACCTTGACATCGCCGAGGAAATGTCTCAGGAAGATTTGATTGATTATGCCGACCAAGTCCAGCTAGAATTAATGACGGACGACGATGGCTCTATTATTATCATGGACGATAAAGATTTGACAATGTTTGTAAATCTCCTGAACGAAGATTATTATGTTTCTCCCGTCAATGGGCGCCGTTATGAAATAAAATCTAAAAAACTCCTAAAAGACGCTGAAGGTGAGCCACCACGCGGTTAGAATGGTGCAGCCAAAGTTGACGATAAAAAATAACCGTAATATAATTAGATCATAAAGCACATTACATATACTTAACTAGGATCCGTATATGTAACATGCTTAGTTGTGTGGTTAAGCGCTATTTAGAGCGCTTAACTTTTTTCTTTGGCTCGCGTTCAAGAGCTAAGAAAAAGTGAATATACTTAAATTATGATAGGAGGGGGTGTGGAAAAGGGAATTAGAAAGGCAATGAAAAAGGTCTTGCTTTTTGGAAAAGGCTTGTGTATAATAGAGGAAGATAGGCAAAAAATGTCAGATGTTAATATTTAATTATGGAGGTATTAATGAGCGTTAAGTTCAATATAACCAGGGGTAGGGGGACGAAAAATAGCGGATTGTCGCTGAAAAAGAGTACGACGCACAAGGCGTATAATACATTTGCTTTGGGCGCTTTTGCTTTCTTGGCGGCGTATGTAGTGGCGAGCGTGATAGCGCCCGTCAAAAATTCCAGCGCCGAAACCCAGGAAGTCGCCGCCAAAGTCCTAAATACAGATACCCAGATTAGTATCACCCCAGGCCAAGAAAAGGTCACCCTAAACGTAGGCCAGCCAGACCCAACGGGCACCTTCATTTCTGGCAACGATACTCTCACCGCCAAGTCCACCTCCGATAGCGGCTACCAACTATACGTTTCTATGGACAATAACCATACTAATGGTAATCGTCTATACCTCAACGGTGATGAATCCTCTGGTTATATTTCTGCTAATAATAATGGTAGCGGCACAGATATCGTCTACCCTACTACCGCTACTCTCGCTAAAAACACTTGGGGACTTACCTTCTCTGCGGAAGATAACAATAATCAAGTATACGGTGCAGCCCCACTAATGGGTAATGAATACCTACTAAAGACTAGAAGCACTGCTACGCCCATAGAAGGTGATGCTGTGCCTGTGTGGTACGCAGTAAAGGTAGATACTAATATGGTAACTGGCACCTATTCTGGCAATATTCTCTATACTATTATTGCCGAAGCCAGCAATGCAGATTTAGGCATCCCCAGTATCAATCCACAGGCAGGCGCATTAAATGATACCGTAAACATCAGTGTACCACTCCAATCTACCTTGGAAAACAACCAAGTTTCAGACCTTGGCACTATCACCGCCAAGATTGGCAACGAATCCTGCAACATCACTAATACAACCCTAGGTGGCGCTACAGTAAATCTCACCTGCACCGTCCCACAACTTACTGTAGGGAGTACTTACAATGTATCTGTCTATATCCAGAAATACGATAGCACCTATGTAGCAGAGAATGCCTTTGAATATACTTCGCCAACACTAGCAAACATCACCACGATGCAGGAAATGACATCAGACATCTGTGCGGCTACAGATACGGGCACTAAAGTAACATTAAGAGACACCCGTGGTGGCGGTAACGCTGGCAGCCAGGTAGCTAACTACGGCGTAGTAAAAGCTGCTGACGGTAACTGTTGGATGACAGACAACCTCAACATCTACAACTACACCATTAGTGCCGAAACCTCAGACTTCACTTCTCCAGCAAACTACACCATTCCAGCTGGCATCACCGCCACCACTGATTGGAATACAAATGATTATGCTACAAAGAAGGTAGAAGTATCCCACGGTCTAGGCCAATATGCCTCTCAAGATCAGCAATATTGGAATGAACCATACTACAACTGGACAGTGGCAGTAGCTAAGGAGACTACGGCAGGAGTCACTACCGCTCCAGATACCTCCATCTGCCCCAAGGGCTGGACATTGCCTACTAATGGCGATAATGGCGTAAACAAATCCTGGGCAAAGCTCTTACATGTATATGGTATTGATACTGGTGCGAAGCTACTAGCAAACGGTACCTTAGGCTTTACTAAGTACTACGGCTACTGGGGTTGGAACTACGCGTCCGAGTACACTCAGGGTAGCTACGGCTACTTCTGGTCTGGTACGCCTTCCGCTGAGACTAATGCGTACTTCCTGTACTACTATTCCGGAGGCGTCTACCCGCAGAATAGCAACCATAAGGGCGTCGGCTTCAGTATTCGGTGCGTTGCTCGTTAGATAGCATTCCTTCTTCCAGCTTTCCCCTTGGTTTTCCACGATTGAAAAAACCGCAGGGGAGAGCGCCGGAAGGTGAAGTCGGATAAGAAAAAGATAAAATGATGGAGGTAGCTAGAAAAAAATGCCGGTAGAGAAAGCCGAGAGGCGGACCGAGGAAAGAGTCAAGGCGGAACGAGCAAAGCAAGAAAAAGCTGCACAAAAGAAAAAGCTTGATCGGGACGCTAAATCTGCCGCAGGGCGTGAAAGCCAGTATCGCTACAGAAAACGTAAGAAAGCTGTGGCGGAAAAGGAGGAGAAAAACTATCGTTATCTTTATATCTTTCAATCCAATGAAAAAGCTTGGTGGAAGATGGGCTGGCACAGTGTGCTATTTTTTCGTTATATTGTAGCAAGAAGAATTCAGCACGAAGCCAATGTTAACAATGACCATGATTTTGGTTTGAAATCACCGACAGGGATAATATCATTGAGAGATGAAGGATTGCCGAGTTTGATTTCACAAATGTACGAACTGGGGTACAGAGTGGACAGGCGGAGATCTTCAGAAACGGTGAAGGTAGTGGATCTAGGCTACAAAATTAGTGCTGAAGATGTGAAGAGATATGAACATGAGGAAGAAGCAAAGCTAGAGAGGCTAAATAAATTAGCGCCGGTGGTGATAAATATCCCAGAAGTTGATGGGAAGTTGAGAGAGATAACTAAAAGAATATATAATGCAGTGAATCGGATGCCAGAGCCAGGCCGGAAAATGATGGGATATGGGATAGCTGAGCTGGCAATTTCTGCTATGAAAACGTATCAATATATGACATGGGGAGGAATAACGCCAGAGGAAGCATTAAAAAGAATAAAGAAAGCGCTGATGGCGCTAAAAGTGCAGGTGAATGTGGCAACGAGAATAGACATCTTGGACAGAGATGTGGCGACAAAACTGGGGGTGGACATAGTTGAGGCGGAAAGATTGGTGAAACCGTGGCTGGGAGAGAAAACTGATGATGTGGCAGGAGATGTGATACGCAAAAATGAGGGACTTAAGTAAAGTCGCAGAAATGCCGCGTGGGCAGTTTGCTGATTGGCTACTAAAGGAATTGTGGCGAGCATATTATGATGCTAGAAAAGGTAAGAGGACGACGGTGGATGAACATATGTTTGAAATAAATGCAGCAGAAAACATATTGAATTTAAGAGATGTGATAATGTCGGGATATTATAGGCCAGGGCGAGGAATTGCCTTTATTGTATGGCGGCCAGTGACAAGAGAGATATTTGCTGCACCATTTAAAGATAGAGTAGTGCACCATTTTTTATATAATATGGTGGCGGAATGGTGGGACAAAAGGCTAATTTATGATGCTTATTCTTGCCGGAAGGAAAAAGGCGTACTATTTGGAGTGCAGCGAATACAGCACCATATTAATAGCGTGTCGCAAAACTACGAGAAAAAGGCCTATGTGATAAAACTAGATATACAGGGATATTTTATGAGTTTGCCACGAGAGGGGCTGATGGAGAGGGTAGAATGGGGGCTGAAGCGACAATTTCCAGAAAGAGGACAGTTATACCAGACCTTAATGGAGTTATGGGCGGCGGTGATTTTTGATGACCCTTGTAAAGGGGTGATACGAAAAGGGTCGCTGGCAGATTGGGACTGTTTGCCGCGGAATAAGAGCCTGTTTTGTCAGCCACCAGGGCAGGGAATTGTGATTGGCAATCTTTCCTCGCAATTATTATCAAATATCTATTTGGATCCGATGGATAGATTCATTATGCATGATTTGGGCTATAAACATTATGGGCGGTATGTGGATGATTTTTATATTATAGTGCCAGAGGAAAAATTAGAGCAGGTAAAACAAGATATTATGTTGATTAGAGATTATTTAGCAATGAGAAAATTGACTTTACATCCGAAAAAGGTACAGGTGATAGAGGTGCATCAAGGAGTGGAATGGCTGGGAGCGATGGTATGGAAGTGGGGGTTGTGTCCGGGAAGGAGGATGGAGCAGTTTTTTAGGGAAGCGGCAGAGCTGTATTTGGTAGATGACGGCGACGTAACATCAATAGCGTCATATCTGGGGCATATGAAGCATTTAAGAAGTAAGAAAGTGGAGAAGAAAATCTTTGACAGAATGGGGTGGGAATATAGATTTTAGGGGGCGTAGTGGAAAATCAAGGGGAAAGCTGGAAGAAGGAATGCTATCTAACGTGCAACGCACCGAATACTGAAGCCGTTGCCCTTATTGTTGTTATTCTGCGGGTTGACGCCTCCAGAATTGTAGTTCAGGTTGTACGCATTAGTCTCAGCGGAAGGCGTACCAGACCAGAAGTTGCCGTTGCTACCCTGATTGTTCTCGGACGCGTTGTTCCAATTCCAGTTGCCGTAGTACTTAGTAAAGCCTAAGGTACTGAGCATGAGAAGTAGCTTATTAATCTAGCAAGGGCGTACCACTGATAGATATTTTGGTATAGACCTCGGTTTTTATTCGCCAAGGGTACTTCCGTTTTTCCACGATTATAGCCGGTGAAAGGGCAGGTAAAACACATATAGGAATATGTAGCCTGGCCTCTGAGCGGCGTACCCCCTTATGCTTATTATAGCACCAAGATGGGGAATTGCAAGGCTGGACTGTTCGGTTTTTGGCGTATGGTTTGTTCGGGCGTTTGTTCGGGTTTTTGGGTGTGGAAATGTGTGGAAAAGTTAAAACCTGTGGAAAACTTTTATGCAAAAAAGTGCGAAAAAGGTCTTGCTTTTTTGGAAAAATTAATATAAACTAAGGTCAGTGGACAACAAAAGACCACAAACAAATACAACAAACAAAACAAATGGCAAGAATAAAAACAGAATCAGAGCAGGTGAACTACGAAATAGTGCGTATGACAAAAATTCGGTAGTTGTAACCTACGTACCTTTAAATAGTTTGAGATTGGCCAACTAGGAGTTTTGGCGCGCGTTTAGGACACGCGACACCAAAACCGCAGGTACTTCTAATAGAAACACCTCCCAATTAACTCTAAACAACCTTTACACAATAAACTCTCAACTGTCACAATTATGACACCGGCCTAGCGCTAGTGAATTGCGACAAAAAAGGTTTTACCGTTATCCTTTGTGTAAGGCCAAACAAAAATCGAACAAAAACAAAAACGCTAAAGTTTCTAGTTGGGCGATCTCAAACGAAGTGATATTAAGGCATAAGTAGCAGACTGCTTTAGGGGCAGGAAGCTAGCAAGTATGTTATAATATCAATATGAATAAACTTCATATTCCAGTGTTATTATCAGAAGTCTTGGATGTGACGCAGCCACAGCCGGGTGAGAACTATTTAGACCTCACGGCGGGATATGCGGGACACGCAAGTAAAATTTTGGATGTGACACAGCAGTATAAAACTTCGGTCCTTTGCGACCGGGATGATTTCGCGATAGATTATCTTCGGAAAAAATTTGCGAGTACGGATATAACTATCATGAAAAGTGATTTTTGTAATGCGGTGTGGCAGCTTTTAGAAAGTGGAGCAACATTTGATATAATACTAGCGGATTTTGGAGTTTCTTCTCCGCAGTTGGATAATCCAGATAGAGGATTTTCTCTGATGCAAGATGGACCACTAGATATGAGGATGGACCAGACGCAAGCCTTGACGGCTGATGTGGTAGTGAATAAATGGCGTGCAAGAGAATTAGAGGAAATTTTCATGAAATATGGGGAACTTAGCCCGGGATTATCAAAGAGATATGCAAGAGAAATATGCATAGGGCGGCCGTGGAAATCTACCTTGCAGCTGGCGAATGCGCCGTTTTGGGGAAAACGAGGGCGAATTCATCCAGCGACGAGAGTTTTTCAGGCGATAAGAATCGCTGTAAACGATGAGCTAGGCGAGATAGAGCGGACATTGCCGGCTTTGCCAAAGCTTTTAAAGCCTGGTGGGCGGCTAGCAATCATTTCTTTTCATAGTTTGGAGGATAGGCTGGTGAAGCAATTCTTTAAGGAACAAAGTAGTATGGGTGAGGAGAGTAGTTTGGAGATATTGACAAAGAAACCAATGACTGCAGGAGATGTGGAGCTTGGTATCAACCCTCGGGCGAGGAGCGCAAAGTTGCGAGCAGCGCGAAAGAGGATGTGATACAAATAAAAACAACAAAAATAAACAAAAGGAGGCAATATATGCCAAAGCAAATCAAAGTTTCTAGCAAATCTAGAGCACAACAAGTAAAAGTGCACTTTCGCTAGATAAACAATCTTGGTGTGGGGTGGCTTTCAGACACTTGCCACCCCGGAAACACCAGATAGATACAATTTGCATGGGGCAAAATTTGTAGAGAATGGAGTCCCACCTTGGTTGTAAGAGTCAAGGATGTGTTTCAAAAAAATATGACCTTCGGTAGGCGGTAATATGATGAAATGCGGTGGCGCTGTGATATTACCGTCCTCCACTCTAAGAAACAACCCAAAAATAAAAACAGAAATAATTTTTAATGCGAGGATTTTAAAACAAAAATGAGAGCACAAACATCATATACGGCAAGGCGAGGAGATTTCCGAAATGCTAGCTGGGGGAGGAATCGTAATACAGTGCGACACGCCGGACAAGCTTTAGGATCAGTATCTACAGCTTTGATTATGGGGATGATGGTGCTAATTGTGGGGCTAATTTATATTACGTCAACGACAAAAGCTTCGGCGTATGATTATGAACTATCGCGGATTGAATCGGAAATTGATGAGCTTTCTGCCAAGAAGGAAGATTTAGCAGTAGAGAAGGCGCGACTAACTTCTATTGCGGCAAGTCAAAAAAGTGAAGTCGCGGCGGAGATGGCAAATGCTTCTAGTGCTTATTATGCTGATTAAGCGTGTTATAATAAAAATATGAGCAGGAGCAAATTGCTAAAAGCTGGCCTGTTTCTGGCGGTGGGGGTGATAGCCGTCAGGCTTTTTGTGATTCAGATTTTGGAATATGATAAATGGGTGGCGATGGCAGACGAGCAACATACCATGCAAAATACCATTTTGGCAAAGCGGGGGGAGATTTACATGATGGAGGGGGAAGAGGCAGTGCCGGTGGTGATGAATGAAAGTGTCTTTACGGTGCTGGTAGACCCAATGACGGCGGACGAGCAGCAAGTAAAAGAAGTGGTAGATAAATATGCAAGTAATTATCGCACAGCTGAATGGAATGAGGTGTTTGCCGATAAAGAACGACGATATTATGTGATAGCAAAGGAAGTGCCGAGGAGAGTAGCAGAGCAAATTAAAGAGGAAAATCCGACGGGAGTATGGTTCCAGGAAGGGGTGCGGAGAGTGTATCCAGAGGGAGAATTGGCATCAGGGCTGCTTGGCTTCGTGAATGCAGAGGGGCAGGGGCAGTATGGAGTGGAAGGTTCGCTAAATGTGGATTTGTCTGGTAAAAATGGACTGTTAAAGACGGTGAAAGATGTGAATAATATTCCGCTAACGATTGGCGATGAAAATGTGCGAGTGCCGGCAGAAAATGGTAAAAATGTGGTGCTTTCGGTAGATAAAAATATTCAGAGTAACGTGGAGCGGCTAGTAAAAGAATCCATGGACGAATACAAGGCGGCACACGCGGCAGCGCTGGTGATGGACCCGCAGACAGGCAAGGTGCTAGCGATGGTAAATATGCCAAATTACAATCCAGCAGAGTATGGTAAGGTGGAGGATGCGGCGCAGTTTGTGAATTATACCTTGGAAGATCCATACGAGCCGGCTTCGGTATGTAAAACATTCACTTTTGCGGCGGCAGTAGAAGAGGGAAAGATGACGCCAGAAACGACGTATGTAAACAAAGGCTATACCACGGTAGATGGCTGGGATATTGCTAACGCCGAAAAGGGGCAGCTAGGGACAATCCCAATGCAAATTGCTTTTAATTATTCTTTAAATACTGGCTCAATGCAGGCGTTGATGTGGCTAGGGGGGGATTCGGGTGAAATTACTAAAGCGGGGCGGGAAAAACTTTATGAATATTATCATGATAGATTTGGTTTTGGCGAGGCAACGGGAATTGAGCTTTTGGAATCTACCGGTCTGATCGTAGGGCCAAATACTGGCTATGGGCTAAATTCGCGCTATGCAAATATGACCTTTGGGCAGAATTTGGATCTGACGATGCTGCAGGTGGCTTCGGCTTTCTCGGCGGTAGTAAATGGTGGGCATTACTATACACCTACGGTGGTGGAGGGGGAAATGGTGGATGGTGCCTTAAAGAAGACTGCTGAAAAACAGGCGGTGCGAAATGTAGTGAGTGAAAGCACTTCGGCGACGATGCGACAGATGCTGTGGGGAACGAGGAGCGCTCGGAGAATTTTGGGAATAGATAAGGCGGGATATTATGTAGGAGGTAAAACTGGTACGGCGCAGATAATTCGTGACGGGGAATATGTAATGGACGAAACTGCGGCGACATATATTGGCTATGGCGGGGCGGGGAATTCGCCAGAAACGGCCAAGCCAGAATATGTGGTAATGGTAAGAATTTGGGAAAAGGGAAAGGCTTTTGAGGGGCAGTTGCACGCATTGCCAATGTTTGATAAAATTAGTAATTATATGCAGGAATATTTAAGGATAAAGCCGGCGGAATAATATGGAACTGATGAATACAATTGATGGTGAAGCGTTTTACGGGCTAGTATTGGCGCTGGCGGCGTTTTTCTTATCTATGTTTCTGACGCCAATTTATACGCATTTTGCTTATAAATATAAATGGTGGAAAAAGCAAAAAAAGACCACAATGGATGGTAAATCTTTGCCGGTAATGACAAAGCTACACGCGCATAAATTTAAACGAGCTTTTCCAACGATGGCGGGAGTAGTGGGAGTGATAGCGGTATTTGTGGTGACTTTTGTGTGCAACTGGAACAGAGGCCAGACATGGCTGCCGATAGCTGGGTTTGTGGGGGGCTCGGTAGTGGGGCTGATAGACGACATGATTAATGTTTTTGGCGATGGTCATGGGGCAGCGGGCTTGAGGGCACCAGTGAAATTTGCGATGATTACGGCGATAGGCTTATGGATGGGCTGGTTTTTTACCTATAAATTGGGCTGGACAGATGTGCAAGTGCCATTTGTGGGGCCGCTGGAGCTAGGGTCGGTGGGGATGATGCTATTATTTACTTTTGCGGTGGTGGCGACATCTAATGCGGTGAATATTTCCGATGGATTAGACGGTCTGGCTGGAGGGATAACGATGATAGCCTATGGAGCATTTGGGGTGATAGCATTGTTTCAGGGGCAGTGGCAGCTAGCAGGGTTTTGCTTTACGGTGGACGGATGGCTGCTTTCTTATGTGTGGTTTAATGTGCCGCCAGCAAGGTTTATGATGGGGGACGTAGGGTCTTTTGCGTTAGGGTCGGGGCTGGGGGTAGTAGCAATGATGACGGACGCATTTTTCCTATTGCCGGTGATAGGAGTGCTACTTGTAGTAGAGGCAGGGTCATCGTTAATCCAGATATTTTGGAAGAAAGTGTTTAAGAAGAAACTATTTATTTCGGCGCCGATTCATCATCATCTAGAGGCGAAAGGTTGGGGGGAAGCAAAGATTGTAATGAGATTTTGGGTGATTGCCGCAATTGCTGCGGTGGTGGGAGTTTTCTTGGCAGCGGTTGGGGGAATAGTCTAGATGCGGCGACATAAATTTAATAAATTGATTTTAATTTTGACGATAGCTTTGATAATAATGGGGCTGATTATTATCTATGCAATTGGGCCTCTAAGAGTTAATTTTATGAATATGGCGTATGGATCTGATTATGATACAAACTATTTCTTCATTCATCAGCTAATAAACGTAATAGTGGCACTTGCGATGTTTATACTGGCATTTTTTGTGCCGTACCAACAGCTGAGGAAATATGCAAAAATCATCTTGATAGCAGGGCTGGTACTGTGCGCACTGCTACAGTTAATGGCACTGGCGAATATTCCGCTGGCAAAGTGTGAGCTGGGGGCATGCAGATGGTATAATTTGGGGGTGACGTCCTTTCAGCCAGCGGAGCTTTTAAAGTTGGGGCTGGTGTTATATTTGGCGCAGCTGGTAGCGCAGCGGCGGAAAGAAGGGAAGCTGGATACATTTGATTTTTGGAAGCCACTTGGGTTTTATGCGGGGCTGTCTCTATTCTTTGTAGTAGTATTGCAGAAAGATTTGGGAACGGGGATAGTAATAATTGCGATTATTTTGGCAATCTTGCTGATGAGTGGGCTGAGCTGGAAAAGATTAGCGATGGCGGTGGGGGCGATTGCAGTGGTGGGGGTGCTGGCGGTGGTAAGTTCGCCACACAGAATGGAACGCCTGATGACGTATGGGCAGGAAGGGTCGTCTGATTCATACCATATTGATAATGCGATGCTGGCAATTGGTACCGGTGGGTTTTTTGGAGTGGGGCCGGGAAATAGCGTGCAGGCGACAGGCTATTTGCCGGAATCAATTAACGATTCGGTGTTTGCGGTGATGGGGGAGACGGTAGGGTTTGTGGGGCTGATGGCGGTAGTGGCTTGCTATACGATATTATTATCGCAGCTTTTAAAGGTATCTGACCACCTAGCAGATTTAGAGCAGAGTTTGGTGGTGGTGGGAGTGTTTGCGTGGGTGGCAGCGCACGTAGTGGTAAATATTGGGGCAATGACGGGGTTGATACCGCTTACGGGTATTACTTTGCCGCTGTTATCTTATGGTGGGACAAGTATGATGTTTATTTCCTTTGCACTAGGTGCATCATTGCAGCTTTCGTGTTATACTAGTAGAGAGGTAAGAAAAAATGAAGATACTAATAGTCGGAGGGGGGTCAGGGGGACACATTACACCGGCAGTAGCCGTCGTGCATGAGATTTTGGCGCTAGCGCCAAGGGCGGTTTTGGAATTTTGGACAGATAAAAAATACTATAAAAATGTTGTTAAATTGACAACGGAGCTAGGTGTGTCTTGGGGTGGCTCAGATAAGGCTAATGCTGGGCGGACAGGGCAATATATTAGGGTGAGGAAGATATCTGCAGGAAAGTTTCGCCGGTATAGTGGCTGGAAATTTGCTGATTATTTTTCTAATATTGGTTTTACTTTACGGGAAATTGTGTGGGGCAACATAAAAGGGTTCTGTGGCTTTGTTTTTGGTCTATTTCAGGCGTTTTTCCGGCTTTTTCGTAAGAATAGTCGTCCGGATGTAATTTTTCTAAAAGGGGGGTTTGTGAGCTTGCCAGTGGGGCTTGTTGCGCGGCTTTTTCATATTCCGTATGTAATACATGAGTCGGATGCAGCGGCAGGGCTGGCCAACCGGATACTCAGCAAGAAAGCAACGAAAATTGCGTTAGGATTTGAGTCAGACAATTTCATGCGGGAGGCGCGTTTCATTATTACAGGTATTCCGGTGGGCGAGGAGTTTGCGAAGGTGTCGGAAAGTCGGCAGCGGACACTGAAGCGTGCGGCGGGGTTTGACCCAGAGAGGCCGCTAGTGATGATTACTGGAGGGTCGCAAGGGTCATTACATATTGATGAGGCAGTGCGGGAGATTTTGCCAGAAATGCTGAAATTTTCCTCGGTAGGGTTAGTGGCTGGTCGGGCACACTACGAAGAAATGGTAGATTTGAAAAAGTACGAAGAATGGGACAAAGCAAAATTACAGTCTAATTTTAGAATATGGGAGTTTTCTACGGTAATGAACGAGCTTCTTGGGGCGGCGGATGTGGTGGTGTCGCGAGCAGGGGCAACGACGATTGCCGAGCTGGCTTCTTTAAAGAAAGCGGTAGTGCTGGTGCCATTTGAAAAATTGCCGGGTAGCCATCAGGTGAAGAACGCAGAAAAGTTGGCAGAAGCTGGCGCAGCGGAGGTAGTATTAGACGAAAAGATGGTGCAGCAGCCAGGAATACTACTAGAAAAAGTAAGAAATTTGGTGCGTAGCCCAAAGAAAAGGGAATTACTGGCTGCTAATTTGCACGAATTGGCGCGGCCGGATGCAGCAAAAGATTTAGCAGAGATAATAATTGGAGTGGGAAAAGGTGGTAAGAAATAAAAATCAGGTAGATTTTGCCAGGCAGATGCGGCGAGGGCAGACGATTGTGGCGGAAAGGGAACGATCCGTTTCTGATTCGGAGCGGATGAGTCTGCGGAAAAAGGCGAAGCAGAAAAAGATAATGTCTGGAGTAATTTTGATAGTTGGCCTAGCGGGAGCTGTTGTTTTGGCGGTAATTATTTTTATTAATATATACGGTAATTTGAAAGAGCCGGAAACTTTGTCTGAGGAAGTTTTTACACCGACGGTGGCGATTGAAGATGAGAGTGGCTCGGGCTTAGTGACTTCGCGGATGAAGGAGTATGTGGGGATGCTAGAGAATGATTTTAAAGATAGTGGATATAAAGTGGTGCGAGCGGTGGTGCCATCTGGCAAGACGCGCGAGATAGATATTTATCTGGATGGGCGAAATGAATTTTATAAGACAAATATAGACAGGGGGGCTGGTGTGACGGTGGAGGATGTAGTGCGGATGATTCGCTATCTAGACAAGAATGGCGTGGGGCCTAGCTACGTAGATGTGCGGGTAGCGGGAAAAGCGTACTATAAATAGCCTAAAATAGGGGATGCTATAAGTTCGGTTTTTGTTCGGTAAGAGGGAAGAGGGGGATTTTTTTGAGAGGGAAGAAAAACGCAGTTTGGGCTGGGTGGAGTGAAATTGATGCAAAAGTAGGAAAATAAAAGGGAAACAAGGGAATTAGAAAAATTTTGAAAAAATTTGTTAAATGTGGCAAAATAAGTGATTAGGACACGTAAAATGAGGGTTGGCAAATGGGTTAACAGGGGTGGGGTGGAAAAAGCAATTCTGGAGTAGTTCTCCGGGGTTCAGAATTGCTCCAGAGCGGCGCTTATAAACCCCGAGCGGCGTTTACTTCAAACGATTTTCTTTGCTGGCGCCTACGTTTTCAAAAAAGTAAAGCCCTAAAGGGCGTTGACTTTTTTGAAAGCCTCCGGGAAATTGCCTGTAAAGAAAACATTTGAAGTTCCGCCTTGCGTTTTTTTCAAGCGATAAATCTTTTGCGTTTCGCGGGGTGCGGAGGCTGCTGCCGAGCATTAGCGGCCGAGCCCCGTAAAGACGGGCGCGAGGAACGCGCAAGCGAAACCAAAACGATTTATCGCTTGGCGAGAGACTAAGCGAAACCAGAATGATTTTATTATTTGTTAGTCGTTAGTAGAAAGTTTACTTAATGACGTAAAAGAGTGATTGTGCGACATTAAGGATTTATAAAAAAGACGGTTATGTATGCGTGGTTGTGACCCCTAAATATGCCGAATTTGGCATTTTAAGTATGATTCTAGCGGTGATTTCCTTTTTTATGATACTGTTTATGCTTTTTGTTGTTTCCGGCTTGATTTTGGCTCTGGTGAGCTTCTGCGGGCTGTTTTGGCTGGGTGGAGGCCTCTTTCTGGGCCAAGATAGCCTTTAAATCTTTAAGTCCAGGAGCGGATTTTTCCTCGGCGGCATTAGGGGATAGCTTGAGGCGTTTGAAGTCTGCTTGGGGTGTAACAGGGGTGGGGAAGGATGGTTTACGGGGGCGAGAGGGGGAATTAACAGGGGCAAAAACAGGGGATTGATTCCCTTTTGGGGTGGCGCCACGCATACCAGCCTCGCGGCCAGAATCAGACAATTCCCTCTTGTATTTCTCTGCCTGCTCAATTGTTTCTTTGATTTCGGCTTCTACTTCCGTGCGAGGACGAGAGTAGACCCGGCGAGATTCGGCGATAATTTCTTCAAAATTATCATCTGGTGTACTAGGGATAGATAAGGTGGTGGCGGAAAAAGCAGGCACTTTTTCCCCGTTTATAATCATAGAGATAACGAAGTTACGATTATTGAGGGCGAGGAGATCTGCTGCCTCAAAGGTAGGCTCAAATTGTTTGGAGAGGATCGGGGCGTCGTCGGCGGAGACACGGAAAGAGATAGTGGTGCCGACGTTGCCAAAAACGGCGTCGCGGACAGAATCTGTCATCTGGGCGGTATATTGATTGGCAACGGTGAGGTTAAGGCCATATTTGCGAGCCTCGGAGAGAATTACGGCAAAGGAATCGGTGGCGAAGTTTTGGAATTCGTCTACATAGAGATAAAATGGGCGACGGTCCTCAACGTTTTCGATGTCGGAACGGGACATAGCGGCCAGCTGAACCTTAGTGACAAGGAAGGCGCCAAGAATACCCGCATTATCCTCCCCTATCAGACCTTTAGAGAGATTAACGACTAAGATTTTGCCTTCGTCCATAATCTGGCGAATATTAAAGGATGATTTGGGCTGGCCGACGATATTCCTAATGATAGGGTTAGCGGTGAAGGCACCAACTTTGTTTAATACTGGCGCGATAGATTCGTTAATTTGCTTTTCGCTCCATTGACCAAATTCATGTTTCCAAAATTGTAAAACAGTTACGTCTTTACAGTAATCTAAGGTTTCTTTGCGGAAATCTTTATCAGTGAGCATGCGAGAAATATCTAGAAGGGTTGTTTCGGGGCGGTCTAGCAGGGCAAGCAGAGTATAACGGAGAATATGTTCCAGTCTAGGACCCCAAGAGTCGCCAAACATTCGCTTCAAAACACCGATAACTTCTGAGGAGATATTAGGCTTTCTGGTGTTGTCGATGATTTCTAGAGGGTTAAAGGCGACAGGATGGGCGGTGTCGGAAGGATTGAAATAGACAACGTCTTTGATGCGATGCTTTGGAACAAAACGGAGATTGTTAACGGCAAAATCTCCATGTGGGTCAATAATACAGTAGCCTTGATTGTAATAGATATCAGAAAGGGCAAAGAGTTCCAAAAGACCGCTCTTCCCTGCCCCAGTTTGACCAATGATATAGACATGGCGGGAACGGTCGCGGCGAAGCATGCCAAATTGATAATTTATGCCACGGAAATTGGTGAGACCAAAGGCAGAAATATTTTCATCATTGGCAGGGGAGCCAGTAATGAGTGGAAGCTGGGCGGGCGGCTCGGCGGTCTTGGAAGTAGCCCAGACGATATTAGGCGTTTCTACAGAGGTGTGTGGCAGGTGGTAAACAGAGGCAAGCTCGGAGATATTAAGGATGAAACCTTTATCGGAGAACCGGCGATGACTGTAACTATCAAGGGCGGCTGGATCAAAGCTAGCACTAACCATTTTGAAGCCATTAAGATTGGTAGAATTAAATTGTTTAAAGGTGCCAACGAGGGCTTGCATGTTTAATTTGGCGTCGGTCTGGTCATTGCCGAGATAGGCAAGGCGAATTTTTACTTCAAAGCCAAGCTTGGTGGCTTTTTCCTCGGCCTTTTCTACTTGGGTTTTAAGACGGTCTGATAATTTGACTTCTGGGGCAGGATTAGAGGTGCCACCTTCTGGGGGGCGGAAGAGTGCACCAAGCGCCTCTACTAGCCAGACCCAATCAATGCCAAGAATTTTGAGGGATTTTTGGCCGGATTTGACGCGCTTGACCCATTTATCGGTAGTTTCCTTATGCCAATCATCAGAAACAGGGCGGATAAGGATCTGAATCCACATTTCTTCAGATTTGTCTGGATTGAGCTTGGCGAGGGTGCCGGTGATGCCAGCGAGTGGGTCTACTTCAAAATCGTCAAAGGTTTTAATAGGGAGAACTTCATCTTCGGTGAGTGATAGTTCTGAGCTATAGGCAACTTGGTGCTTTTTCCTGGCCTTTTTGACGTAATCTTCGTCTACGGTTTGGATTTGGACGGAGGGGTATTGGGCGTAAATTTGTCCCTCTACGAAATTTTGTAAAATGGTAGGCGTCCAGATATAAAAGCGAATCTGGCCGCCAGTAGAAACGATTTCAAAACTAAGATACTCCTGTACGCCGCTGGAATTTTTGAGCTCCTCGGCGTCGCGCAAGATGCCATGTAGTGAGGCAAAAAGCTGCTCGGCGGCTAATTCCTTTTTGTCGTTGGTGCGGGGAATCTCCAACATGAGAATGGTGGAATCTACGTCAAGTTCCTTTTTGATTTGATGTAGTTTTCTGTAATTGCGGTAGGTCAAGAAGCCCAAAATGGCGACAATCGGTATCCAAACGATTGGCATAAGAATGAAATTGATAATTTGACCTATCATTAATTCAATTTTACCATAAACGCTGAAAAAATGTTAGAAAAAATCAAAAAAGTGACTGGAATCAGCCACTTTTGGTTCTTAATTATATTATACCACAGAATCTACAATTTTTCAAGAGCAGTTTCAAAGACTCGGAGTTTAGATTCAATATCTTCCTTTTCGGCGGTAAGCTGGCTAATTTCATCTTCTAGATCTTTTAATTTTTTGTGGAGATTAGACAGGCGCTGCTCGGTGCGTTCCTGGATGTTTTCTAGTTTTTCTTCGGTTTCTGTCTTTTTGCGGCCAGTAGATACCTTGTGGCTCTGGATTTTGGGGCGGCGGGGCTCGGAAATAGGCTCGTCGCTATAATTGTTGTCTGGGACATCTATTCGTATCTGTTCACTCATATTTTAATTATACCATATCGGCAAGCATATAGGTATTTTTATCAACTTTTTTGAATAATTTCTTGTTTTGTAAGTTGAGCAAGATAGTGGTTTCTTTGACTTTGCGGGCGTGGAGAACTTGTTTGACGATTTCCTCGCGAGTAAGAGGCGTATCGGCCTTTTTCAGAATATCGGTGATGATTTCGGAGACAGTTCCCTTTTTATAGCCCCAAGAGCTAAGAGCGTAAATGCCACGACCAATTAAAACAAAGCGAGAATCTTTAATTAGCTCGTTATGAATAGCCTGAATGGTGACATTTTTACGCTTAAAATCGGAATCTTTAATGGCTTTGGCGATGTCAGCAAAATGCATTGGCTCTTTGTTGTTTTCAAGAATAACATAGATTTTATCGCGGATATTTTTAGGGTTGACTGTTGGCCACTTGGCTAGACCCCAGAGACCATTAAGGGTGGCTAGTTGTTTTGAAATAGAAGCGACGGCACGGATATGATCTGGGTGTTCGTAGCCAGTTAGCTGATTGTCTAGCTCGTCTAGGGTCATTGGGGCTTTGTTTTTGCGGATGACTGAAACAATTTCGTCAACTTTTTCTTTGATGGCTTTGTCATCGCCATAGTCGGCGATACCTACGGCCTGATGGTACTTGTCGTTTTCGTCAACAATGGTGAGTGAGGCGGAAATATTTCCAAGGAAAGCGATGGCAGAATGTTCTGCTTCTTTGGTGGGATGACCATAGATTTTGTCGGCAAGATCGGCGACTTTAGCGATGCGGCCCATTTCGGTGAGATTTCTGATGATGATTTTTTCGGCGGCGGCAAGCTCTGGGATTTGGCTCTCTTCTGAGGCGATGCGGAGGCGAATCAGAATGGCTTTTTCTAGTTGGCGAACGCGTTCGCGCGTGATAGAGAGCATGTCACCGATTTGCTCAAGAGTTTCCTTTCTGCCGGTAAGCCCGAAACGACGAGAGATGATTTCTTTTTCTCGGTCTTGTTCTATGATATTCAGACTTCCTGAAATCGCATTAGCGATTATTTCCGCATTTTGGTCCATTGATTTTTCCTTTATTTCCACCCCTGTTAATATTTAACCTTATACTTATTATATCACATTTTTACATAAAATGCAACATAAAATTCCGTGAATTTTTATTAAGTACCTCACTTATTTTATTCACTTACTACTATTGTATCATAAATTTTACAAAAATTGCAAAAAAGTGTGCTTATGCTTTTTTCTTTTTAGTGCGAGGAGCGTGTTTGCGGGTGGACGGTTTGTTTTCAAGCATTTCACGGGCTTGTTTTTCGGTGATTTTCTTCGGATCTTGGTCTTTTGCGATTTTGAGATTGTTGCGGCGGCCAGGACCTTTAATATAGGGGCCATAGGCGCCATTGATAATCATCACGTCGCCCCAGTCGGCAATAATACTGTCTATTTTAGCCTGATAAAGTGGCTCGGCGTCGCGAAGCAAGATAGTGTAAGGATCGTAGCCTTTCATGGGAATATTGTATTTCCCTGCTTTGAGATAGGGGCCGAAGGGGCCGGCAGCAGCGATGATTTCGGTGCCATCTTTGGCTTTGCCAAGGGTGCGCGGCAGGGCAGGTAGAGCAATTTGCTTGAGAGCTTCTTCAAAGGTGACGGTTTTGACGGTTTTACCCTTTGGTAAAGGTGCAAAGCGGGGCTTTTCGCCAGATTCCTTTTCGTTTTCGCCGACTTGGATAAAGCCGCCATTTCGGCCAATTTTGGCGTAGATTTTTTTACCAGTCTTGGGGTCTACCCCTAGCTCGGTGGAATTATTGTATCTTTCAATGGTGGATGAGCCGCCAACAAGTTTAGAAAATGGGGTGTAGAAATCGCGAAGCATTTTGACGCGGTCTAACTTTTTGTCGGCAATTTTGTCTAATTTTTCCTCTACGCCAGCGGTAAAGCCGTAGTCTACAATTTGGTTGAAGTGATCAGTGAGGAAGTCGGAGACAAGCTCGCCAACTGGGGTGGGGAGGAGTTTGCCTTTAGTGGCGCCGGATTTTTCTTGAACGGTTTGCTCTGTGATTTTATCTTTTTCAAGGGATAGTTCAATGACATCACGTTCCTCGCCTTCGGAGTCACCTTTGACGACGTAGCCGCGAGATTGGATGGCGGTCATGATGGAGGCGTAGGTGCTAGGCCTGCCAATGCCGAGTTCTTCCAATTTTTTCACCAGAGAACCTTCGGTATATCTGGCAGGCGGCTTGGCGAAAGTTTGGCGGGCGACGATTTTCTTGGCATCTATAAGGTCGCCTTCTTTTAGATCTGGCAAAGTGACATCTTTGGCTTTGCCATAGACTTTAAGGAAGCCGTCAAAGATGACGATTTCACCTTTGGCTACAAAAGAAAGCTTTTTATTAGATGCTGGAGTAAGGTTAATAGTCGTCTTGGCGACTTTGGCGTTAGCCATTTGCGTAGCAAGGGTGCGGGAGCGGATTAAATCATATAATTTCTTTTCATAATTGTTTTTGCCGGCGGAAACAGTGGTGATATTGGTGGGGCGGATAGCTTCGTGCGCCTCTTGGGCGGAAGCGTCTTTAGTTTTAAAATGGCGGACTTGTAGATATTCTTTGCCATATTCTTTTTCAATGTAACTAGCAATAGCAGTGAGAGCTTGATTTGAAAGATTTAAAGAATCGGTACGGTGATAAGTAATTAAACCGGCTTGGTAGAGGCCTTGGGCAGCACTCATGGTGGTCTTGGCGGAATAGCCAAGGCGCGAGCTAGCCTCTATTTGCATGGCGGCAGTGGTAAATGGAACGGGATTAGCTTTCTTTCCCTCTGTCTTAGATACGCTAGAAACGCTGTATTTGGCCCCTACAAGGCTTTCTAACAAAGCTTTAGCTTCATCCTCGGTATTGATACTACTTTTTTCTAAAACGGCTGGAAAAGTGGGTTTACCGAACTCTCCAGACACTTTAAACGAGTATTTTTTATCAAATTTTTCAATTTCGCGCTCTTTTTCAACGATGAGGCGCAAAGCCGGGCTCTGGACGCGGCCAGCAGAGATGGCGCCAGGGACTTTAATGCGGACTACTCCTGATAAATCATAACCTACTAGCATATCTAAAGATTGGCGGGCTTGCTGGGATGAAACCATATCCATATCTACGGTGCGAGGGGATTTGATGGCGGCCTCTAGGGCAGGCTTGGTAATTTCGTGGAAAGTGATGCGTTTGGTATTTTTGGGCAATTTCAAAACTTCAATCAGATGCCAAGAGATACTTTCTCCTTCGCGGTCTTCATCGGTAGCGAGCCAGATGGTGTCGGCGGATTTTGCAGCTTTTTTTAGCTCGGAAACGACTTTTTTGTGGCCAGGGTCAATTTCGTAGGTAACGGTAAAGTCATTTTCTGGGTCTACCTTAGTGTCTTTTCGGATATGTCCGACGCTAGACATTACCTTGAAATCTTTACCGAGGTATTTTTCAATGGTCTTGGCTTTGGCCGGGGACTCTACTATTACTAAGTTCTTTGGCATATCACTTAATATAACATACAATAATATTTTTTGCAAAATCTATTGACAATGCGATAAAGGTTATATAAAATGATATTAGAGTGAAGAGTCATGTAACGGCTAAGGATAATATTAAATATAAACATTTTTACCTTCAAGAAAGGATCGCCGTAAAAATGAAAAAAACAAATAGAAATAATTACAGGGCGTTTGCTCTGGGGAGCGTGGGAGCTTTGATGCTGACGGCATCGGTTTTTGCGATTTATCCAGAGATAGACAATCGTTCTTTTGCCGTTACGTGTACTAATGGTGTAACAGAAAACAACGCAATATGCGACACTGCAAACACAGAAATTAATGTAAATATTGGTGAGGTGCTAAGCATTGCCAGTGTGACGATAGATGGTATAGTTTATCCAAATGATGGTACTTCTAATCCAGAGGCAGATTATGGCTCGGTGACTCCTGGTGCTTTGAGTTCTAAAAATATCTTGGTGACAGCCGATACAAACGTAGCAGCTGGTTATCAGATGCAATTACAGGGTATAAAAACCGTGGAGGCCGTGGATCCAAGTGATGCGACTGACCCAATCAATCAGGCGGCAGTAAATGCTTTGATTAACACCGATCATCCAGCAGCCACAATTGAGAGTATGACTGGCTCGGATGTGGCGGCAGCTAGTATGGTTGGTGGGACTTGGGGGTATTCCCTGAATGGCGGCACAACTTACAGTGCAATTCCTACTTCTGCGACTACGGTCCAGACCTATACTTGGCAGGAAGATCAGTCTACTGGTGAATATGAGTTGAACCAAGATACCACTTTCACCTTTGGAGTGAAGCCGGCTGACGATCAAACGGCTGGTACTTATCAAGGTGGGGTAAGATTTACCGTAGTTAAAAATTAGCGAGAATAAAAAATAGTCCTTCGGCGAGGGCTATTTTTTATTAACAATCTAATTTGAGTCTTGGAGTGGTTAGAGCTTGGGTAAGGGTGGGCATCACCCAAGCTCTAATCGCCCCACGACTTTATCAAATCTTGGCACCCCACAACGCTTCTTTTAGATACCGGGGAAGCCCCGGAAGCGCGACCCACCTCACACAATTCATAGGGGCCCGCCGGTTGTGGGGGTTGCTACGTCTTCAAAATGGTTCCCTCTATAAGTGGAGGTAATACTTAAACTAAAAAGCCGTAAAGAAACTTTTAAGCCGAGGGGGTTTTAAAGACGCGCAACTTCTGCTACAATCAGAGATGTAAGCAGAAATTAATTGATTTATTTAGGTGCGGTGTAGGGAATTATCCCTAACTGTTTTAATTATATCACGCAGGAGGAAATAAGTCAATACTTTTTTCACACTTTTTATGAAAATCAACCAAATACGACCCCTAGAGGGAAAATTTACAGAGGTGTTAGGCAGCATTGCGGTTATGCCTAAAATGTTGTATTACTATGGCAAAATGCCGAAAAAACGTGTCACAACAGTTGCAATTGTGGGGGCAAGAAGAAACACCGACTATGGCCATGAGGTAGCCTATAACATTGCTTATGCGCTAGCGAAGCGGGGAGTTTTGATTATTTCTGGCTTGGCGCTAGGGATAGACTCGGTTGCGCACAGGGGGGCGCTGGATGCGGGCGGAGTGACAATTGGGGTGTTGGGGACGCCAATAGAGAAAATTTACCCCTTGCGGCACCGGGCATTGGCGGAGGAGATGGTGGAAAAGGGCGGGGCGGTGACGAGTGAATATAGATTAGGTGATAATATGGACTGGAAAGCAAGTTTCTTGCATAGAAATCGTTTGATTTCAGGGTTGGCAGATGTGATAATAGTAGTAGAGGCGGCAGAAAAGAGCGGGTCGCTAAACACTGCTATGCATGCTTTGGAACAAGGTAAGGAGCTATTTGCAGTGCCGGGAGACATTAACAGGGTGACATCCCAGGGGTGCAACCGGTTAATAATGCAAGGGGCGCAGCCTCTGACGCGCGTAGAGGATGTTTTTGCGGTGCTTTTTCCGGAAGACGTGCCTAGTGGCTCCCGTAAGCGTAAGCGGCTAATTTCAGGCGATAATGAGCTAGAAACGGCAATTTTACGGTGCATTGACGGCGGAATGAGGGGCGGCGAGGAAATTCTTAATTCCCTGGCGATTTCGGTGGC
>JAFWMC010000035.1 GCA_017510805.1 Candidatus Saccharimonadota bacterium
GCCGCCTTCTACCTCTGGCGAACGCAGCCCATGTTTTTTATCGTAGCTGATTGTATCGCTAATATAGTCAAGAATAATCCAACTCAAAAGCCCTGTCTTGGTATTGCGAGCCATCACGTAAAATTCAACTCTCGCTCCCCAAAAGACACTGGTATGTAGCCGAAAAATCGTCGCACTACCATAATATTTTGGCTTGTCACCTTCAAAGATACTGCATTTTTCTGGCTCAAACCCATCTGGTAAATATTTTAATACTCTAGCTGGATCCGATAGTTCGTAGAATAAAAAGAATGCGTAAGGTTCCACTACAAAGCCCATCTTTGTGGCCTTTTTCGTGGCTGCAGTTACGATTTTTCGTTGAATAAAAACCGGCAGTTTGCTTAATTTCTTCTGCATATGATGTGTCGTCCCCACATCCATAGGATTTATTGTTTTTTCTACGCCTTTAGTATATTCTAGTACATTCATATTTTAATTTTACCACAAGCCCGTTCCAAAAATAAAATGCTTATGCTATAATTAATAATAATTATGGATGAAACAAGTGAGAATGTGACAATTACCAATATTAAGGCACGGCAAATTCTTGATAGCCGTGGTAATCCCACTGTTGAGGCAGATGTATTGCTGTCCTCAGGGCGAGCAGGTCGGGCTATTGTGCCGTCCGGCGCCTCTACTGGCGATAAAGAAGCTCTAGAGCTTCGTGATGGTGATGAAAATTTCTATGGTGGCAAAGGTGTTCTCAAAGCCGTCTGGAACGTAAATAGTAAAATCAAAGACCTCCTAGTTGGCAATTCTGCCGACCAGGCCACTGTAGATCGCCTAATGATAGATCTAGATGGTACTCCCGATAAATCCAAACTTGGTGCTAATGCTATCCTTGCTGTGTCTATGGCTACTGCCAAAGCCATGGCCAAGACTCGCGGTATTCATTTTTACGAATATATTGCCCGACTTGCTGGTACTAGCCGGGAAATGTCTTTACCAATGCCCATGATGAACGTCATGAATGGTGGCGCACATGCTAATTGGTCTACAGATTTCCAAGAATATATGATTGTTCCAGTTTCCGCTCGTAATGTTGCCGAGGCTATCCAGATGGGTGCCGAGGTATTCCATGCTCTTTCGGATATCCTCAAAGAGCGCGGCTATCCTACTACCGTCGGCGATGAAGGTGGCTATGCCCCATATGTTCGCGAGGGTGATAATGAGCCTCTTGATTGTATTATCCAGGCTATCGGTAAAGCTGGTTATATCCCTGGCGAAAATATTTGCATCGCTATGGACATCGCCTCGTCCGAATTTCACGATGGTGACCATTACGTTCTTAAAACTAACGGAGATTGGAAAACTGCCGACGATTTAGAAAACTGGTATCGCTGGATCTTAGATAATTATCCAGTAGTTTCCATTGAAGATGGTCTTGACCAAAATGATTGGCGTGGCTGGCAGAAACTTACTGCAGACCTAGGCGACAGAGTCCAGCTTGTCGGCGACGATTTATTCGTTACTAATACCGGCTATCTTAGAAGGGGTATTGAGGAAAAAGTAGCAAATGCTATCTTAATCAAGCCAAATCAAGTAGGCACCCTCACAGAAACTATCTCTGCCGTCCAGATGGCTAAAAGAGCTGGCTATGGCACTATTATTTCACACCGCTCTGGCGAAACAGAAGATTCATCCATTGTCCATTTGGCAGTCGGTTTGGGAGCCGGGCAAATTAAGACCGGCTCACTTTCTCGTAGCGAACGCATCTGTAAATACAATGAGCTTATTCGTATCGCAGAGGGGAATCCTAGGCTAAGTCTCGCTCATCCATTTGCAAAGTAGTAATTCTTATTATATAATTATATAAGTATGAATGAAGCTCTGAAAGAAAAGCTGAAAACTTTGCCCGCCGAGCCTGGTGTCTATTTTCATAAAAATCAAGCTGGCGAAATTATTTACGTTGGCAAAGCCGCGGTTTTAAAAAATCGTGTGCGACAATATTTCCAAAAATCCCAAAAAGACCCAAAGACTGCAGCTCTCGTCCGCGAAATTTACATGACAGATTGGATTGTAGTAGATACGGAGATGGATGCATTGTTTTTGGAAAGCGAGATGATTAAGCGCTATATGCCTAAATGGAATATTCTCCTTCGTGACGACAAAACGGTTTCCTATGTCCGTATTGATATGAAATCTCCCGTCCCCTATGTTTCAATGACGCGCACCCCAATGGATGATAAAGCCACCTATATCGGTCCGTTTTATGCCAAGCTGCCCGTAGAAAAGGCTCTGCGTATCTTGCGTAAAGTTTTTCCATATTATGTTAAACCTTTTGATGGCAAGAAAACACTTGACACGGATCTAGGTTTAACTCCTGGTATTGAAATTGGACGCACCACTCCAGCAGAGTATAAGAAAAATCTACGCAGGCTAACTCGTTATCTTGAAGGAGATAGAGTAAAACTACTTCGCGACTTAGAAAAGCAAATGAAAGAAGCCTCCAAAAAAGGCGAATATGAGGAGGCTGCCAAGCTTCGCAATCAGCTTTTTGGTCTGAAAGAATTAAAGAAAAAAATTGTCTTTTCTGACAAGGAATTTTTAGATATTTCTTCCGACCAAGCCCTCTTGCAGCTCCAAAGGATACTCAATTTAAATGAGCCACCAAAGCGCATTGAAGGTTATGATATTTCTCATCAGGCTGGCGCTAATGCTGTAGCTAGCATGGTAGTATTTACTAATGGCGTGGCGGATCGTTCTAAATATCGCAAATTTAAAATTCGCCAGAGCAATAAGCAGGATGATCTTGCCAGTATGCGCGAAGTGTTGGAACGCCGTTTAAAGCATCAAGAATGGGATTATCCAGACTTAATAATTTTGGATGGCTCTATTCAGCAAATCTCTGCCGTCAAAGATATTTTGCAGGCTAAAAATATTCCTGTGATTGGTCGCGATAAATCTGGAGATCATGGCCGAAATGCCGAAGTCAAAATCGCTATTTACGAAAATGATGATTATAAAATTTTGCCACTTGCCAGCGATTCTCACGTCGCCAAATTAATTGCTCGTATTGATGAAGAATCCCATCGTTTTGCTATTACTTATCATACTCTTCTCAAGCGTAAATCACTTTTCTCTTGAAATTAGCTCGTGTGTAATGTATAATAGAAATTATGAATTTAGGAAATATCTTACAGGCTACTACGCTAGTTTCAGCAGTACTTATCATTCTGCTAATCCTTCTTCAGCAAAGAGGCGCTTCTCTTGGTGCAGGTTTTGGTTCAAGCGGGGAATTATATACTACTCGCCGCGGTCTAGATAAATCATTATTTAATGCTACGATAGTCGTTGCTTTAGTATTTGTACTATCAATCCTTGGCTTACTTTTAATTCCAGAATAGAGGTAGGTGGTGGCAGCACGCAGGCAAAAAAGTGGGCAAAAAAAGATAGAAAAGCATTTTTTGCGTTTTCGTCGCAAAGTTAGTGAAGCTGGCGACAATAGTGTTGAGCATATCCAAGAGAATTTTGTTGAGCGCATTGATAATGCTCGCAAAGTTCGCCTACGTATTTTAGAATGGACTCTTCTCGTTACAGCCATTATTGCCCTTGCCATTACCCAGAGTTTCTGGTATCGCGAGTCCTACGCCGTAGATAGTTTTACTGGCGGCGGCATCTATACTGAGGCTACTCTTGGCAAAGTTAATTCATTAAACCCACTCTTTGCTACTACTAGCAGCGAAAAAGCCTTGTCTCGCCTAATGTTCGGCACTCTTACGGCTATTGATTACTCTGGCCACACTAGCCCTAGCTTGGCAGAATCTGTTACGGCCGATGATACTGGCAAGGTCTGGACTGTTAGTTTGCGTAGCGGCCTAAAATGGTCGGATGGGGAACCTATTACCAATCAAGATATTATTTATACCGTCCATACTATTCAGGATCCAAAGGTAAATACTTCCTATGCCTCTAGCCTTAGTGGTGTCAAAGTGGAAGAAACGGAGGGCAAATTAGTTTTTAGATTGCCCGCAGCCTACGCCAGCTTTGCTACCAGCCTTAATTTTCCCATTTTGCCAGAGCATATTTTGAAAGATATTCCAAATGATAAGCTATTAGAAAACAACTTTAGCTCTGCTCCAATTACTTCCGGCGCCTTTACGTATAATGCTAGCCAATCTATTGGCACTGATGGCGAAAAGGTCGTCTATCTAAATAGCAATCCAGCTAATTATCAAGGTCGGCCTTTGTTGGACTCTTTTGCAATCCATGCCTATCTTTCTACTGATGACATAAAATCCGCAATGCAAAGTGGAGCAGTTACTGCTACCGCCGAATTAGGCGCCACGGATGATGATGACATCTCCTCTAACAGTATTTTCAAGAAGCAAGCCGCCCTTTCCAGCGGTGTCTATGCATTTATTAATACTACTAGCCCACTAATGGGCAATGTTGAGTTGCGTCGTGCCATTCAAAAAGGCCTTGATCTCAAATCCCTGCGCGCGCCTCTTGGTGATGAATTGCCCCTAGATTATCCTATATTAAATACGCAAATCTCCAATCTTAATTATCCAGCCTTGCCTAATTATGATCCAAATTCTGCCAAGCAGATGATTGCCGAGGCGGGCATCCCCGAGGGTACCGAGCTAAATCTCGTTACAGTTAATACTGGCTACCTACCGACTTTAGCCGATAATCTAGAGCTTCAGCTCACCGGTCTTGGTTTTAAAGTAAATAAACGTATTGCCGAGCCAGGCCAAGATTTTCTAATTAGTGTCATCCGTCCACGCGCCTACGACATCTTAATTTACGAGCTAGATCTTGGTGCTAATCCAGATTTGTTCCCTTATTACCATTCTTCCCAAAGTGGCGGCTCCGGCCTTAATCTCTCCAATTATAATAATAAATTAGTAGATGCTATAATCCTCGGTGCACGCAGTAGCATGAATCCCGAAATTCGTACTACGCGTTATGATACCTTCCTTAAATATTGGGTTGAAGACGTCCCAGCTATTGGCATCTATCAAGTAAACATGACATACTTCTACAATAAAAATGTCCGCACTTTCCCAGATGATTATCGTCTGGTATCCGCTACGGATCGCTTTAATGGTGTAGAGTCTTGGGCGGCAGTCCGCGCCATCAAAAATCGTACCCCGTAGAGTACGCAACGAATCCTTAAACGCACAATATAATTCCAAAACTAAAATTCTGGTGCCCGGGACAGGACTTGAACCTGCATGCATTACTGCACATGCTCCTAAGGCATGCGTGTCTACCAATTCCACCACCCGGGCGGGTGATAATCTAATTATATCAAAAATCTAAAAAATCGCCAAACTTTTTTCACACAAATAAACGTAAGTATGATACAATAGATATATATGAAAAGGTGGGAACGTGAATAAGATAGCAAAATATCTGAACCAGCATATCGTTGGCAACGTTTATGATAAGCCATCAATTTTGGAGGCTTATTCTACCGACCGCTCAATCTTAAAAATCACCCCCCGCTTTGTTGCAGTGCCATATAACACTGACGACATTCGCCGTCTTGTCCGTTTTTCTAATCAGCTCGCAGAAAAAGGTTTTAATTTGCCAATTACTACTAGAGGTGCTGGTCTTGATAAGACCGGTGCAGACCTCGGCTCTGGCATGGTTATTTCTATGGAAAAAATCAACGACATTCTAGAGGTAGACGAACGTAGTCGGCTAGTGCGCGTCCAAGCTGGCACTACCATAGAAAAGCTCCAAGCAGTCCTTGCTGAACATGGCCTAACCATTCCCGTCCACAGCGACCCTCGCGAAACTATCGGCGGCTTAATTGCTAGCTTCCCAGCCGATCCCCTCGCTCAGAAAAATGGCAGTGTTTATTATTATATCGACCGTATAGAGGCCGTCTTAGCTACTGGCGACTGTATCCAGACAACCAATTTTACCTTGCGTGGTCTAGCTCGCGCTAAGAATCTTCCAGATTTTGAAGGTTCCGTTTATCGCGGCCTAGACGAGCTTATTAATGATGATTTTGACACCATTGAAGATTTGGCAACTTTAGAGCCAGCCTCTGAAGGCTACCAGATGATTACTCAGGTCTTCAATACCAAACGCAAGACTTTTGATATGCTACCACTATTCTTTGGCTCGCAAGGGACACTCGGTATCATTACCGAGGTAATCTTGCGTGCCGAGCCGCTGGAACATTTCCCAACTAGGATGGCCGTCGGTTTCAAATCTGTCCGCCCAGCCATGGAATTTTTGCAAGTCGTTAATAGTTTTTCTCCTACTGCACTAGATATTTATGATGCTCGCATCTTCCAAAAAGCCGCCGAAAACGGTAAAGACATTGAGATTCTCCAGCCGCTTCGTGGCAAAAGTTATTACGTCATTGCCACCTTTAATGGCCAACCTGGTCGCACCAAAAAGAAGCTGAAGAAACTAGTTCGCTATCTGCCAGAGAATATCTCTGTCGCCGTGGAAAACCCCGAAAATACCAACGATTTTGCCGAGCTTCACTCCGCTTTGTCTTCATATCTCAATGATGATACCGATCTAGAGCGTACCCCAGTCGTAGATGGTGCTCACGTACCCACCGAACAGCTAGCCAACTTCCTCGTAGAGCTAAAGACTCTTGAGGAGACATATAGAATGAATTTGCCGATTTATGGCTCGTGTATCACCAGTGATTTTACCGTTCGTCCAGAGCTAGATTTCAGTTCTATAGATGGCCGTCAGAATATCATACATTTTCTTACTGACTATTATCACCTAGTCAAAGATCACGAAGGCCGCCTGGTAGATGGTGGCGGCGAAGGTCGGGTTAAAGGCGCTATCGTCAACGAAGATTATAAAGAAGCCGAGCGGAATCTATACGGCAAAGTTAAAAAAGCTTTTGACCCAAACAATATCCTCGCCCCCGAAGCCAAGCTTGGCGCCGACCGCTCCAATCTCTTGCGCCACTTACGTACCAGCGGAGTTAATGGCATTATAACATAATCTGTGATATAATTACAGATATGAAAGTTACAAGTAAAGATTTATCCGACACCAAAGTAGAAATAAAAGTAGTATTAGACAAAAAAGATCTCGCGGAGGCTCGCAAAAAGGCCGTCGCCCGCATGAGTAAAGAAGTTAAAGTCCAAGGTTTCCGGAAGGGCAAAGCCCCAATTGAAGTCGCCGAGAAGCAAATGGATCCTAACGACATCAATGCTAACGCTCTAGATATCGCTATTCGCACCTCCGTGCCAAAAGCTTTTGAGGAAGCTAAAAAGGCTCCACTCATCATTCCTAATGTCAACGTTACTAAATTTGTCCCTGAGGAAACCGCTGAATATACTGCTACCGCCGATATTTTGCCAGAAATTAAACTTGGCGATTATAAAAAGCTTAGCGTCAAGAGGGAATCGCCTAAAGTTACCGCCAAAGAAGTCAACGATGTTTTAGATAATATTGCCAAGGCTTACGCCGAAAAGGCCCCAGTCAAGCGCCAGGCCAAGCTTGGCGATGAAGTGACCATTGATTTTGAAGGCAAAAAGGATGGTGTTGCCTTTGATGGTGGCGCTGCCAAGGATTACAAGTTAGAGCTAGGCTCTGGTGCCTTCATTCCTGGTTTTGAAGATGGGGTGGTCGGCCACGAATCTGGCGATCGCTTTGATATTGATCTCACCTTCCCCAAAGATTATCACAATGACGATTTAGCCGGTAAAAAAGCCACCTTTAATGTCCTCTTAAAGCAAGTCACCGAGATTAAAAAACCAGAATATAACGATGATTTTGCCAAAAAATGTGGCCCATTTAAAAATATGGACGAGTTAAAGGCCGACATTAAAAAGAATCTTGAGGCTCAGAACGAATACAAGGCTAACGAAAAATTCAAAGACGATCTCGTTCGCAAACTGGTTGAGAAGTCCAAAGTTTCTGCTCCAGAGGTGATGGTTAAAGATCAGCTTCGCTTCATCAAAGATGATATTACCCGCAATGCCCAGGCTCAAGGCATGACTTTTGAGGATTATCTCAAGCAAACTGGTCAAAGCGAAAAAGATTGGGAAAAGCAGGCCACCGAAGTTGCTGAGCTTCGTGTCAAATCTTCTCTCTGTCTACAGGTACTCGCTCGCGACGAAAAAATTGCCGCCGACGATAAAGACGTTGATGCTAAGCTTGCCGAGCTAAAAGAAGTTTACAAGAAGTCGCCAGAGGCACTCAAACAGCTCAAAGATCCTAATGTTCGCCAAGACATTAAAAATCGCATGACCATTGACAAGACCTTGGATTACCTTGTAGACCTCAATAAATAGCCCCACTAGACGGCAAGGGGTTGCAAAATTCCACAAAGTGTGATATAATATACTCATGAATACAATTAAGACTAATTTCATTAACCTCTATAAGGATAATAAGACTTACACTATTTTGCAACTCGGCTATGCTATAATTGCCGTAGCTAGCTTGGTTATTTGTGGGCTTATTGCCTTAATTAATCAAAATCTAGGCATTACACTACTTTATGTTCCTTGTGCAGCTGCTGCCATCCTTGGCGTTAACGCACTCTTCTGGTCTATTCTCAAGACCATACTGGATTCCATAAGTAGTAAGAAATAACTTATTGCAATATATAGCAATTTGTGGTATAATAGAACTATCTAGCATTTGTGCTAGATAGTTCTTTTATTTTTTTGTTTTTGGGAGGGCAAAAATGAACAAGAAGAAAAAAATTTTTCAGAGAAAAGTTGCATTTTTTGTATTGGCGACAGTAATGATTATTGTTGCCGTGCTTGGTAATTATGGCCTGCGCAGCGCCAAAAAAAGCGCCGAAGAAAAAGAGAGCGACAATCTAATGGGCTACTTCGTCGATACTAATCCGGATTATACCGAGAGGTATCAGGATGAGCTTGCCGAAATGGCGCTCAATCTCAATTTCTTTGACTTTAATGCGCTGGTTAGTGACTATTATCATGATGACGTACCCATTTGTACGCCGATTGAGGCCACTGATGGCAGTACTACCTACCGGTATAGTTTCCAGACGCCTTTTTGGCAGGTTGATCTGTCTACCGTGATGGATAATGAAACTTGCCTAATTACCAGCTGGATTGATCTTTATCAGGAAAATAATAGCGATGTTTACTATGAATACCAGTCGCCTCCAGTAAGGATCAAGCCATCTAACTATGTTGCTAATTTAAGCGGAAATAGTTCAGATGGTGCAGCCAACTTATTCTTCGTTGAGCGCGAGGCCTTTGCTCATTTTCTAATGCTAGTAAAGACCGGGAGTTTTAATCAAGAATTCGTTGTGCCATTTGATATGGCCCAGGTGCCATACCAGAAATTGCAACCTATTCCTACCTCCGACCCTGCTAATTAGCACCAAAGCAGGGTCTTTTTCTTGCATTTTTAAGCATTTTGGTGTATAATAGAAGTAAGGTTTAGTCCTACCCTTTATTGCTGTACAGGGGTAGGGAATTATCAAAATTATCAAAAGTTAATTTAAGAGGAAAATAATGCCAACTATTAATCAGTTGATTAGAAAGCCTCGCAAGAAGGCTATCAAAAAATCCAAAGCTCCAGCGCTTGGCTCTATTGTTAATACCTTAAAGACTCGTTATTACAATCAGCCAGCCCCGCTCAAGCGTGGTGTTTGTATTAAAGTTACTACCAAGACCCCAAAGAAGCCAAACTCCGCTCTTAGAAAGGTTGCTCGTGTGCGCCTAACTAACGGCCAGGAAGTCTGGGCCTATATTGGTGGCGAAGGTCACAACCTGCAAGAGCACGCCGTAGTGCTAGTGCGTGGTGGCCGTGTGCCAGATCTTCCAGGTGTACGCTATCACATTGTGCGTGGTACGCTAGATCTTCAAGGTGTTGATGGTCGCAAGCAGGGCCGCTCTAAATATGGTGCTAAGAAAGGAGATAAATAATGTCACGTAAAGTCACTACTTCACTTCAGCGCAAATTATCTCCAGATCGCAAGTATGATTCCGTTCTCGTCCAGAGATTAATTAATAAATCCATGCTTGACGGCAAAAAACAGCTCGCCGAGCGTGCAGTTTATGCCGCTCTTGAGGGTGCCGCAAAGAAAGTCGGCTCCGAGGATCCAGTTGAGGTCTTTGAAAAGGCTCTCGCTAATGTTTCTCCAGATTTCGAAGTTAAATCTCGCCGTGTAGGTGGTGCTAACTATCAGATTCCATTCCCCATCACTGGCCACCGCCAGCAGCACTTTGCCTTTATGTGGCTTGTGCAGGCTGCTCGTGCTCGCTCTGGTATGCCATATGCCAAGCGCCTAGAGCTAGAAATCGTTGACGCTTACAACGAAGCCGGTGCCGCCTTCAAGAAGAAGGAAGATTGCCACCGCATGGCCGAAGCGAACCGTGCCTTCGCTCATTTCGCCAGGGCTTAATTCGCATAAAAATCGCCTATTTTGGCATTTTTCCAGCTTCGCTCTATTAGTAATAGCGCTTCAGCTGGAGAAAATACCAATCTAGGCGATTTTTCTTGCGAATTAAAATCATTTATGCTAAAATAGACATAAGTATATTGTAGATTTAGGAGGAAAAAATGGTAAAAGTAGCAATTAATGGCTTCGGTCGCATCGGTCGTAATGCTTTCAAAATTGCCTACGAGCGTCGCGATTTAGAAGTGGTGGCCCTAAATGACCTTACCGATA
>JAFWMC010000036.1 GCA_017510805.1 Candidatus Saccharimonadota bacterium
GCTCAATGTTTAGCTTATTGTCAAAATCAATAAGGTCTGCATTTCTAATCCATTCAGAGATTTTATTGTCTACTCGTTTTATTACAATATCTATAGTAATACTACTTCCATATCTATCCGCACAAATGGAATGCCGGAGACCTTGATTAGGTTTTTTGATAGTTCCGTTTTGCCAGCGCAGGCAGGCCCGCCATAAAGATTGCAGACGGACTATTTTGCGGCTCTGCACCACTATCTGCAATTAGTTTTTCAATAAATGCTTTTTTGTGAGCTTTAGCCCAAGTAAGCGCAGATTGATATTGCTCTGCCATATTCCTCCAAACTGCCCACTTATATTATATTATGTTATGTTTTTGATTATATCAATATCATATTATTCACCGAAGACACAGCGGACAGAAATTCCATTATTTTTGGCAGGGTTACCAAAATATGTGGGGTCAAATAATGGGTTATCCAATGAGTAATAGCCGTAAAGGAAGATATATATTAATATGCTACTTCGTGGAGTATTCGTATGATAGTATCCACCAATATTCATATCATGATAACCATTAAAATATACTCCTGAACGGGTAAAATAATACGGATGAGATTCCACTGTTTTTATTTTGTCTTCAGTATTAGGTAAGTCTAAGATCTTAGACTTTTTAAATAAATCTAAAAAGCTCTTGTCGGATTCTTTATTAGGCAAGTTCCATGATCGTGGACATATACTCGTACTATGAGAAAAAGTTTGATCGCAGCTACTGATGTTTGCTATTGCTGCGCACCAATTATAATAATTGCCATCGTAACCACTATTTTGTGCCCAAATTTGTATCTCTCGCATATTTACACTGCCAGCAGTTTTCATATATGGTAAAGCTATGCTGTAGTTATCTGGTAGGTCGCTATCGTTATTTGATATGGTAATCCCACCATCCAACGCTAGGTTCTGCGCCATCCAGCAATTCCCATCCGCTAATTTACCAACTTTATAGATTTTACCATCTCTACTATCTACTAGATCTATTCTATTATCTACGGTGGTAGTACTTTCTGGTAAATTATTACAATTTGTTTGGGTAAATTCTTGCATAGAGTTTATGCTGAATGCATTTAGTAAAGTATAAGTAGCATTGTGCCAACTAGATGTAAGCTCCACATTGTATCTACCAGCAGGGAGACCACCAGGATAAATGCAAGTAGCTCCTCTATAGTTTCCACTAGTTATTTCTGTACAATTAGTTAAGTTAATTGTACCAATCTTTGCGGTAATATCTCCTAGTCCTAATTCTGATACGGGAGTAGATGTAAGAATAGTGACTTCAGTATTAGTAGCGTTGTAGGCTGGCCTATTTGGAGTAATACTAGTGAGAGTGTAGCTTGGAGTGTCCGCTATGGCAGTATAGGTAACTTGGGTACTATATGTTCCTGGTGTTAGCTTAGTATCGGCCATGAAGCCATAGGTAACGTCTATGTTATCTCCTGCTCCAGTGGTTTTACTTCCTGTGGAGATAAGACTATCTGCTGAGGTATCAGTTGGTTCTACTTTGGAGAAGGTAGTAGGAGAAGAAGCTAGACTATATCCCCAAGTATTGTTAGTTAGAGTAGCTGGGCTTGATTTGGTGCCAGTTGTGGCAGAGAAATGATTAGTATTAGTGCCGGAAGGGAGATTAGCAGATAGATTGCCATTTTCGTCTAGGACATTATTATTGTAAATATCAGTAGAGCCAGAAGTGGAGTTTAGATATAATTGATAACCATTTGGAGTATTAGTATAGACATTTAAGTTATCGGTTGTAGTACTAAGTGTGCCAGAAGAATTAGGAGTAAGGTCTAGACCTAAAGTACCAGAGGAAGAAACAGAAATAGTCCAAGAGCCTTCTATACTGACATTAACATCAGCAGCATCTGTGCCGCAGATTTCGGAAGGGTTGGAGGAGGTGGAGTTAGTACAGTCTAGGGCGGAGCTCTTTTCTATTGGAGTAAGCATCCCAAAAGCTACAAAAGCTAATAAAAATGCTACAGAAAATGTAGCAGTGAATTTGCATAGTTTCTCGATCTTTAGTTTGTAAGTGATTTTGCCCATAGACCTCCTTTAAATGGCTTATCTACAGGTCGCCTAACGGCAAGTTATATTTCATATGCACTAAGCGGCGCTGTAGTTTGTTTTGCAAGTCACTACAACACAATTTTTCGGATCTAACTTAGCACGATAACAAGCAACTTACGCTGGTCGCATCTTGCCGATGTTAAGAGGCGCTACAGCGCCGCTTACTACATATCAAGTATGGTATGCGATCATTAATAATTGCTTGGTTTTCTATATACGTTGTATTAAAATAACGTGCTTTTGGTTAGACCAAATTGTTTGTAGTGACTTTATGTATCTATTATACCATAAATTTTAAAAACACAAGCAAAAAGCCCAGCTTTTAAACTGGGCTTTTTGGGAAGAAAGATTAAGCTTCTTTCTTTTTGCCGGTGCGGCGGGAGTCTTCGGCAATCTTTTGCATTGGAACTGCAACTTTGGTGAATTTACCACCAGCCTTTTTGATGGCTTCTACGGCAGATTTTGATGCAAACTGAGTGCTGAGATTAATTTTATTCTTAACTTCGCCACGAGTAATGACTTTTACTTTTACAAACGGTGAAGTGATAAAGCCAGCTTCGGCAAGTTTGAAATTATCTACGTCGCCAGAGAGCGTGCTAAGAATATCGGTGTAGACTACCTCTGCTTTAGGATGGAAAGATTTAAAACCTTTCAACTTTGGCACGGAACTGACGATGGAAATCTCGCCACCCATGAAGCTTGCAGGCATTTTGCGATGCCCCGTACGAGCCTTTTGGCCCTTGGTGCCACGACCAGCAGTCTTGCCCTGGCCAGCGGAGATACCGCGACCCTTGCGGGATGGACGAGTATTTTTCTCTACTTGTAATTCGTTATACTTCATTATTTATCCTCCTTTTTAGCGGTGGATTTTTTAGCAGCAGGCTTTTTTGCAGCCTTTTTATCGACCGTAGTGGTCCACTCTGAGCGAGGAACCTGCTGGCGCAAACCTTCTATTACGGCATAGGCAATGTTAACTTTATTAGTAGAGCCAAGGGACTTACTAATGAGATTATTAATGCCGGTGAGACCAATAATTGAACGGACGACGCCGCCGGCGATAATACCAGTACCAGGGGCGGCAGGCTTCATTAGGACATCTGCGCCGGTAACGCGAGTTTCTACTTCATGACAGATAGTTTCGCCATCCATGGCAAATTCAATCATGTTTCTCTTTGCCTTGGCGGTAGCCTTCTGAACGGCGGAAGTAACATCGTTACCCTTAGCAACACCAATGCCGACTTTGTTCTTCTTGTTGCCAATAGCAACGAGAGCTTTAAAGCGCATGCGGCGACCACCAGCTACGGTGCGGGATACGCGATCAATATTAATGGTAACTTCTTCAAACTCTTTAGGAGCCTCGGCACCACGCACGCGGTCGCGGCGGCGGTTATTGCGGCGAGGATCCATCTTGCGGCCACCGATATCTCTCTGAGATTTAGTGGCGGCAGTCTTGTCGTCCATGCGAAGAGTACCAGATTTGTTAATTACTCTTGGTTGATTATCTTTATTCTCTGGCATATTAGAACTCCAATCCTTCCTTGCGGGCAGCATCAGCGAGAGCGCTTAAGCGACCAGCATATCTATGCGCACCACGATCAAAGACGACGGTCTTGACCTTGGCTTTTTTAGCTTTATCGGCGATTTCCTTGCCGATGATAGCAGCCTTTTCTGTCTTGGTGCCGGTAAGCTTTTGGCCAACAGTAGTGGCGTAAGCTAGAGTGGCGCCTTTATCATCGTCAATAATCTGCGCGGTGATGTGTAAATTGCTAATCTTGACGGTGAGCCGTGGGCGACTAGCAGTGCCATGAATATTGGCACGGGTGCGATTTGCTCTGTATTCAGCTTTCATTATTTCTTACCTGCCTTTCCGGCCTTGCGGATGATGACCTCATCTACATATTTAATGCCTTTACCCTTGTATGGCTCTGGCTTCTTCAAGCTACGAATCTCGGCAGCAACTTGGCCGACTTTCTGCTTATCAATGCCAGCGACGGTGATTTCCATTTTGTTAGTGGTGAGGGTGATACCCTCTGGGGCTTTATATTTAACAGGATGAGAGAAACCAAGGGCCATCTCTATCTCCTGAGGGCCACCAGAAAGACGAAAACCAACACCGTTGATTTCTAGCTTTTTCTCGTAACCTTTAGTGACGCCAATAACGGCGTTGTTAAGTAGTGCGCGCTGAAGACCGTGCCAAGCTTTGGACTTGGGCTGATCGTCGCTGCGGGTGACTACGATTTTACCATCTTCCACCTTTGTGGTGGTATTTTGCTGGACAGGGACGACTAGCGTGCCTTTTGGACCAGCGACAGTAATATCTTTGTCGCCGACCGTGATTGTCACGCCGGAGGGTATATCCACCGGTAGTTTTCCGATACGACTCATATCTTTTCCTTAATTAATATTATCTTAATTATATCACAGATTGATTTTTTTGACAAGAAAAAGAGGCACGAGTATTTGTTTTGTGCCTCTATAAAAGAAGGAAGGAAATAGAGCCGCTAATAATGCCGAGCAGTAGCCCCACAAGGACTTCTGGCATGGTGTGACCTTCAATTAGGCGAATCTGATTTTCACCCTCGCCAATGTCGTCTAGAAGCCAATTAATGGCTTTGGCTTGCTCGCCGATGGAACGACGCGCCTTGACGGCGTCATACATAAACCACCAGGTGAAACCGACAGCAATGGCAAAATACGGTGAAGTAAAACCATATTCTAGCCCCAAATAAGTCGCCAATGAGGACAAACTTAGCGTGTGGCCAGAAGGCATACCTCCAGATTTACCTAGTGAAAAAATAGCGTTATAGATACGCTTTTGCCAATTTTCTTCTTCCTTTAAAAGTGCCTGAAGGGTTTTGATGCCTTGAGCAATCGCCACCCCTATAAAGAAAACAATTACTCCGTACATAAAAATCACCCCCTATGATTCTATTATACCATAAGGGGCGATTTTAGTCAATATCTAGTAGACTTTGACGAGGATTTCACCACCGAGGCGGTTTTTGCGAGCCTCTTCGCCGGACATAATGCCCTTTGAAGTAGAGACGAGTACGATACCGCGGCCAGATTTGATCTTTGGTAGCTCGTCGGCGCCAGCATAGACGCGGCGACCAGGCTTTGAAACTTTGGCGATTTCGGTAATTTTAGCATTTTCACCTTCGGCGTTGATAATGATAGTGAGTGTGCCACGTGGCTTGCCATCTTCTACCTTAACGTCTTCAATGAAATGTGCCTTTTTCAGACCCTCAGCAACAGCTACCTTAAGCTTGGAGGTAGGGACAGAAACTTCCCTTTTACCAACTAGAATAGCGTTGCGGATGCGGGTGATTAAATCTGCGATTTGATCGGTTGATTGTAATGACATATTCTCTCCTTTCTCCTTACCAGCTACTCTTAGTTACACCAGGGATTTCACCCTTGCTTGCTTTTTCACGGAAATTAATACGACTGAGGCCAAAGCGGCGCATATAGCCACGAGGACGACCATCTAGCATGTCGCGATTCTTGAGGCGAGTAGGCGAAGAATTGCGAGGAAGCTTCTGTAAGCCCTCTAAGTCGCCTGCTGCCTTAAGCTCGGCACGCTTAGCCTTATATTTTTCGTACATTTTTTGCCGTTTTTGATCACGGAGGACTGCTGACTTCTTAGCCATATTATTTGCCCTCCTTTTCAAATGGCATACCAAAGAGTTCTAGCAACTTGGTACTCCCTTCCTTAGAACCATTTTTAATAATAAACGTTACCTCTAGGCCGTGCATCACGGCTGCATCCTCAAAGGTAATCTCTGGGAAGACCGTCTGCTCGGTGATGCCGAGGCTATAGTTGCCTTGCTTGTCAAAGGCGCTACGCTTGACGCCGTGGAAGTCACGAACGTGTGGCAGAGCGACGTTGATAAGGCGGTCTACAAATTCGTACATTTTATTGCCACGAAGTGTAGTTAGATAGCCAATCGGCGCACCCATGCCTTTACGAATCTTGAAGGTAGCGATAGACTTCTTGGCAAGACGAGAGGTGGCGTGTTGGCCCGTAATTCTCTCTAGTGTCAAAGCAACAGTCTCGGTGTGACGCTTGTCTTCACGCTTTTTACCGACGCCACAGGAGACAACAACTTTTTCTAGCTTTGGAACTTGGTTGACATTGTCAAGACCTAGCTCTTTTTCTAGCTTTTTGATACCTTCTTTAGTGTATAGTTCTTTTAATCTTGGGGTGTATTTTGCTTCAGCCATTATTTTTCACCCTCCTTTCGTAGGTTGGAAAGGTGGATACCGACGTGGATATCTTTCTTTCCGCCAGCCGGATTGAGATAACTCTTGGCAATGTGACGCTCACGAATACCGAGACCTTCAACGCAGGCTTTGTTATTCTTCTTGTCCATCTTGACGATTTTGCCGGATTTACCTTTGTTCGCTCCGGAAATGACTATTACTTTATCGCCAGTTTTTAAATTCTGTGCCATATTAGAGTACCTCCGGTGCTAAGCTGATAATTTTGGCAAAGCCGAGGTCGCGAAGCTCGCGGGGGACTGGCCCGAAAACACGCGTACCTTTTGGAGTCTTGTCGTCGTTAACGAGAACGGCGGCATTGTCGTCAAAACGGATAGTGGAGCCATCTGGGCGACGAATCTGCCCGCGAGTACGGACGATAACGGCGCGAACGACAGCCTTCTTTTTAACGTTGCCGGTAGGGGAAGCTTCCTTGACACTGGCAGTGACGATGTCACCGACCCGAGCGTAACGAGCGCGAGTGCCACCGAGGACCCGGATTACGCCGAGCTCTTTGGCGCCACTGTTATCAGCAACTTTTAATCTAGTTTCCTCTTGTAACATGTTTACTCCTCCTCGCTTTCTGCTTCGCGAGCAATTTGGTCTGCACCGACCTTTTCTTCTTGTGCAACCTCTGTGATATTATCTTTTAGTTGGACTGTACCGTGGGAACGTTCAACGATTTTGACTAATTTGTAGGATTTTGTCTTGGAAATTGGGCGGCATGGCTCAATTTCTACTTTATCACCCATTTTAGCCTCATTTTTAGGATCGTCAGCGGTGTATTTACGGGTGTGTGAATACTGCTTGCGATAGAGGGGGTGAGTTTCCCGAGAAGTGATAGAAACGGTAATGGTCTTATCACGCTTGTCGGAAGTGACTATTCCTTGAAGTGTTTTTGCCATTTTAGAATTCCTCTCTCTTTACAATTTTAACGCGGACTGGAAGCTTGTGACCA
>JAFWMC010000037.1 GCA_017510805.1 Candidatus Saccharimonadota bacterium
AGAAAACACCATGTCAAAGTCCGATCTTCTCGGAACTACAATCGGCTCATACCACTGCCCCTTGAAGCCGATTTGCTTAAATTTTCCCTTGTTGGAAAACATAATGCTTACAACCTCATCGTCGTCAGAGGCCAAAACGTCGGCCTCCTCGTCATCAAACCCATACATCGGCGCTGGTAGCGTACACACTACCGCTTCGCCAGTCGTTTTAAGGTACACATCGGCCATCATATGACCAATGTCATTTAGTGTTCTTCTTAACATAAATTTCCCCTCCTCTAATCTATGTTTTGCTACTATCTTCTTATTATATCACAAATTACCTAAAAATACAATACTTACTACCTATTCGTGATGATATTTTCCACCCCTGGATATCTCTTGTGCCCGGTAAATCTGCTCTGTCATCATCACCCGCATCAACATATGTGGAAACACCAGCCGCGAAAAGCTCCAGATAAAATCCGCCCTCTCTCGCGCTTCATCAGACACCCCATAAGCCCCTCCAATTATAATCACCACTTCACAGCCAGAATTAAAAATCTTCTGCAGCTTATCGGAAAGCTCTGGCGAGCTAATATTTTTACCGCGCTCATCCGCCACAATCACTACTTGATCCGCCCCAAACGGCCACTTTTCCAAATATTTTGCCAATTTCCCCTCATCATACACCTCCCAGACCACATCAAATGGCTTTCGTAGCCTTTTTTCATACTCAAAACATGCCTCCGCCACCCAATCCGCACTCTTTTTACCCCCAGCAATAATTCTTATCATATATTTACATTATAACATATCTGTGCTATAATAGGGACAGTTACCAAAGACAGCGACGGGTGTTTCAAAAATCACCTTAATAATGTCGCCGAGGCAATTCTTATAATGAGTTGATTGGTGACGATATTTAACAATTAGCTGATCAAGTCAAAAAGTAAACCAATTAAACAGGATTTTTATCATATGGCAATTTCAAAGGATAAAAAGAATCAATTGGTTGCTGATTTAACCGAGCTTCTAGAAGGCAGCAAAATGGTCACCTATGCCAAATATCAAGGTCTGACCGTAGCCGAAATGCAAGATCTTCGCAAAAACGCTCGCGAAGCTGGTGTCAAAATTAAGGTCGTTAAAAACCGTTTAGTCCGCGTAGCCATGGGCGAAATCGCCGTCTACAAAGACACAGACACCACCGGCCTCACCGGCCAGCTACTCTATGCAGTTTCTAGCGAAGACGAAGTCGCCCCTGCCAAAGTCTTGGCAAACTTCGCCAAGACTCACGAGGCCTTAGAAATCGTTGGTGGCTTTAGCGACACTGGTGCCAACCTCTCCAAGGATGAGGTCAACTCCCTTGCCGCTTTGCCAAGCAAAAACGAACTCATCGCCCAGGTGGTGGCACAGCTTCTTTCCCCAGTTACCGATTCCATTTCCGCCCTCTCCGGCGGCCTATCTGGTATCGTCTCTGGCTTGGAAGCCCACGCAGCTTAGTTAAATTTGCAACTATACCAATAAACTTTAATTAATATTCAACAAGGAGGAAGATTTTATTCTATTCTAAGAAACAGTATCCCGTAGGCTTTCCAAAATGTCAATGCTCTTTAGGGCTTTACATTTTGGAAAACGTAGGCGTTTCGTGAATAGAATAAAATCTCAACTCCGTGCTTAGAAAGGAATTAAAAATGGCTGATATTAAAAAATTAGCTGAAGAGCTAACTAAACTTACCGTTCTTGAAGTCAACGAACTCAAGAATGTCCTCAAAGATGAATATGGCATTGAGCCAGCTGCTGCCGCTGTAGCTGTTGCTGGTCCTGCCGCTGGCGCCGATGGCGGTGACGCTGGTGCCGAAGAAAAGTCTGAGTACGACGTCGTCCTCAAGGATGCCGGCGCCCAGAAGATCGCAGTCATCAAGGCTGTGAAAGAGGCTACTGGCCTAGGTCTTGGCGAAGCTAAAGCCATCGTTGACGGTGCTCCTGCTACTGTCAAAGAGAAAGTCGCTAAAGACGACGCCGAGGCAATGAAGAAGGCCCTAGAAGAAGCCGGTGCCACAGTTGAATTGGCTTAAATTTTCCAATCTTGGCAGTTTTCCTCGCTCGCTCTATCAAGATAGCGCTTCGCTCGGACAAACTACCAATCTTGAAAAACTATCCCCAATTCAAAATTTAGATTAGCTAATTGTTATAACCAAAAAGAGTAGCCCCTCGCTGGGCTACTTTTTACTTTCTATTTATGGCATAGAAAAATCCCCGCACAAAGCGGGGATATAAGAGAGTATATTTCATTCTCGAAGATTATTTGTCATGGCTGAACATACTCTAACTAGCTAAACAAAGCCGCTACAGAATCTCATTCCTGGTAAGTATCCGAGATCCGAGCTTCGTCTAGCCATTTTGCGCTGCGGTACATTATCCGTAATGCCTTCAGCTACCAGTACTATTGACACGTAGATAACTGCCGCAAATTCATAAAGAACTACTCGCAAAATCAGCTTCCCCCTTTCCCTTATGCAAATTTCAGAGTAACAAATACCATTATATCACAAAAATCATAGCTATTCAACCCTTTAGTTGTAGATTAGATAAAATCGTCTATTTTTCACATACTTTAAGATAGTCAAAATCCCTTAGA
>JAFWMC010000003.1 GCA_017510805.1 Candidatus Saccharimonadota bacterium
ACCTTATTTTACAATTCCGCCGTGATAGCTCAGTTGGTAGAGCAGCCGCCTTGTAAGCGGCAGGTCGTCGGTTCAAGTCCGACTCGCGGCTCCACGAGAGAAAACCAAAATCGAGAGCTTGCTCTCGTATTTTGTTTTTCCGAGTGGAGCAAGAGTACAAAGTACTCGCCGGCTCCACACTCTAAAGTACTCGCGGCTCCATTTTTTTATCTATTTACATTTTTACAAAAATTTGATATAATAGAATTAATATGGCAAAAAAGAGTAATACCAAGCGTAAATTAGTCGGTCTAGTTTCTGAAGAATCTGGTATTCGTCAGTATTACACCAAGAAAAATACTATGAATACCCCTGATAAATTATCTCTCAAGAAGTATGACCCTATCCTTAGAAAACACGTCGTTTTCACCGAAACCAAGAAAAACCTCGGTCGTAACGAAGTTAAGGAAAAGAAACGCTAAAAAGTCGCCCCATCATCAAAAAGGGGCGGTTTTTTATTCTTTTTATGCTAAAAAAGACCAATCTATGGTATAATAGATATTGATGAAAATACTAATGTTAGGTTGGGAACTACCGCCTCACAATAGTGGAGGTCTAGGGGTAGCCTGTCTTAATCTGTCCCACGCATTAGCTAATCAGGGTGCAGATATTGATTTTGTTGTGCCATACGAAGCAGATCATAGCGCCATCAAATACATGCATGTTCTTTCCGCCATGCATATTGACCCACTTTTTCGCTATGGTGGTGGTGGCGCCTACGATAGCGACCGTGTCCACGACGCCATCATTGAAAGCAAAGATAGCAACAAAATGTACTCTATCCGCGAGGTCCAGCATAATTACTGTGAATTTGTTAATCGCTACCTTATGGAATACAAGCCAGATGTCGTCCATGCTCACGATTGGCTCACCTTTGAGGCTGGCGTTCTTGCCAAGAAAAATTACGGCATCCCCCTTATTGCCCATGTCCACGCCACCGAATACGACCGTTCCGGTATGCATGGAGGCAATCCTTTAGTCCACGAAATAGAGCGCCAAGGCCTCCTTTGGGCCGATAAAATCTTCGCTGTATCTGAGGCCACCAAGCGCCAAATCCACGAAAAATACGACATCCCCCTAGATAAAATTGACGTCGTCTATAATTCTCTTGACGAAGGTTTTCTCAAAGATAGCTACGAATACCAAGGCGAACAATATAAATACTTAGAAGGGCTAAAAGATCAAGGCTACACCATAGTTTCTACTGTCGGTAGATTCACCATTCAAAAAGGTCTTTCCCATATGATGCGTGCTGCCACCCGCGCCCTAGAAAAAGAAAAGAAATTAATCTTCGTGTTTGCCGGCGATGGCGAACAAAAGCACGAATTAATGCGCCAAGCCGCTGATTATCGCATCTCTAGCAATGTTATTTTTACCGGATTCGTCCGCGGCAAAAGATTACGGGATATTTATAGTCTTTCTGATATATTTGTGATGTCTAGCGTATCCGAGCCATTTGGCCTCACCGCCCTAGAAGCTGCCCATCACGGCAATGTCCTCATTCTCACCAAGCAATCTGGCGTTGCCGAAGTTTTACGCGATGTCATGTCCTACGATTTCTGGGACGAAGACAAGCTTGCCGACGAAATTGTCGCTATCGCAAAAAGCAAAGCCCTCCAGCAGACTTTGAAAGAGCGCATTCTTCAAGAATATACCAGAATTTCCTGGCAAGATGTTGCGAAAAAATGCCTACGGGTATATAATGAAATGAGAAACTATAAACGGAATGTGTACTAGGAGGTAAGTTTGAGAGCCATCTGTCTGTATCTACATATGCACCAGCCATACCGCTACAAGAGGTACAGCATTTTTGAAGTTTCAAGAGATCGTAATTATTGGGATTGTGACTATTACGACAAGCAAAGCAATCAGCGTATCTTTGAAAAGGTCGCCGAAAAATCCTACCATCCTACCTTAGACTTACTAGAACGCAGTCTTGAAAAATACCCAGGCTTTAAAGTTTCATTATCTATTACTGGCACTTGGCTAGATCAAGCCCGCGAGTGGGATCCATCCCTCATAGAGCAGCTTCAGCGTCTTGTTGCTTCTAAGAGGGTAGAAATTGTTGCCGAAACATACTATCATTCACTTGCTTTCTTTTACGACCAACAAGAATTTGAAGACCAAGTCAAGCAGCACATGCACAAAATTAAAGAGCTATTCGGCGTCACCCCTAGGGTCTTCCGCAATACCGAGCTATCTTATAATGACGAAATTGGTAAGTGGGCTGACGATTTTGGCTTCAAAGGTGTTCTCGCCGAAGGTTGGGACAAAGTCCTCGGCTGGCGCAGCCCCAATCACGTCTATCGCCCACTTGGCGCCAAAAATGCCAGACTTCTCCTTAAAAACTACCGTCTTTCTGACGATATTGCCTTTAGATTTTCTAATCGCCACTGGAAAGAGTGGCCACTCACCGTTGAAAAATACCAGGATTGGCTTAATATGGATTCTTTACGAGGCAACTTAATTAATCTTTTCATGGATTTTGAAACATTTGGCGAGCACCAATGGGCTGACACTGGCATTTTCCATTTTATGGATCACCTAATTTACAGCTGGCTAAAGGAATACGACAATAAATTCGTCACCGTTTCCGAAGCTTGCGACATTGAGCCGCCCGTAGACGAAATTTCCATGCCTCAGACCGTCACCTGGGCCGACACCGAGCGCGATCTCTCCGCCTGGATGGGCAATTCCATGCAGCACGAAGCTTTGGAAACATTATACAATCTTAAAAAATCCGTCTACGCCACTAATGATGCCCGCATCATTGAGGATTTTAAGCGCCTTACTACTTCAGACCACGCCTACTATATGTGCACCAAATATTGGAACGACGGCGACGTTCACGCCTACTTCTCCGCCTACGATTCTCCCTATGACGCTTTTATGTATTATATGAATGTCATCCGCGACATAGAATATCGTATAAGCAAGGCTAAACAGAGCAGAATCCGGTGATATTTGTCCGCCCCAAAGAAGTAATTTCTGTGTGGGCGGGTTTTGGTGGCGCAATTACCGAAGCTAGCGCCTACAACTATTCATTATTACCAGCTGCTCGCAAAAAAGCCTTTCTTAAAGCTTACTACCAAGATGCCAATTATGCTTGGGGCCGAGTTGCTATCGGCAGCAATGATTTCTGCCTTGCTCCCTACGAATACGTTTCCGATTCAAAGCTAGAAGATTTTTCTATTGAACACGACCGCCAATATATTCTACCTTTGCTCAGAGATATTTATGCTATTAAAAAATTAAATCTACTCGCCTCACCTTGGTCTCCACCAAGCTTTATGAAAGACAATAAAAGCCTCATCGGCGGCAAAATCAAACATAAATATTATAAAGTTTACGCCGAATACCTACATTTATTTTGTGAGGCCTATCAAAAAGAAGGTTTTCAAATTGACTTTCTCTCCATGCAAAATGAGCCAGAAGCTTCCCAAAGATGGGAATCCTGCGTCTGGACTCTCAAGGAGCAACAAAAATTTATCTATAATTATCTTTTACCCGCTCTAAAAAACAGCCAAACAGAAATCGTCGTCTGGGACCATAACAGGGAAAAGCTCTATAAAGTCGCTACCGAGCTATTATCCGATAAAGTCGCCGGCATTGCTTTTCATAATTATACTGGGGTTTATACCGAACAAATGCGCCTTGTACATCAAAAATACCCTAAATCACTCATGCTCGGTAGCGAAACCTGTGCCGCTTTTGAAGGCTCCTGGCAAGGTGCTGCCGAATATTACATAAAAGATATCATCAGTTGTATCAATGCCGGAGTCAATGCCTACCTTGACTGGAATCTATTACTAGATAGCACCGGCGGCCCCACTTGGGCTAAAAATCCCGTAAAATCCCCAATCATTCTCAATGAAAACAGAGATGATTTTATCAAAACGCCCATTTACGAATATCTCAAAATTATCTCGCGCGCCTTCCCGCCTGGCACTCGCATCGTCAAGACTCTAGATGAAGAGCATCTGCTCGCCGCTGCCGGCGTCTACGATGGCAACATTCGCATCGTTCTAATGAACATCTCTGACCAATCCAAAAAATTTGAAATAGACACCGATGGCTTCTTGATCCGCGGCATTATGCCACCGCACACTATTTTACAAAGATAAAATATGCTATAATAGATTCATACAGGGGCGTAGCTCAGTTGGTAGAGCAGCGGTCTCCAAAACCGCGTGTCGTGGGTTCAAGTCCTGCCGCCCCTGCCATTTTTGTGTTAAAATAGATATTATATATGCGTAAACTATTTGCATACCTAAAGACCGTTAATAAATACTGGCTTATCACTTGGGTCGCCATTTATTCCTCATTTTTAATTCTAGATATCATCATTAACGGCTCCTTGCCAGTTACTATTATCAAATATCTCGGTATTGTCCTCTGTCTAGTTTATGCCTGCAAAAAATGGCCAAAAGATTACCTTCTACAAATCGCATTTGGTTTTACTTTACTTGCAGACACTATCCTTGTTTTTGATCACACTGCTACGCTAGGCGTATTTGTTTTTTGTATTGCCCAATTTTTCCACCTTGCCAGACTCAATTCCTTTCATTTTAATCCAAAAGCATTTATTGTCTACCTTATCATCATTGGTCTAGTCGTTATATTTGGTCTATTTGAACATCTAGATCCACGTTATCCTTTGGCTGGTGTCTATCTCTGCACCTTAATTTATAACGTCATAGAATCTATCATCTGGAATAAATCCGAAAAATCCACTCCTGCCCTTTGCGCGCTCATTGGCTTCAGCTTATTTCTATGTTGCGACATTAACGTCGGCATTTCCTACTTTTCATCCATCGGCGACTTACCGATATCTTTCTTTGCTCCCGCCAATTATCTCGCTTGGGCTTTCTATTACCCTTCGCAAGTCCTTATTTCCAACAGTTCCAAGGAAAATCATTTCAAAAATGTTTCAAAAACTAAATAAACTATGTTATAATAGATTTATATGGAAGGTAAAAAAGCGCAACCTAGAGCTATCTTAGTATTCGGAGCCCCCTGTAGTGGCAAGACTACCTTTGCTGAAAAATTTTCAGACAAGTTTAACGCTCCATTCTATAATATCAACGAAATTGAGAAAGAATATGGTTTTGACAGAGAAACCACCCTCAAAATTCTCGATCTCATCTCTAAGACCCACCAAAACGTCATCATTGAAGGCGCTCTCAATACAGAAGCAGAAAGAGACATCATCAGAAATATCTTTAAAAAATCTGGTTATAATCCGTCCCTCGTCTGGATTCAGACAGATATCAATACCATCAAAACTCGCCTCAAGAATAAGCTACGTTCCGTTTCCAAGGCGAAGACCGAATACGACGAACGCATGAAAGAAATGGAAGCTCCCTCCGAAGCAGAAAATCCTATCGTCCTCTCTGGTAAGCATACCTTTACTACTCAGTTAACTCACGTACTATCACAGCTAGCCTGAAGGGCAACTCATGGTTATCGTAGACAAAGAATTCGGTGAAGTTTTGGTGCGCAAAAATGCCCTTTCTTCCGGCATCAAATTTTCTGTTTCTACCTCCGGACGTTTACAGATGTCTGTCCCAAAATACACTAACAATTTTCTCGCTAAAAGATTCCTTAATGCCAACCGCGAACTTATCCGCGAAAAACTTCCCGTCAAAGATCCTGCCACCCAGCGTGCTCGCGATGCTAAGAAAAAAATTCTCACGAAAAAAGCCAAAGAATATCTTCCTTATCGGCTAGAATACTTTGCCAAACGTTATGGCTACCAATACAGTCGAGTCCGTTTCTCCCATGCCAGCACCCGCTGGGGTAGCTGCTCATCTAATCGTACCATTTCTTTAAATATCGGGCTCATGCAGGTCCCAAAACCTCTCCAAGATTACGTTTTGCTCCACGAGCTTGCTCATCTTAACCATATGGATCATTCCCCCGCTTTCTGGGCCGAAGTCAAAAGCCACGACCCCCATTATAAAGACCATCGTCGCCGGCTTAAAGCCTTTAGTCCCGGAGTCTAGATTATAGTTTCCGCTCTGCCGTCACGATTAGCCGATGTGTATAATCATTTGCCCCAAGAGACCTCCCCGCACAAGTCATAATAATCACCGTTTCTTGCTCTGCCGGCGCCAAAATCTCTTTCATACTAATTTCCGACTTTGGCTTTGTTGTTATATCTGACACAACATAAGTATTGCCGTTATAATAAACCTCATCGCCTTTTCTAATATTTTTCAGGGTTTTAAACACAGTCGCAGAGTGCCCCATTAGGAACAATTTACTAGGGTCTGTAGAATATGCTGCCGCAATCCTATCTGGCACCGATAGCTGTTTACCATCTAAAGTAGACTCCGCCACCGGCGTATCAATTCCCACCGTTGGGATACTTAGACTTGGCAAACCATCTACATCCACCGCTTGTGCCGGCTGCAGCCCCACAATAATAAACGCGGGTATAGCAATCATATAAAACACTGCCAGGGCAACTTTTATCTGCCTTTTGCTCCACAAAAACGGATTAAACCACTGTTTCTTCAAACCTCTCATACTTATATTTTTATTATAACACAAGCATGAAGATTTTAGGTAAACTTTTTATTATTATTTTGTAAACAAGAAATCAAATCTAGAGGTGTCGTTCGCACCATTCGTCACCCACGGCGCACAAGTCATGATACCTAAACTGCCACTACCATTGGGCTGTCTAATCTTTGGGTCTACTATTGGCTGGCCTTTGCCATTAGTAGTCGTATTCAGCCAGTAACTATTAAAATAATACGTTTCTGTTATGCCATTCATATTGACTATAATTGGGTCGCCTGGCTGCAATACACTATGTAGCCCACCAAACACATCATAGCTATTATGACCATAGATAAAATTGCTTACAGTATATTTTACTGCCATTCCAGCCACTGGCGAATCATTCGCATAGTTATCGCTATAATATAACGAAATTACACGACCACAAACACTAATCTGGTTGTATCCAGGAGTCGGTGTATTAGCACAGACTGAGACATTTTGCACACTTTTCTGTTTAGTAGTATTAACGGTATAGTTACTAGATACACCGCCTAACGTAGGCACATCAATTTTATTGACCTCAGTTTTATCTGGCAAAGCTATTTTTTCAATATTTTGGCTAGCATTCACACTAGGCAAACTATCTGTATTAGTAGATTTTGTATTGAGATAGGCAGTAAATGGCACCAAATTCAATAGCACCATAAAGACACCCATAAATACTGGCATTAAGAATTCATTCTGATGTTTCTTATAAAGTATCATAAACTCCCTTTTACTCTAATACTCTATAACCCTATTATAGCACATTTTATCAAAAAAAGCAATAGCAATATGTCATTTTACAGGGGTAGGGAATTATTCCAGAGGTACCGAAATCGTCGTACCAAACCCTAATCTTGCGCGAATATTTACCTCTATATGAGAAGTCAGTGCCAAAGTCTCAAACATCGCCCGCTCATCTGTTTTTACGAGACGCGTGTCGTCTTTTATGTAATATTTACCCCTGTTAATTACCAAAGTAATATTCGCCTTCTCTGGATGTTTCTCGCAATAATCCAGATACGCCTCTGTTATTTTGGTAATTTGTGACGGTTTTGCAATTTTTACCGTTGGGTCTGGAATATCTATATCTAAATGCACCCCGATTTTAGCCATTTTCGGCGCATATTTCTGATAAATTTTAGAGATAACCGTAGACGCGTTCATACCTCAATTATACCATATAACAATAAACTCTTTACAAGATATAGCTAAACATATCATTTAGTACATTTTAAGCCTTGATTTAGTGCCGATAGTTAGTTATAATAATAAGTGGAATACTTTCGTAAACAAAACGCAATCGTTTTTTAAGATATTATTTGGCAATCAAAAAGCCGCATAGCAAAAGTATTGTTTCGGTACCATAAGAACTGAAGCTAGTGCTCTTGCTATGCAGGTTGCGTAATGCGGAAGTATTCCACCTTATGGTACCGAAAGAGCACTTAAGCCACCGGTACCACAAAAAATAATTAACGGAGGCACCGATGCGCACTAGTATACACCAAATCAGAGTAAAATCAAAGCAGCCATTATCCTGCTTGAATATAACACATTTTGTTAATCTTTCCGCTACGCTAGCAATCTCATTCTTGCTAGCCTTTTCTATGTCAAATATGTTTAGCTTTACTTCTAATACTTCCGCCATATCAATTGATCCCTCCT
>JAFWMC010000038.1 GCA_017510805.1 Candidatus Saccharimonadota bacterium
AGATACTAGAGGAAGTTACAATACCACCACTCCAGCCAACTATGGCATTATTAAGGCAAAAGATAACAATTGCTGGATGACAGACAATCTTAATCTCTATAACAGAACGGTGAGTTATATCGATACTGATATACCGAGTGGGAGTTTTACTATACCAAATACAAGTAACTGGACTTCAAATGATACGCTTACAGCTTATATACACAGGGCTACTAACTCGGGATATACGAATCAAGTATATTACAACTGGTGTAGCAGTGCGGCCTTAGCGAGTACTTGTAATACGACAGTACAACAGGATAGAAGTATTTGTCCAAAAGGATGGACCTTGCCTAATACTGGTAATAAAAGCATAAATAAAACTTTGGCAAAACTTCTTAGTGCCTATTCTATTACTACTGGTTCGCAACTACTCGCTAACTCTACGCTTGGTATTACCCTATATTATGGCAATTGGCACGAAATTGCTCCACCATACGAAGCTTCTCAAGGTGGCGCTGGCAGATTTTGGACCAATACACCTTACTCTGCTGATGAGACTAAAGTTTATGATTTTGCCTATAATTCCTCCGCTCTTTATCCACAACAAGTTGCCCGTAAAAGTATGGGAGATACAATTCGCTGTGTTGCTAGATAGTAAAATATACTATAAAATCTAGGCATCTTGCAGAGATAAAACCTTACCCTCTCTAGCCCTATTCGCCCACTCGTCTGCCAACTCGTTCATCTCTGTCCCGTTATGCCCATAAACAAATTCCAACTTCACCGGATATTTGTGATATAAATAATAAAGTTGTTTCACTAGCTCCAAGTTTTGAATTGCTCCACCTTTCTTTTTCCAAACTACATTGCCATTTGAATCTACTTTCCGCCAGTTATCTGCCCACTTTGTCAACACATTTATCCAAAATTGGGAATCACTATGTATTTCGCAGCCCTCTTCCCCAGCATATTCTATTGCAGCAATCAATGCACAGCCTTCCATTACGATATTTGTTGTGTTATCTTTTCTGCCTAGTCGCACAGGCTTGCCATTTTCTATTACTGCCCAGCCACCTGGCCCAGGGTTTGGCGAGGCGCTACCATCTGTCCATAATACTTTCATATAATCATTGTATCATAAAAATACCTCGGTTCAGTCCGAGGTATCAACATAGCCCAACATTTTTAGGCTCAGCTCATCATTTGAGCTGAAAATCTGTTCTTTACCATCCCAAGTAAAGCAATGTAACTCCGTCTTGAAAACGCTATCCGCCTGATTAAATGCCGCAAAAGCCCCATCCTTTTCCATCTTTAACACGAACATTACGCACATTGCTTCCTTGCTCGGATGCCACATAGTCAAACTATGGACTTCGTAGCAACCGTACAAGGTATGCTTAGTACACATCCTCGGCAATAGCACGATCACCAGCCGTTCGTCTTCGTCAGGCGAACACGACTCAATCTTCATCTCTCTAAGACGGCAGTCACCTGTAATTTTTGACGGTTCATCAGGCCTGATGTCGGCCACCAAATCAGTCACATCTTTGTACTCCTGCATCATTCCAGTCAAATCAAAAACTTTGTACATACTATTCCTCCCTAAAAATGCCTGTAAGGTACTTCTTATATTATAGCATATTTTTATAAAATCTAAAAGGTGTGCTATAATATAAATATGAGCATTATATCCAAAAAAATGCCAAAACTTCAGAAACCCATCCCTTCGGAGTCTGCCGATGATTACATCGTTGCGCTAGATATTGGTACAGAATTTGTTAAAGTCCTCATTGCTAAGCAAGCTAAAGACGGCACACTAGAAATTACTGGCGTTGGCCGGGCACACCAAGGCTCTGGCAATATGTACGACGGCGCCATCGCCGACATTGGCGGAGTAGTTTCCACTTGTGAAAAGGCTTTATCTCAGGCCGAGGTCCAGGCCAATATCACCGCCAAATTAGCTGTAGTTGGTATTGCCGGGGAATTAATCAAGGGCAACACCAATACTGTTCGTTACCGTCGTAAAAACGGCAACAAGCCCATCACCGAGCAAGAAATGTCCGCCATTATCAAGCGTGTCCAGGATCGTGCTGGCGAAAAGGCTAAAAAAGAAGTCGCCATAGAAACCAATAATGACGACGTTGAAGTCCGCCTTATCAATTCCGCTATTGTTTCTCTTCAAATAGACGGCTATAAAGTCTCCAATCCTATCGGCTTTAAAGGCTCCGATCTTACCATTCAATTCTACACTGCGTTTGCACCCCTAGTCCACATCTCCGCCATTGAAAAGGTCTGTGCCGAGCTGTCCCTAGATTTACTCGCAGTAGCAGTTGAGCCCTTTGCTGTTTGCCGGGCTTGCCTTGGCGATGATTTAGATTCTAATTTTTCCGCTATCGTCATGGATATTGGCGGCGGCACCACCGACATCGCCATTGTTGATGACGGTGGCGTGGAAGGTACCAAGATGTTTGGTATTGGCGGCCGCTCTTTCACTCACCAAATCGCCACTAAACTCGGTGTAGATTTTGACACCGCCGAAAATTACAAAGTCAATCTAGACAACGAAAAATTATCTATTGACACCAAAGACCGCATAGAACTTGCCATTGATGCTAATCTTACAGTTTGGCTCTCTGGCGTAGCTATCGCTCTAGAGGATTTTACCGAAGTTATGGAATCTTTCCCCAATCGTATCTTGCTTTGTGGTGGTGGCGCTGGGCTTTCCGCTTTGCAGGAGCAGCTCGCTACTTCCGATTGGTACGAAGATTTGCCTTTCTCTCGTCGCCCCACTGTTCACCTCGTTGACGACGAAGATATCCCTGGCATCAATAATGCCACCGAAACCGAGCTAGATTTTTCCTACATTACTGCTTTTGGCTTACTTCGCGTCGCTCTGGATACCCTTGCCGGCAGCCCAGACGATTCCGGTATTCGTGCTAAATTTGCCAAGCTTCTCCAGAATTAGCCTCTTTTCAAAATCATAAAGCTATAGTATAATTATAAACGTGAGTGTAAAATTTATTTACCTATTTAATGCATTCATTTTAGGTATGGCTATCAGCATTGGCTCGCTTTCATATGCGCGCGCCGATACTTTTGCAGATGAAGACCCCATCCAAGAGGTGTCCGATAGTCATTTTGTTACTATCCACGATGATGGTCAGCAGCTCACCATCAAGACGGACGCTGCCACCGTGCAGGATGCTATTTCTCGTGCTAATATTTTCATAAGCGATACAGATATCATTGATCCAGCCGCAGACTCCACTATTAACGCAGACAATTTCCATATCAATATCTACCGTGCCCGCCCAGTTTTAGTAGTAGATGGTATCACCAAAAAGCTCGTCATGACGGCTAGCTACGATGGCCGGGAAATTGCTCGCCAGGCTGGCTTTACCGTCTATGATGGCGACAAAATTGATCTTTCCACCAGCGCTTCTACCCTGATAGAAACTGGTGCTTCTTCTATTTATACTATCACCCGCAACGGCGGGCAGACCGTCACAGTAGAAAGCACTATCCCTTATGGCGAAGAAGTTAAAAAAGATTCCACCCTTGATGCTGGCCAAGAAAAGGTAGACCGCCCCGGCGAAGATGGTCGTAAAGTTGCTAAATATCAAGTCAATTTTGTTGATGGTAAAGAGGTCTCTCGCGAATTAATCAGCGAAGAAGTCACCAAAGAGCCAGTTAGCCGTGTTACTTTGCAGGGCTCCAAGCAGCCTGTTCCTCCAGAATGGGAAACCTGTGCTGGTTGGGCTAGAGAAGCTGGCGTTTCCGAGGGAGATTTATATGTCGCTCTCTGGATTATCTATCGTGAATCTGGCTGTCGTGTCAGTGCCGAAAATGCCTATTCCGGCGCCTATGGCATCCCTCAGGCTCTCCCTGGTACTAAAATGGCTTCCGCCGGTAGCGATTGGCGCACCAATCCTGTCACACAAATCCGCTGGATGATTTCCTACGTTAATGGCCGCTACGGCGGCTGGCAAGGCGCCAAAGCTTACTGGGACGCCCACGGGAACTACTAATATGAAAAACAACAAATCTCTCGGTCAACATTGGTTAAAAGACCGGGAAATTTTAGATGAAATTGCTGATTTAGCCGTCCCAGACAGCAACTTTTGCGCCCAAAAAGCCAATTTGCCCCCTCAAAATACTCCTTCAGAGGTCACCAGAGGCTCTCTAAGGCCCTTATGCTTAGAAATAGGCCCAGGCCTTGGTACGCTTACTTCTGCTTTGCTTCGGCGCTTTCCGCGTGTCTGGGCTATTGAATTTGATGAAAATTTAGCCAAAAATCTGCCAAAATCGTTCCCCGGCAAAGATTTAAAGGTAGTCAATGCCGATTTTCTCAATTTTGACCTTTCCCAGATTGGCGAGCCATATGTCGTTGCCGGCAATATCCCTTATTATATTACCTCGCCCATTATTACCAAGCTCCTCACCGCAAAAGTCCCACCCCTTAAAATCGTCCTTTTAATGCAAAAAGAAGTCGCCGAACGTATTCTTGCCGAGCAAGGTAGACACACCTACCTCTCAATTTTTGTCCAAAACTACGCCAATGTCTTTCCTGGCTCCACCGTTCCCAGGGAATATTTTACTCCGCCCCCCAAAGTAGACAGTGCCGTAGTTGTTTTTGAGCCTCACCCTCCATTTCTCACCGAAAAAGAATTAAAATTCGTTAAAGCTAGCTTCTCAAATCCCCGCAAAAAGCTCATTAAAAATTTGCCACATAACAGGGAAGAAGTCCAAACCGCTTTGCTAAAATTAGGTATATCCGAAAACTCCCGCCCAGCCGATTTATCATTAAAAGATTGGAAAGGTCTTGCAAAAATTTTAAAAGTTATATAAAATAGACATAAGCATTATAAATTAGGGAGGCTAAATCAGTAATGAATCCTGATGACGATTATAATAATAATCACGATGAAAATAATCGTGATGCAGATAAATTCCATATCGCACCAGAATACGGCGAGCAAGGCGAAGGTCCTGGCGAACAGCCAGTTAAAAAAGTAGAACACATGCCCACCACCGACGGCTTCAAAAAACCTGTCTCTATCTCTATTACAGAAGTCAAAGCTGAAAAAGTCTCTTCCGCTCCTAAATCTCCTTTTAATCACGGCGCCGATGATGTCATGCAATACTTCACCACCGAAAAAATTGAAGAAGACCTTTCTTCCGGTAGTGACGATAGCTTGATTCCGGATATGCCAATCTCGGGATCTTCGCGACAACGGGAGCGAACGATAGGGAGCACCCCCGCAACGGCGGGCGGGGCGACCGGTGCCCGAGATGGCATAACGAAATCAAGCGAGCTTAACGACGGGCGCGAGGAACGCGACCCCATAGGAGAAACAATGCAGGGCGCGAGCAAAGATACCGTCGCCCAAGATGACATAACGAAATCAAGCGAGCTTAATCTTGCCAAACCACCAAAAAAGAAGAAAACCAACCTCGTTTCTACCATCGCCATCGTTCTCATTACGGTCCTTCTCACTGCTGTCGCCGTCTTTGCCATCCTTATTTTAACTCAAGGCCACTCCAAAGACAACAAAATCACCACTAGTACCGAAACTGTCACGGTAGAAACCAGCTCCATCACT
>JAFWMC010000039.1 GCA_017510805.1 Candidatus Saccharimonadota bacterium
ACATAAGTATATTGTAGATTTAGGAGGAAAAAATGGTAAAAGTAGCAATTAATGGCTTCGGTCGCATCGGTCGTAATGCTTTCAAAATTGCCTACGAGCGTCGCGATTTAGAAGTGGTGGCCCTAAATGACCTTACCGATACAAGGACATTAGCCCACCTCTTAAAGCACGATTCTTCGTATGGCACTTATAATCATACTGTAGAGTATGATGATGAAAGCATCATTGTTGATGGTAATCGCATCAGGGTTTTTAGCGAGAAAGATCCAAAAAATCTCCCTTGGCGAGATCTGGGTGTGGATGTCGTGATAGAATCTACTGGCTTCTTTACTGATCCAGCCGCTGCTCGCGCCCATATTGATGCTGGCGCTCGCAAAGTCGTCATCTCTGCTCCGGCAAAGGGTGAGGGTGCCAAGACTGTAGTCCTAGGTGTCAATGAGGAAATTATTTCTCCAGATGACGAGATTTTATCAAATGCCTCCTGTACTACCAACTGTATCGCGCCAATTATGCGTATCTTGGAAGATAGTTTTGGCATTGATAAAGCCATGATGACTACCGTCCACTCTTACACCGCTAGCCAGCGTTTGCAAGACGCTCCGGCCAAAGATTTAAGGGAAGCTCGCGCTGCCGCCGAAAATATCGTACCTACCACTACTGGCGCTTCCAAGGCTGCTGCTCTTACTATCCCCACCTTAAAAGATCGCTTTAATGGCTTATCTATTCGTGTGCCATCCCCAGTAGTTTCTATTGCCGACATTACCGCCATTTTAAAGCGTGACGTTACCAAAGAGGAGCTAAATGCCGTTTTTGAGCAGGCTTCCAGGGAGCCTTACTACGAAGGCATTGTAGATGTTTCTCATGACGAGCTAGTATCGGTAGATTTCAAGGGCAACTCTCATTCTGCAATCGTTGATTTGCCACTTACAGACGTAGTAGGCGGCAACATGATTAAAATCGTTGCTTGGTATGATAACGAATGGGGCTACTCTAATCGCCTAGTAGAGCTTGCTGCTGACTTTGGAAAGGAAGGTTAATTCGTGCCCAGATTATTCCTTAGTGCAGACCACCGTGGCTTTGCCGAAAAGCAACGCTTGCTTGGTCTGCTTAAAGGAACTAATCTCGGCTACGATATTATTGATCTTGGTCCAGCTACGATGCAGCCAGATGATGATTTTAATGATTCTGCCATACTTATGGCGCGCTCTATTAGAGAAAACAGAGATAGTCTTGGCATCCTTATTTGTGGCTCTGCCCAGGGTGTCTGCATTCAGGCCAATCGTTTTAAAGGTGTGCGTGCTATTTATGGTTATGACGAAAAAATCACCAAACAAGGTCGCGAGCACGACAATGCTAATGTGTTGTGTCTTTCTGCCGACTATACCAAGACTAGCGACATCAATAAAATTGTCGCCGTATTTATCACGACCCACTTTTTACCAAAAGAGCGTTACATCCGCCGCACCCGCCGGCTAGATGAGGAGGAAATTTATGGCTAGTATTGTCCCCGCAGTTTTAACTAATGACCCACAGGTTTATCAGACAGAGCTTAATACTTACCCTAATTTTAGTAAACGCATCCAAATAGACGTTGCCGACGGCGAATTTACCCCCACCGCCACTTTGCCGCTCCAATCTATCCGCTGGCCAGAGGGGCTAACGATTGATTTACATATGCTTGTGCTTCGCCCGTCCGAGCATCTCGCACGGATTTTAGAGCTAAAGCCTAGTCTTTGTATCTTTCATGCCGAAGCCAATGAAGATTTAAATCCTACTCTGGATGCTTTATCGCAGGCCGGCATCAAGACTGGCATTGCCTTACTCAAAGAAACTTATCCAGGCAATGTCCAGGCTCTAATCCAGAAAGTAGACCACGTCCTGATTTTCTCTGGCAATCTCGGCCAGCAAGGTGGCACTGCCGATTTATTGCAGACTGAAAAAGTCCCAATTATTAAAAGCATCAAAAATGATGTAGAAATTGGTTGGGATGGCGGAGCTAACATTAAAAATGTTCGCACTTTGGCTCAATGCGGTATTGATATTATTGACGTCGGCAGCGCCATTTCTCAGGCTGAGGATCCAGCCGCTGCCTTCAAAGCTCTATCTGAAGATTTAGATAAGAGGGGGGTGGTATTGTAAATGGCACGCATTGTTTCGCTTGGTTCTGCCCTCCAGGATATTTACCTTATAGACCGCGACGATTTTGTTGGCGCTAAAATTGGCGCCGAAACAATTTTTAGTAAAGTTTTAATCGGTAGTAAAATTGATATTGATAGATTATCTTATGAAGTGGGCGGTGGCGGCACCAATTCCGCCGTTGCTTTTGCGCGGCATGGCCACGAGGCTATTTTTCTCGGCAATATTGGGCGCGATTCCGCCGGCGAGGCTGTGCTAGAATGCCTAGACCGGGAGGGCATTGATAATACATTTGTCAATATTTTGCCCAGAATCAACACCGGCTGCTCCGTAGTAATGCTAGATGTCAAATCTGGCGAGCGCACTATTCTTACTCACCGTGGCGCTTCGGCTGAATTTCATAATCTGGACGAAAATGTCTTAGACCAAATTCACCCAGACTGGCTATATGTCACCTCGCTGCGTGGTGACATGGATACGCTTCTGCGCTTCTTTGAAAAAGCCAAATCTATTGGCTGCAAAATTATGTTTAATCCTGGCAAAAACGAAATTATTGAGCAAAAGAAATTACTAGGGCTTTTAGAAGATGTAGATATTCTCTTGCTTAATAAAGAGGAGGCAGCTCAGCTAGTGCCTGGCCAAGTCCTCGCCGAGCTATTGTCGCACTTGTCTAATTACGTCCCGGCCTGTATTATTACGGTCGGCTCAATGGGCGCTATTGCTACTGATGGCACAGATACGTATCGTTTCGGGATTTATGAAGATATCCCTGTCCGCGACACTACTGGCGCTGGCGATGCCTTTGGTGCTGGTTTTCTTGCGCATTTCGCTGCTGGCAAATCTTTCCGTAGCTCTCTGATTTTCGCCGCTGCTAATTCCACTTCAGTCGTAAATAAATTGGGCGCAAAGCGTGGTATTCTCACCGGCAAAGAAAAGCTACATCCCATGCCAATTCAAAAGATATAAAGGAACAAAAATGGAAGAAAAGATTAAAATTGACGATATTATTACAAAAATGGCTCACGATTTTGCCAACATCCCCGAGCCAGACCGCGAGCGCGCCATTCGCTATGCTCTAGATTTAGGCCGCGGCTTAAAGATTATTCGCACCTATCCGCAAGGTGTCACGGTTTATGGTTCTGCCAGGCTCCGCGAAGATAATAAATATTACAAAGCTGCTAGGAAGCTAGGTAATCTTCTTGCTCAGAATGGTCATGCTGTTATTACTGGTGGTGGCCCTGGAATTATGGAAGCAGCCAATCGTGGCGCCTATGAATACGGTGGTCGCTCTATTGGTCTAAATATCCAGCTCCCAGACGAGCAAGACACTAATCCTTACCTTACTGATACAATGGAATTTCGCTACTTCTTTTCCCGCCGAGTAATGTTAACAATGTCTTCCAAGACGTATGCTTTCTTTCCGGGCGGCTATGGTACAATGGATGAGCTTACCGAGGCGTTAGTTTTGATGCAAGAGGGGAAAATGCCTCGTATGCCAGTTTTTCTTTATGGTAAAAGTTACTGGCGTGGGCTAGATCGTTTTATTACTAAAATGATGAAAGAAAGGCTAATCAATTATGGTGACACCAAGATTTTTAAGGTCACCGACGAC
>JAFWMC010000040.1 GCA_017510805.1 Candidatus Saccharimonadota bacterium
AAGGAGTATTAGTATAGATATTAACATTATCGGTAGCAGTACTTAATACACCAGAAGAAGTAGGAGTGAGATTAAGACCGAGAGTACCAGCAGAGGATACACTAACGGTCCAAGCACCAGTGATACTAACGTTTACGTCGGTGGTGGAAGTATCACAGATGGAGGAAGGGTTGCTGGGGACTGTGTTATTTTCACAAGTAGTGGCGGAAGAATTGGAAGTAGGAGAGAGAAGACTAGAAGAAACAAAGGCTAAGAGGAATGAAAATAGTCCAAGAGCTAGGCCTCGGACGAAAAGATTAACGTGATTTGATTGATGAGAGTTTAGTTTATGGACAAGATCTATACTGTTTTTAGTGAAAACAGTTAATAAATAGCTTTTATACCCCCCCCTCCAGACGAATTTTAGTGCTCATTGAAATATTACTCTCCTTAATATACTTATTATCCATTTTAGCACAATCATGATAGTTTTAGCAAATTTTATGTTGTAATATTTACAGCATAAAATTTGCTAACAAGATTAGTTTTATTTATTAGTTCGGCTTGCCGAGAAGGCGGAACATTTCGTTTTTATATGCTTCTACACCTGGCTGATTGAAAGGATCTACACCTTGGAGTTTAGCAGAAATAGCACAGGAAAGCTCAAAGAAATAAATTAACTGGCCGAGATGATATTCGTCTATCTTTTCCGTTGTAATTTCTACAACAGGGATAGAGGTACTGTGGGCGGTAACAGTAGCGCGTAGGGCGTTTTGATTGATATAGGCTAGGGATTTATTTTCTAGATATTTTAGACCGTCTAGGTTTTCCTTGAGGGCTGGAACAGTAATAAGTGGAGATTCGTCGGTAACATTAATAATCGTTTCATAAATGTTGCGGCGCCCCTCTTGCATATACTGGCCAAGAGAGTGGAGATCGGTAGTATAAATGGTGGCAGCAGGAAAAATGCCTTGGCTGTTCTTCCCCTCGGACTCACCGTAAAGTTGTTTCCACCACTCGGCAAAGTAGAAGAGGCGTGGCTCAAAACTGGCCAAAACTTCCAAATCATAATCTTTCTGAAAGAGAGCGGCGCGAAGGGCGGCATATTTATAAATACTTTCATCGTCTGCCTCTTGCTCGGCGCGAGCACCAGCCATTAGCTGGTCTATATCTACACCAGCAGCGGCAATAGGCAACAAACCGACAGCAGTAAGGACGGAATATCTACCGCCAATATTATCTGGTACAACAAAACTAGCATAACCGTTAGCGGATGCCTCATCATGAAGAGCGCCCTTTGAGCTATCTGTGGTAGCATAAATACGCTGATAGGCCTCTTTTTCGCCATACTTATCAATTAACTTTTGCTTAAAAATGCGGAAAGCAACGGCTGGCTCGGTGGTAGTGCCAGATTTAGAAATAACATTAACGGAAAAATCAGCATCGCCTAGCTCGTCTAGAATCTGCTGAAACGAAGCCGGACTTAAGAAATTACCAGCATAAAGAATCTTGGTGGGGGATTTTTTATTTAGAGCTTCTATCACGGCGCGGTGACCGAGATATGAACCGCCAATACCGATACAAACGAGATATTTAGAATCGCTGTTGATTTTCTGGGCGGCAGCTTTAATGCGTGCAAATTCGTCTTGGTCGTAATCAGTTGGCAAGGTGAGCCAACCAACCATATCGCTTGATTTAAGCTCATCTAACTTTGCCTTGGCGACAGCCGTATCTATGGCAGGGACTTGGCCGTGAATGTCTAGTTTAATCATATTGTTTCTCCACTTAGTTATCTTTATTATACCACAGTGAATAAAAAAATGTCCTTATTGGACGTGGTGCCCGGAACAGGACTTGAACCTGCACAGTATTGCTACCACTAGTACCTGAAACTAGCGCGTCTACCAATTCCGCCATCCGGGCTTATAATTATATTATAACATAATATGCTATAATTGGGGTATGGACGCAGAAGTTTGGAAAGTAATGGCGACATGGTTTCTATATTATGTATTTTATTCGGTAGCAGGATACTTGCTAGAGCTGACACATCTAACCAACCCAAAGAAGGCCTTTGAAAATAGGGGCTTTTTGTTTGGGCCATACTGCCCGATTTATGGCCTAGGAGCAATAATCATTATTGCCGCTACAAAGGAGGTGTCAATGAATCCAATTTTTACCTATTTTATATCTATGTTTGTCTGTACTACGCTAGAATATATTACTAGCTTCCTGATGGAAAAAATTTTTAATATGCGCTGGTGGGATTATTCAAAAATGCCTTACAATTTAAACGGACGCATTTGCCTGAAAAATTCCTTGCTTTTTGGTATAGGTGGGATGGTGATAGTTTATATGACCCAGCCGGTAGTAGGTAATATTGTCGGTGGACTAGACAATGCTTGGCTGGCAACATTGGCGATAGTTTCTGCAGTAATACTGATTGTTGATTTTGTTTTTTCGACGATTGCTAGTTATAAAGTAAAAAATTTTGTTAATGATTTATATAAAGATTCTACGAGCCACATTAAAAAGCTAGCTAAGGATTATTATACTCAACGAAAAGAAAAAGTAAAAAAGGCTATTAGTGCATTAGAAAAACACTAGACTTTGTTGATAACTGGAATGACGATTGGGGTGTGGCCGGTAGCATCAAAGAGGATACGAGAAACATCTTCCTTGATTTCCTCTTTAGTGGCTTTAAGATCTGGGTCGTCGCGGCCGACTTTGTCGGTCTTGGTACGGAGATAGTGGCGAATTTTACCAATCAATTCCTCCGAATTATCTAAATAGATAAACGCCCGCGACACAATATCTGGTGTCTTTACCAGGCGGCCAGTCTTTTTGGAAAGTGTCAGTACTACCACAAAGATGCCTTCACGAGAAATATGAATACGGTCTTTCACTACGGCCTCGTGAACGTTTTGATCGGCATCATCGTATAGTTTATTGCCAACCGCAATCCGGCCATTTTTTCTAATTTTATGGTCTGTGCCAAGCTCAACAATATCGCCATCGTCAGAGATAATAATCTGTTCGTGTGGAATGCCAATTACATTTTCAGCCATCTCGGCGTTGTGCTGCAACATGAAGAATTCGCCGTGATAAGGCATGTAGTTTTTTGGCTGAAGGCGCGTGACAAAATCTACATGATCCTCGTAATAAGCATGCCCGGAAAGATGCAATGGGCCAATATTGGTAAGGTGAGTCTTGCCATTTTGGATGACTTGCGCGCCTTCGCGCAGTAGCCCATCCACGGTATTTACCACGTGTGGCTCGTTACCAGGAATCGGATTGGACGAAAAGATAATCGTATCCGTAGGCTTCACCTTGATATATTTATGCTGGCCAGTAACCATGCGATTGAGTACGGCATTTAGCTCGCCCTGGGAACCAGTACAGACAATCGTCTGCTTGTCGTCGGGGAGCTTGATGATGTCTTCCATCTTGACGATAGTATCCTTTGGTACTTTAATCGCCTTAGCACGCAGAGCTACTTCTACGTTGTTAATCATTGAAAATCCGGCAAAAGCTACCTTGCGACCACGCTCGGCTGCCTCACGCAAGGTGCTTTCTATGCGTGAAACTTGCGAGGAGAAGCTAGACACAATAATCCGACCGGTAGCGTAATGATCCATTACTTTACCGATGTTTTCACCGACATCATATTCAGAATGAGGATGATGACCAGGACTATCAATATTGGTAGACTCGTTTAACATCAAAGTAATGCCTTCCTTGGCAACAATTTCGTCAATCCGCTCGTAATCGGTCTGGGTACCATAAGGCTTTTCCTCGTGGCGCCAGTCGCCAGAAACGTAAATGACACCATTTGGCGTGCGCACTACAATTGCCGTAGAGCCAGGAATAGAGTGGAGAACATGGATAAATTCTACGGATAAATTCTCGGAAACTTGGATCTTCTCGTGCTTAAATGGATCTATGCTGATATAATTCATGTCTGGCTCGTCGGTAAGCTCGGACATCTGACGTTTGATCATGCCGATGGTAAAATCAGTACCATAGATAGGCGTTGTGGTACTAAATTTTGGTAGCAAATGTTTGCAGGCGCCGATATGGTCTAGGTGGGCGTGCGTAAAGAGAATTGCCTTTACTTTATCCCTATTGTCTTCTAAATATTTAATGTCTGGGACTAGGTAATTGACGCCAGGATAATCATCGCTGGCAAATAATACACCCATATCTATGACGATAATTTCATTTTTGTATTCAATGATGGTCATATTTTTACCAATACCAAACTCACCCACACCGCCAATTGGAATGATACGTACAGCGTCGGGATCTGGGCGAGATTTCTTTAGCTCGGCATTAGTCACCTGAGCACCATCATAGCCATTATAACGAGATTTATTTACTGGTATGCCGATGATGTGCTGAGTAGCCTGGGCATTAACATCCTGGGAAAGCATCCGCTGGTGATGGACCATTTCACCCTTCCGTGTAGACACCGAAAGTTCCACTTTGCGGCGATCTTCCTTGGTTTTTTGAGGTGCTGATTTCTGATTTTTAGCGGGTTTTTTAGCCTTTTTAGCTGGCTTTGGCTGGTTTTTAGCCTTTTTTACTAGCTTGGCATCTTTGCCGCCAGGTTTAAAATTACTGTTAAAATTACGCTTTTGGGCCTCCTCAAACTGCTTTTTGATGCCAGGCAGACGCTCCTCACGCATCTTTAATAGCCTAGCACGGCGCTCAGTTTCTTGTTCGTTCATATTTTCTTTTTCCTTTATTACTTTTTATAATATACATTTCACGACCGGCACAAGTATTTACTACTCCTCCACATGCCGATACAAGAATTATAATGCTATATCTTTATTATAGCACAGATTTCAAAAAAATTCAAGTATTTTTCACAACATTCCGTTTTGACAGGGTGACCACTATCCATTACACTGTTTTAAGTTTTCCACAATGTGGAAAACTCTAGGTTTTACTATCTTGAACGACATGATATAATTGCCAGGAAGAAGCAAGGAGGAACAATGAAGATCACGTATCGGATGCGGAGAATTCTGGTGGGCGTGCTATTTTTAGCGGGGGCGGCAGTGTGGCTGGCGGTAAATCCAGCAAGCTACGAAACTGAGGTGACTTCTATACAGTCGCCAGAAATAGCTGAATCAGCTAATGACGATGATTCCCCTCTGGCGGTAGAAATTTTGGAAAAACTGGAAGTAAAAGGCCGAGCGCCAAAGGCTGGCTACGCGCGGACGGAGTTTTATAATGGCTGGCCGGATGTGGATGGGTGTTCTCTGAGGCAGCGGATTATTAAGCGAGAGATAGGCGACTCGGCAGTACTAGAAGGCTGCAACGTGGTGGCGGGACATTTTATTGAACCATACACTGGCGAAGAGCGAAATTATACTACGCGTGATGAATTTTCTAAAAATATCCAGATAGACCATATTGTAGCGCTATCTGATGCTTGGCAGAAAGGCGCGCAATATTTGCCCAAAGAAATACGATACAATATCGCGACAGACCCAATGAATTTGATTGCGGCAGACGGCCCAGCAAATATGCAAAAAAGTGATGGCGATGCGGCGACGTGGCTGCCACCAAATAAGAAATTCCGCTGCGAATATATATCTAGGCAAATTTCCGTAAAATATAAATATGGTCTGTGGGTAACGGAAGCAGAAAAAGCAGCAATGGCGAATGTATTAACAGTATGCCCAGAGCAAAAGATTAGCAAATAATCAGATTTTAAGGTTTTAAACTTTCTTTAAGGTTCGTACAATATAATAACATACAAGAGAAAAGAAAGGAAATAATATGTTTAGAAATAGGCTAAAAAGGAGCTGGCTGTCTATTCGGCGAAAGACAGGCCGGACGGTAATATTAACTTTAATATTCTTTATGATGGCAAATCTGGTACTGGCGGCGTTCATTATAAAGTCGGCAGTGGCGGCGCAAATGGATTATGCAAAGTCTACGCTAGGCGGCACAGTATCAGTACAGGCAGATATGGATACAATTCGTAAAGACCAAGAGGCGAAGATGCAGGAAGGTGGAAATCCTAGCGAAATGTTTAAAGAGATGAGTCGCCCAAGTGTAGATGTGAAAACGGCAAACGAAATTGCGACAACTTATACTGATTATATTAAAGATTACTCGTACGAAGTGTCGGCGTCGGCAAGCTGAGCTAAAATATGATATAATATAGATATGAGCAATCTAAAATGTGGAATTGTGGGGCTACCAAATGTAGGAAAATCTACGCTTTTTAACGCTTTGACGAATGCGGGGGCACTAGCGGCAAATTATCCTTTTGCGACGATAGATCCAAATGTAGGAATAGTACCGGTGCCAGACGAGCGGCTGGAGGTGCTCGGCAAAATGTATGACACAGATAAAATTGTGCCAGCGACGGTGGAATTTGTAGATATTGCAGGATTAGTAGCAGGCGCGAGCAAAGGCGAGGGACTGGGAAATAAGTTTTTGGCACATATTCGCGAATGCGAGATTATCATCCATGTAGTGCGCGTATTTGAAGATGACGATATTCAGCACGTAGCAAATAAAATTGACCCAAAGGGCGATATTGAGATTATTAATACAGAGCTGGAACTGGCAGATTTAGAAACGCGCGAAAAAGTAGAGAAAAAGCGCAAAAAAGACGCGAGCGACGAACTAATTCCCTATCTGACAGAAAAGCCAGTGATTTACATGTTTAATGTATCGGAAAAAGAATTAGCAGATAAAGATTTGCAGGCAAAATATCGGGAAATGGTGGCACCAGCGAGAGCGGTATTTGTGAATGCGAAGCTGGAAGAGGAAATGGCCGGAATGAGCAGGGATGAAAAAATGGAGTTTTTGGAAAGTTATGGAGTAAAAGAAGATGCGCTGGGCGAGTTAATCAAAGCAGCGTATGATACTTTGGGACTACAATCTTTCCTGACGGCGGGCAAAAAAGAAGTGCGGGCTTGGACAATCAAAAAAGGCGCAACGGCACCAGAAGCAGCTGGAGTGATACATACGGATTTTCAAAGAGGATTTATCGCGGCGCAAATTTGTAATTATGATGATTTGGTGCGACTAGGCTCGGAAAAGGCGGTGCGCGAGGCGGGATTGCTACGGACGGAGGGTAAAACTTACGTGATGCAAGAGGGGGATGTCGTGGAATTTAAGTTTAATGTCTCGAAATAGTTTTGCGTTAAAAAAGCCGGCGGTGGGCCGGCTATTTTTTAATAGTACTCGTGTGCGGAAATTCCATCATAATCTTGGTGGAATAGTATCCTGACATTTTGCAAATTCTCTGCGTTGGGGCCAAACGTCAAGACTGACCCAGCCGACATGGAGATATAAAGATAATCATCTTCGGGCTGATCGGTATTAAAATTGACCCGCAGACACTCGCCTACTGGCGAAGTGATAACGGTGATTCTAATCACGCGAATTTGCCGGTAAGTAAACTTTGTAGCAATATCCATCATTCGCTTTGCGCTCTCATCAGATAATATAGGAGCGGCATAGTTCATGTTTTCGCCCTTAAAATCAAGCACATAGAGCGGCTGGTCGTCATAGCTGAACTGATCTTCTGAGAAATTGCTTGCCAAAATTTCTTGGATATTGTCAGAAAAATCTCTCTTTGGCTGGCTACCATTAAAACCAGAAAAGGCGTAATCGTTGTAGCCGCCGTAATCATCGTAGTAATCATCATCGTCGTAATAGTAGCCTTCCTCCTCGAATACCTCGGCGAGATAATCGTCTAGAGACATCGGGCGCGAGATTTCTACTTTTTGCATTCTATTCGGATTTTTCACTGTTTCTATAATTCGGTCTGCTACAATTTCCGCTTCGCTCGGACTATAATTATAAACTACTTGCTCATTTTTATTCGTTTTCTTTTTTCCCATATCGCAACCCTCCCTTTTGAATAGATTAAGAAAAACTAACTAAGCATTACTTTAATTATACCACATTTAGGCATTTTATTCAATGGGTAGCCAGCCTTCCAGATGGAAATCTGAGCCAGAAACAGAGGCGGCAGCAAGAATAGGCTGGAGCTTGATATTGGTATATTTGAGAAAGCTTTCGGCAGCATAATGCATTTGTTGCTGTTTTTTCTGGGTGATAGCCTCTAGGGGTGAGCCAGTTTTATGAGTTTTGCGATATTTGACTTCGGTGAAGTAAACCTTATCGTCTTTGGTGGAGATAATGTCTATTTCATAAAATGGCGTTTTATGATTACGAGTGATAATGGCGTGGCCGGCATCTTCCAGATAATCGGCGACGATTTGCTCGGCTCGATTACCAATTTTGGTAGTATTTTTGACCGGATTTTGCGAATTATTGGTGGGCTTGGCGGCATTTTGAAGCTTGGCGATCGGTTTGAAGCTGGTGCGATGCTCTGGCGTGGGGCCGTATTTTTCTAGGGCGGCTTTATGAATGGCGGTGCCATAGCCAACGTGTTTTTCAAAGCCATAATCTGGATAAAGCTGGGCAAGCTCCTTCATGTAATTGTCCCGGGCAACTTTGGCAATAATAGAGGCGGCGGAAACCTCTTTGACGAGAAAGTCGGCCTTTTTTAAGGTGGTAACATATTTTTCCAAGGTAGTGTTTGCTAGAAAATTAATAGTGCCATCAATAACTATTTCGTTAAAAGGGACATTTTGGGCGCGAATCTGGCGAACGGCGCGGCGAGTGGCAAGTTTTAGGGAATCTGACAAACCAATGGCATCTAATTCCCTGGCAGAAACCCAGCCAAGAGCAGCGGCGGCGGATTCTTTTAAGATTATTTCAGAAAGTTGCTCGCGTTTTTTAGGAGTGAGTTTTTTGGAATCGGTTAGATTATTTTTCCATTCTTGGTCGCCGGGAGGCAAAACTACAGCACCGATAACAAGCGGGCCCGCCCAAGGCCCGCGACCAACTTCATCGATCCCAAGGATGACTCTATGCATCTTTTTCTGTGGCTTCTTCTGCGGGCTCCTCGGCGGGAAGGGCGTTTACCTCGGCACGATTAAAATCTTTGTTGGCGAGGCGAGCGGATTTACCGCTGCGAGAACGAAGATAAGTAAGGTTATTGCGGCGGACTTTAGCCCGGCGGACAATTTCAATTTTTTCTACCAATGGACTGTGGACGAGGAATGACTTTTCTACGCCTACGCCAGAGGCAATTTTACGGACGGTGATGCGCTCTGTATGAGAGCCTTTTCTGGTGACGTTAATAACGGTACCTTCAAAAACTTGTAGACGGAACTTTTCACCTTCTTTGATTTTCTGAGTGACTTTAACAGTATCGCCAGAACGAATATCCACAACAGCGGATTTTTTCTGGGAGTCACCGATTTGTTTTAGGATGGAAAAACTCATAATTAACCTTTTATATTAAACACTTTACTTATTTTACCATACTTTTGCGATTTTTGGAAGAGGTAAACCACTTGAAATTAAAAAACCGAGGACAAATGAGCCCTCGGTAAGTATAACTACTCTCCATAAACATCGCGCTCTCCATAAACGTCGCTGGCGCTGATGATGGAGCCTCTCTCGTAGGCAACAAACACCTCCTCTAATTTTTGCCCACCGTCTTCGGTAGGCTTTTTGATGATGGCTGGCCAAGTACGTCGGCGCTTGTCGTCGTGCCGCAGCAATTTACCATTGATAATGACCGGGACAGCGCGATTATCCGGATAGTTCGTCAGCGTTGAACTAAACGGCAAATAATCACCTTCTTTGCTAATGCAGAAGGAGAGCCAGACCGGCTCGCTGTAGTCGTTCGCAGCGGTGGAGATGACCTTTTGGGACAACGTAAAGATAGTTAACGGTACGTTGTCGTAGTCATTGAAAGTAGAATTACCCTCAATGTACAACCCAAAAGGTCTCGATGTGTCTTTGCCCAGAGGATGATATTTTACATCCCCAATTTTGTGATTTGCCATATTCTTTTCCCTCCTTTGAATAGTGGCAAGGTTTAAAGGTACTATCCTTCTATTATATCACAGATTGTCTAAAAAATCAATATTTATTCGTCTTCATCTTTGATGATGGCGATATGGGCATCGGTAAGCTGGTCTTCGTCTACCGGGGAAGGGGAATTCATCATTAAATCTACGCCAGAGCCATTTTTGGGGAAGGCGATAATGTCGCGAATATTGTCTTTATCTTCCAAGACCATAAAAATGCGGTCTAGCCCAGGGGCGCAGCCGGCATGAGGCGGAGCACCAAATTTGAAGGCATTTAAGATGCCGCCAAAGCGCTCGTTGACGTATGATTTGCTATAGCCGAGAATTTCAAAGGCTTTATACATAATATCTGGATTGTAATTGCGAACGGCGCCAGAGCTGACTTCGTAGCCGTTCATGACGAGATCGTATTGGTCGGCAGCGATAGCGAGCTTCTGCTCGTCGGTCTTGGCATTTTCTAAGGTTTCTAGGCCGCCCTTTGGCATAGAGAAAGGATTATGTCCGAAATCTATCTTTTTCTCGCCGTCGTTAAATTCATAAAATGGAAAATCTATCACCCAGCAATAGGCAATTTTGTTGTTATCTTTGAGGCCGAAATGGTCGGCAAACTGGATACGCAAGCCGCCTAGGACTTTGTTGACCTTTTCCCTGGTGTCGGCGCCAAAGAAGACAGCATCGCCATCCTCTGCACCAGTTAATGTTTTAATCTGGGCGAGCTCCTCGGGCTTTAGGAATTTGGCAATGGGGGATTTCTCGGCGCCATTCTCATAAATGATATAGGCGAGGCCGCCAGCACCTAATTTACGAGCCTCTTCTGTAAAATTATCTATCTGGGAACGGGTGAGAGATGCGCCATTTTTAACGCAAATAGCTTTGACACATTCGCTCTGAAAAACTTTAAATTCGGTATCTTTTAGAGCGTCGGTGAGGTCGGTTAATTCCATATCATAGCGAAGATCGGGCTTGTCGGTGCCGTATTTATCCATAGCTTCCTGATAAGTAAAGGTGGGAATATCTTGAAATAGTAACTCTTTGCCGGCAAAATCAGTGACGAGGGATTTCATCAGGGGCTCAATCATTTGGCGGATTTCCTCGCCATTATCTACAAAGGCAACTTCCATATCTAGCTGGTAGAAATCACCATAGAGGCGGTCTGCGCGAGGATCTTCGTCGCGGAAACAGGGTGCGATTTGGTAATATTTTGGCACTCCGCCAACCATTAGTAACTGCTTGAACTGCTGGGGAGCCTGAGGCAGGGCGTAGAATTTGCCCGGATGGATGCGGCTAGGCACGAGAAAATCGCGGGCGCCCTCTGGGGAAGAATTAGCTAAAATCGGGGTGGCGATTTCGGTGAAGCCATTTTTTTCCATAAAGTCGCGAATAAAATGGTAGAATTCGGCACGACGCTTTAAAGTTTTTTGCATAGAAGGGCGGCGAAGATCAAGATAGCGGTATTTTAAGCGCATTTCCTCGGAGGACTTTTCGCCGTCGTCGTGGGTATTGACGGGGAGCGGAGCGGATTTGTTGAGAAGCTTAAGCTCGGAGACGACTAATTCAATGTCGCCAGTTTTGATGTTGGGATTTTTTAGTTCCTCTGCGCGCTCGCGCATGGTACCGGTGGCGGTAATGACAAATTCGTCCCTTAAAGTTTCTGCTAATTTGAAACTATCCTTGGTGTCTGGCGTGACAACTAGCTGAATAATCCCTTCATGGTCGCGAAGGTCGATGAAAATTAGGCCGCCATGGTCTCTGCGGGAATTAACCCAGCCAGAAACGGTAACTTTTTCCCCCATTTTATCTTTTAATTCTCCGGATAAACTTCTTTCACTCATATCTTATAATTATACCATAAGTTGACACAATAAAAAAGCCCCGGGGTCGCCGAGGCTTTTTAACGAACTGCGCCACTACTAGAGGGTCGCCCTAGCGCGGCAGGGAGATGTCAGACAATGAATCTGCCTTCGTCGTCGGTCTCTATATCTAATTTGTAGGTGTGACTATCATTAGCGTAAGTATAGAGCCGAACGGTAGCGACGTGATAGCTCGCATTGAATATTGCCGTATGAAGTGAAGTTTTGTAAAAATCTTCAGCAAGTAAAGGGCGCTCAATAATCTCAAATGCTCGGACAATCTTGATACAAGGAGTATCAATTTGAGCTAAAATTTCAGCGATGGTGGGCTTGAACAGGCCATAATAACCGTATTTGATTATGCAGGCAAAATCCTCATTAAGAAGCGGACAAAGTTCATGAGCGCTAACTGGCTCGCCTCTTCTTTCATGGTCCCAATTGTAGGCAATAGTCTTTAGCTCGTCAAATTGAAACTCTTTGAGCCAAAACTTGTTGCCCTGCTCGTCGCTGACTATCGGCCTGATTTGCGCATAACGCTTTTTTAATTGATCGTCTGATATCTCTGGTATAGATACTTTAAACATTAACAATCACCTCCCTCTATGCAATGTTTAACTATAATATTGTAGCATAAAAGGTGGGGGGTGTCAAAACTGATTATGCGCGGTGGGCGACAGCGTAAGGATCGGCATCGCCAGTGAAATTATCCTCTGGGGTGATGCCGAAGATGGCGATGATTAAATCTTTATAGGTGAGCATACCGACGGTCTGGGCGGAGCTATTTAGGACAATAAAGAAGAAGCAGTTGGCACGAAGCAGGGCGGCGAGAGCCTGCTCCAAGGTGTAATCCTCGCGGACATAGTAAACACGAGGATCTAGATATTTGGAAGCTTTGTCGGCCTCTTTGATTTCTAGGCTATTTAATGATTCAGTATGGATGACGCCGACGATTTTGCCGGTATTTTTGCCAATAACTGGAAAATGCGAAAGGCCGGATTGGTATAATTTATCAAGCATGAAAGGGCCGAGAAAATCATCTTCGCGGACATAGGGGACGTCAATTAAGGGAATCATGATGTCTTTAACTTTGCGGTCGGAAAAAGTCATGGCCGAGGCAATAATGGCACGCTCTCTTGATGAAAGGACATCTTTGGGAGTGCGGCGGAGAACTTCCATTAGCTCTTTGGTGTTTTGAGGAGTAAACTTGGGAGCAACTGGCGGCTCGGAGACAGAAGAATCTGCCCTGTCTTCTGGGAAAATCTTGGTCAAAAGTTTATGAAATTTATCGTTCATATGCTATAATTTATATATATTATACCATACAAGGAGGAATATGAGAAAAGTGACTGGAGTAATAATTGGCCTGATAGTGATTGCTTTTGGGGTATTGGTAGGATTGGCGCTAAAAAATAAAGCTGACAATACTGCTGATTACAAAAAATATAACGCCGATGCGTTTATTGCTGGGGACGAATATAATGGCTGGATTGACGACCACGTCAAGGGTAACAAAGATGCAGATGTACTGCTGGTAGAATATGCAGATTATCAGTGCCCTGGCTGTGCATCAATGAATCCGCGTATTAATAAAATTTTAGAGGAATTTGGCGATAAAGTGGGATTAATTTACCGAAATTATCTTTTATCTTACCATCAAAATGGCACGGCAGCGGCCACAGCAGCCGAGGCGGCAGCAATGCAGGGATACTGGAAGGAATACGCCGATATGCTTTTTGCGAATCAATCTACTTGGGAAAGTGCAGATGTAGACGAGCGTAGAAATATGTTTGCAGATTTATTTATGAACGTAACAGACGGCAAGGGCGACGTGAATAAGTTTTTGTCCGATATGGAAAAGGCTGAAATTAAAAAGAAGCTAAAATTTGACCAAGGTCTAGGCGACGAAATTAAAATCACTGGCACACCTTCTATCTATCTAAACGGTGAGAAAATTGACTTCTCTGGCACTAGTACGGAGGAAGAGTTTTATACATTAATGCGCAGCAAAATTAACGCAGCGCTAGCAACAAAGGCAAAGGTGGCAGAATAATGGGTATATTTGAAGCGATAATATTGGGGCTGACACAGGGGATAACGGAATTCATTCCGGTGTCTTCGTCGGGACATTTGGAAATCGTGGAAAAGCTGCTGGGTGGCGGAGCAGATAGTTTCCATTTATTCTTGGAATTGATTAATATCGGCACTTTGCTGGCACTTTTGATATTCTTTCGCAAGCGGATTTGGGGGATTTTGGTGGATGTGTTCCAGAAAAAGAATTATCGGCTGGCACTGAATATTTTGATTACTTCAATTCCGGCGGGAATAATTGGCTTTTTGTTGTCTGGATTTATTGAAGACCAGCCATTTTTCTCCTCTATGTACACGGTGGCGATAGCGATGGGGGTAGTGGGCGTTTTGATGATTATCGTAGATAAATTGCCACAGATGTCGCGGCTAAAAAATGAAAATGAGCTAACGAAAAGCAGGGCTTTGATTATTGGTCTGGCGCAGACTTTTGCCTTGATACCCGGCGTGTCTAGGTCTGGTTCTACAATTGTGGCTGGTAGATTAGTAGGGATGAATTCTGAGTCGGCAGCGGAATATTCCTTCCTGGCAAGCGTGCCGATAATGTGTGGGGTGGTGCTAAAATCTCTGATTAGCTCCTCTTCGCGAGCGTATATTGCGGATAATTTGGGAATGCTGCTACTTTCTAATGCGGTGGCGTTTGTGTCGGGGATGGTGGCGATTGGCTTTATTATGAAGGTATTAAAGAAATCTGATAATTTGAAGTATTTTGGGTATTACCGCGTGTGCCTGGCCTTGATTGTGCTTATCCTTGTACTTCTGGCCTAAGTTTGATATGATAGATAATGTGCCGTTTCAGATAATCGTCGTAAAAGCGGCAAAAAGTAAGGAGTAGAAAATTAATATATGCGTAAACTTAAACGTGGTAACACGCGTAAGAAGTCGCACATACCATCTGCCCCGTGGCAGGAGTTTATAGAAATATAAATTTAGGTGCGAAAAGCCTCCGTTAGGAGGCTTTTTTAGAACTAGTGATGACATTTTCAAAAAGGACGGAGACGGTGAGGGGGCCGACACCGCCGATTTTGGGGGTGATGGCGGAAACGTTGGGGCTTTCGCGAACGGCGTCGTCAATATCGCCAACGAGGCGGCCATCTTCGCTGGCGGTGCCAGCGTCCACCAAGATTACACCGGGGCGCACCATATCATCAGAAATTAGGTGCGGCTGCCCAGTCGCTGTGATGATTATATCATACTGATTCAATTCTGTCAAGTCGCTGGAATGGTCAAAGGCAGTAATGTTATAGCCAGAAGCTTGCCACATTTTAATTAGTGGCGCGCCGACAAGGCGACCTTTGCCCACGATGGCGATTTTTTTGTGGTTTAAATCTATATTGTGGCCGGCAAGGAGCCAGTTGATGCTGGTGGCAGTAGCACTGTCAAAATCACCCTGGCCGCTGAGGCCGTCAACATCCTTTTCCTTGGCGATATTTTTGACGATACTATCGGTGGCGGCTGGGTCTTTCAGGGGCAGCTGGACAATGATACCATGGACGGATTTATCGGCGTTGGCAGCGGCGATGGCGGCGGCGGCTTCGGCGGGAGTGGAAACTTTTTGGTCTTTTACGATAATGCCGATATCCTCGCCGTAGTTAATTTTGAGATTGACATATTTGGTGATGACGGGATTGTCGCTGTCGCGGATAATGACGAGCTTTGGTGTAATTTTTTGGCTTTTGAGGGCGGATACTTCGCGAGCCTGGCGCTCTTTGATAAAGCTGGCGAGTTCCTGGCCAGCGAGGATTTTAGTCTTCATTTTTATCTCCTATCTCTACTGGCTCCTGAGCGAGCTCGTAGCCGAATTTATCTTTGATGGTTTTTTTAATTTCGTTTCTGGCGGCGGAAAGGTCGGTATAAGATTTGGCGCTGTCGTTAATGAGGATGAGGGCGGCTTTATCGCTGACACGGAAGCCATGGAACGTTTGGCCCTTAAGCCCGGCCTGCTCTATCAGCCAGCCGGAATTGATAATGGTAGAGCCATCTGGCTTTTGGTAAGTAGGGTAGCCATTTTCTTTGGCGGCGGCGATGGCGGCTGGAGATTTAAGGGTGACGTTTTTTAAGAAGCTGCCGGCGCTAGGCTCCTCGGATGGATCGGGGAGCTTGGCGGCGCGGATGATTAGCACCATGCGGCGAATGTTTTCGGGGGAGAAATCAGTTTCGCCGTGCTCGTCAATATAACTTTGGAGGGAGCGATAAAATGGCGGGGCGAGCGTGCCTTTTTTGAGGCGGACGGTGACGGAGACGATGAAATAGCGGCCGGCGTCTGGGCCGTGGTTAAAGATGGTTTCGCGATATTTCATTTTCATGTCGCGAGCTTTGATGGTGACGAAGCGGCGCTCGTGAGTATCGTAAGCCTCTACTTCGGTGATGACTTGGGAGATTTCCTGGCCATAGGCACCGATGTTTTGGACGGGGGCGGCGCCGAGGGTACCAGGGATGCCAGAAAGAGCCTCTATGCCAGAGTAGCCTTTTTGGCAGGCAAAGGCGACAAAATCATCCCAGATTTCGCCGCCCATACCTTTTAAGATGAGTTCGTCTGGAGATTCTTTGATAATCTCGGTGCCACGTATTTTATTGAGAAGGATGACTCCGCGAAAGCCGGCGTCTTTGCCGATGGTATTAGCGCCAGCACCCATAATCCAGGTGGGGAGATTTTTTTCGCTAGCGAAGGCATAGGCCTTTTTGATGTCGTCTTTATCGGCGATTTCGGCGACGTAGCGGGCCGGGCCACCAAGGCGCATGGTGGTAAGGGTGCTGAGCGGGATATTTTCGCGGATGTTCATAGGTATATTATACCATGATTGGCATAATATGCTAGCGGCTGACGCACCGAATACTGAAGCCGTGGCCCTTATTGTAGTTAGCCTGCGGGTTGACGCCTCCAGAATTGTAGAACAGGGAGTACGCATTAGTCTCAGCGGAAGGCGTACCAGACCAGAAGTAGCCGTCGCTACCCTGAACGTTCTCGGACGCGTCGTTCCAATCCCAGAGGCCGTAGTACTTAGTAAAACCTAAGATGTTCGTATTATTAACGAATTGTGAACCTGCGGTGTAATTGTAACCAACATTAGGGATATTGCTAAATAATCTAGCCCAAGATTTGTTTACGCCAGAATCGCCATTAGTAGGCAATGTCCAGCCCTTGGGGCAGATGGAGGTATCTGGAGCGGTAGTGACTCCTGCCGTAGTCTCCTTAGCTACTGCCACTGTCCAGTTATAGTATGATTCATTCCAATATTGCTGATCTTGAGAAGCATATTGGCCTAGACCGTGAGAGATTTCTACTTTCTTGGTTTGGTAGTTATTAGTATTCCACTCTGTGGGGTCGGTAATGCCAGCTGGAATGGTGTAGTTTGCTGGAGAAGTGAAGTCTGAGGTTTCGGCACTAATGGTGTAGTTATAGATGTTGAGGTTGTCTGTCATCCAGCAGTTGCCATCTTTGGCTTTAATTACTTTATAAGTACCAGTAGCGCTCCCAGCATTGCCTTTGCCACGATTGTCTATTAAGGTTTTGGCGTCGGCATAAGAGGTAGTCTCGGCAGTATTTTGGCAAATGTTGGTATTGATGTCTTGCATATAGGTGATGTCCTGGAGGGTGCGAGAGTCGCCGAAGACGCAGCGGATGCTCATGCCATAACCTTTACCGTTGCTGACTTGCGGAACAATTTCATCAGAAGAATAACGTAAATAGTATGCATTAGCATCAGTAGATGACGTACTAGTCCAGAAGTGACCGAAGGTACCCTGACCGCTTTCGGACGGATAATTCCAATACCAAAGCCCATAGTACTTATGAAACCCTAGATTATACTGCGGCGCAGATTCATCGGTAGTGGTTAAATCGGCACCAGTAGAAACGGTAGCACTATAGGCACTCATGAGATTAGACCAAGATTTAGCACCACTTGCCGTGCTGTTTTCTGGTAATCTCCAACCTTTTGGACAAATTGAGGTAGTGACATTTGAAGTAGGAGTAGTGGGGGAAGCTCCAGCGGTGGCTGCATACCAGTTATAGTAATGTTCCCCAAGATATGGTGTCTTGGCATCGCCAGAAATAGTAGAGGTACTGTTTTCTGTTACGATGTGAACTAATGCTTGAGAGTAATCATTAGTATTCCATTCGCTACTGGCTGGGATATGGAAACTGCCACTATTAATATTACTATCCTCTGGATAAATGGTAATATTATCTATTTCTAGATTGTCTGCCATCCAGCAGTTGCCATCGGCTGCTTTGACAATATTGTAAGTCTTGCTATTTCGGCTATCCATTAAAACTTGAGTGGTATTTGTACCCATCGCTTCGCATGTAGCATTGGTGAAATCTTGCATCAGTGGGGCGGAGGTGTCCTCGGCGACGGCGGTATAGATAACGGTGGTGGTATAGTCGCCACTAGGTAATCTAGTAGTAGCATTGGCACCATAGTAAATCGGAGTATCTATACCAGCGGTAGAAGTCTGGGTATTTTCTTCATGAATTAAAGTATAATTATTTTCTGGGACGGCTACCCAAGTGGCAGAGTTGGTAGGCTGGGAAACATTCTGGGCAGAAAGGGAGAAGCCCCAGCTATTTAAATCTAGTTCTGCAGGAGAATCTATAGTACCAGAAGTAGGAACAAAGTGAACTTTGCTGTGGTCGGTATCGTCGGTGCTATACATATTTTCGGAGGTAGCCGAAACGTAAAGCTTGTAGCCAGTGGAAACATTAGTCTTGACGTTGACAGTATCCCCGGCAAAGGCAAGCGAACCAGTAGGGGAGGAATCAATAGTGAGGCCGACGGTATCGGCGGAGGTGATGGTAACATAATTGCCAGTGGCGGAATTGGTGATGGTGATTTCGCTGGCATCGCTGGACTGGACAGGAGTGAAAGCGGCAGCAATGATATAGGCGCAGAGGAATGAAAAAAGCCCAAGGGTAAAATTGCGATAAGCTTTGGGCCTAAAAATAAAGTTTTGATTGATGGTGAGTCCCCTGTTTGCGTTACGATGCTGATGCATACTACCTCCTTAGCTTTATATTTACGCTCGGCTGGGGCACTGTTTATGGAGGCATTAGATAGGCTTGCCAGACTTAAAAACAGCGCCACAAGCTGAGATCTTCACATCTTCACCGTAACATTATCCTACACATATAGAGTATAGTATATGTATGGCGCTTATGACGCTGTGTTTATATACTATAATATCTCTATCTGTATAGGATAACATTTTTACATAAAAGTTAAGTTACGGATGATTAATTGATGTGAAGATATTTTTATTATAGCATATAAAATTACGCTTTTGCTAAAAATATGTTGTATTTTTTACAACTGATAGCTAAATAACGCGAGAAACTTCTTCCAAGGTAGTATTGCCACGAAGGGCGGCAATGATGCCCTTTTGCTCTAAGGTGATAAGACCATTCTTCTTGGCGGTGTTTTCTATAGCCTCGGTGTTTATCTCTTTGACGTCGCCGCGGATGTAGGCTTGAATATCCTCGGAAACGAGGAGCTGCTCCATGATAACAGTGCGGCCACTATAGCCGAAAGGGTATTTATCGGAAATAACTGGCCGATATAGCTTGAAATCGTCAGGATTGAAACCTTCGGGCAATTTTTCGGCGGGGACACCCTGCAAAACTTCACGGATGTAATTTTTGGTGGCTTCGTCTGGGGTGTATTCCTCTTTATTGTCGGCGAGTTTGCGGACAAGACGCTGGGCCATGACGAGGCGAATAGACGAGGAGAAGATAGGATTGACGCCGATTAAATCAATCATACGAGAGAAAGCAGCGGAAGTGGAATTAGCATGGAAAGAGCTGAGGACGAGGTGGCCGGTGATGGAAGCCTGGATGGCAGTGCGGGCGGTGTCGGCATCGCGAATTTCGCCGACCATAACGACATCTGGATCCAGACGGAGAACGGAGCGTAAGCCTTCGCCAAAACTCTGGCCTTCGGTGGTATTAATGGGAATCTGGGAGATGCCAGGAATACCGTATTCAATAGGATCCTCTAGAGTAATAATCTTTCGGTCTGTGGTATTGAGGGCATTGATGATGGAATAGAGCGTAGTGGATTTACCAGAGCCAGTAGGGCCAACCATGAGGACCAGACCGCGAGGATGAGAAACAACTTCATTAATCTCGGCACGCTCGTCGTCGGTGAGGCCGAGAAGGTCTAGATTGAGCAAAGATTCATCAAAGTTAAATAGACGAAGAACGGCATCTTGGCCATACATAGTAGGGACGGTTTCTACGCGGATATTGAGCAAGTGGCTGGCACCGTTAATATAAACATCTTTTTGCATATGGCCGGACTGAGGCTCTTTGGAAGCGGTGGAAATATTGGCGCGAGAGCTAAGCTCGCCCATAAAGATGCGGTAGCGATCCCGATCAATATTGGCAACGGGATGCAAAATACCGTCTACACGCATACGGATGCGGATGGTGTCGCGGAGGTTTTCTATGTGGATGTCTGAAGCCTGGAGCTTGTCGGCTTGATCTAGGAGGAAGTCAAAAACTTTATCGGTGCCGACAGAATTGAGAATTTTACTGACTTCGGCGATAGTCTCGGAATCGCCCTCTTTGGCTATCCTGATGTCTTCGTATTTGACTTCGCGGGGGGGATCATAACGAAGGATGAATTTTTTGTAGGCAGAGCCGGAAATTAGGTAAAATTCGGCGTGACTACCATTGGTATTGTATTCTTCGCGGAGCTTGTCTAGACAGGAACGAGGCGTCTGGCTAGTGACCATGAATTGATAAGGATCTTCGCTGTTTCCCTTTTGCAGAGGAATGACATAATCTTTGTGCATTTGGGTTTTATCTAAGAGATTGGGGACGAGAGGAATGGTGTCTTCAAATTTGCGAGTATCTAGATAGGGGAGACCAAGAATGCGAGCACGAGAAGCGGTGGCTTGCTCTTCGTTTTCGCGGCGGCGGAGCTGGATTTCGTCTTCGTTCATAATATAATTATAACATAAGTATTATGGCGTGGCGCCTAGATTTTACTTTTTAAAACGCCTCGCCTTTTTAATACTTGCTACTTCCCGCTCAAGCCGGGGCTCTGACGGGTGCGGGCACCCCACACCCACAGCCCGCAGAGCCTCGGTTTCGCATCGCGCGCGAGGCGCGCTCAAGTCAGTTGCAAGCATCAAAAAGCCGAGGCTTTATAATCTGCAAAGAAAATGTTTTAATCGCCTTGTACCATTTCTGCTGTAATAACCACAGTTGAGCCGGCTGAAATCTGACTGGAGAGGAGCATGCGGGCGACGAGGTTTTCAACGGTCTGCTGGACGATACGGCGCATGGGGCGAGCACCAAGCATTGGGTCGTTCCCTTTTTGGACAAGCAAGCGCTTGGCCTCGTCGTCTAGGGAAACGGTGATTTTTTGCGGGGCGAGAGTTTGATTGACGCCGGCAATGATAATATCAACAACTTTCAGCAAGTCCGCCTCGGAAAGTGGAGTAAAGATACAGATTTCGTCAAAACGGTTGAGAAATTCTGGCTTAAATTCGCCGCTTTTAACTAGCTGATTTACTAATTCATCTTTAACTTTGTCTAGTGGCACGCCCTGGCTGATATATTGGCGGATTTCATTGGCACCAGCGTTGCTAGTGGCGATGACGATACAGTCGCGGAAGCTGACTTCGTGGTTCTCACTGTCGCGCAAGATGCCTTCGTCTAGCATTTGGAGTAAAGTAGTGAGCACCTTGGGATGAGCCTTTTCAATTTCATCTAGGAGGACTACCGAGAAGGGGCGTTTCATGACTTGGGCAGTGAGAGAATTGTCGTACTTACTAGCCTCGGCAATAAGGCGAGAAACGTCGTTTTCGGAAACGTATTCATTGAGATCAATACGGACAATTTGACTTTCGCCATTAAAGTAAACTTCGGAAAGTGATTTGGCGAGCTCGGTCTTGCCGACGCCAGTAGGCCCGAGAAAGAGGAAGGTACCAATAGGACGGGATTCGTTGCGTACGCCAACAGAAGCCCGACGAAGGGCGTCGCTGACGGTTTTTACGGCGGATTCTTGGTTTACCATACGGCGATGGATTAGCTCTTCCATATTTAATAGATTATTGCGGTCTGCCTCAGTGGTGACTTGCTGGACTTTGACGCCTTCGGTCTTTTCAATGGCCTGCTGGACGGAAGTTTCGGTGATAAATTTGCCCTGCTCTGGATAATCTGCAGACGTCTCCAGGAGAGATAAAGCGCGGCCTGGCATAGCTAAATCATGAATGTAACGCTCGGACAAGCGGTAGGCTTCTCTTAGAGCCCAGTAGGTAAAAATAACATTATGTTGATATTCAAAACTTGGAACTTTGTCCTGCATGATAAGCATAGTTTCCTGCTCGCTGGCGGGAGCTACTATAATTTTATTTAGGCTATTTGTGAGGGTGCTATTTTTGGCGGAAATTTCTAGGTATTTTTGCTCGTTCATGGTGAGGATAATGCGAAGTCCGCCAGCCTCTAAAATAGGAGTGAGAAGATTAGAAATATCAACAGAGCCGGTACCTTCCTCAAAGAATAGATGGGCGTTATCCAGGCAGATAATGATATTTTTGGCGGAATAAGCTTCGTTGAAAATACGACTAAGGAGAGTTTCAATTTCGCCAGGAGCGTTAGCCGCAGAAATAAGGGCAGCGGAGTCTAATAGATAAATTTGACGGAATTTTAAATTGGCTGGAAGATGACTATCGGCATCCATTAGCATATCAGCAAAAGCACTGACAATAGTAGAGCGGCCACTACCGTCTGGGCCGACGAGAGCAACATTTTGGCGGCCACCCTGCGAGAAAATTTGCACCATACGATTTAAAATTTCTTGATGGGAAACTTGGTGAATTTGAGTAGGAATAGTAGGGCGGATTTCGGAGATATTTTGACCAAAATGCCGCAAAGTAGGTGTGTAGCCAAAGGCAAAATCCCGACCAATGCCGCCAGTATGATGATGTTTCTTGGCGGCTAAAACTAAGCCGTAGATATGATTATACCAATTGATACCTTGATATAAATCATCAATAGATAATTTCATACTGCGGAGGAGATTTTCGTAGTCTGGAAAATGCTGAATAAGAGAAATGGCAAGAATGCCACCAGAAACAACTTCTGCACCAAGATTATTTCTAATTTCTAGGGCCGTATTAAAAACGGGCGTAGCATCAGCAGCCTGACCGTTAGTGACAAATTGGAGCATTTGCTCGGTAATGCCAAAGCGGGCAGCAAGAAAACGGCCACTACGAGTATTTTTAATAATCTTGGCGATACTTTGAGGGGTAGGGTCTTTACCTAGATAGATAAGACAATTAGTAGAGAGTAAATCATTGATGTTGTTTCCCTTGCCAACTGGCACCTTGGAAAGATAATGCACGGTATAGATAAATAGAATAAATGGCAGAGTAGAAAATGAAGCAACTAGCCAGCCGAGAGAAGATTTGACTATTAATAAATAAATACCAAGACACAGCAAAGCAATTGCGCAAAAGATGAGGAGGAATTTTATGGGTGCGGTATTTAAGATTTTGCTGGCGCGAGCAGATTTGGCTCTGGGGCTGCTATAATTATATATATTATTATTCATTAGAAGGCGACTCCCAAAATAGTAAGAATAATACCAGCGACAGGCAGAAGCGGCAAAGCTGGCCAGAGAATAATAAAGGCTAGATTGATGATAGCAACGACACCAATACAAAGAATACCAGCAATAATAACAAAGGTGCGAACAATAGCGCCAATAAATCTAGAAACAAGGCGATCAATAAACATCCGGAATTTTACGTCAAGAGATGCGGATTTGGCAGAGCCGGCGGAAATCTGGCGGAAAGGGGAAAATAGAGTTTTGAATAATAGGTCAATTGAGAAAAAATCCATTAAGTTGGCAAGTGTGGCGCCAGAACGATGCAAGAAATCTGCCCAGCCTGCGCTATACCACCAACTTAATAGATTAAACATAACCATAATATAATTATATCATAAAATAAATACTTGGCGCACTCAGCAGGATTCGAACCCGCAATAATGGTTCCGAAGACCATTGTGATATCCATTTCACTATGAGTGCGGATTTGGCACTCTCTGCCGGAGTCGAACCGACATTGCTGGTACCGGAAACCAGTGTTCTATCCATTGAACTAAGAGAGCAAAATAAGGTGCAGAAAGATGCCCTATTCTATTATTATACTATATTTAGACGTTGCGGAAAATAATTTTACGGATTTTTTCAATAATGGGCTTTACTTCTGACAAATCTAGGAAATAGGAAGCGATGATATAGGAAACAAGCGAGATGAGGGTAATAATGCTAAATTTCGGGAAGATGACAAAGAAAGATACATCGCTAGCCATGAGGGGGATAAATTTAGTCATAGAATAGGCAACGCAGCCAGCGATAGCAGTAGCAAAAACCATTTTGAATATAACATTCCAAAATTCTTTAGTAAGAAGCTTACCATCGGAACGGCGTTGTAAAATAAACAACAATATGAAGATTTCCAGGATAGCTCCGATGGACTGTGCCCAGCCAAGGCCATCAACACCGAGATTTAAAACTAAAGAGAATACAGCAGCAAGAATCATTGTGAAGCCAACAGCAATAATGCTGATAATTAGCGGGGTTTTAGTGTCTTGACGAGCATAGAAACCGCGCGAAGCAATGTGAAAAAGTGAACGGGCAAAAATTGCTACTACGAGCGTGCCAAGTACAGAGGCGATGAGTGGATCGCCGCCATTTTTAATAAAGCTAACGACGTAGCCACGGGTAAAATACGCGATAATGGCAACGGGCAAAGAGATCCAGGTAATCATACGGAGAGCCTTTCGGAAGGTTTTGTTAAATTCTTCGTCTTTACCTTCGCCGACTTCCTCCGTCATCTGAGGAAAGAAAGCAGTAGAAATAGCCACGCCGATAAGATTGACCGGCATTTGATGAAGATTGGTGGCCTGCTGAAAGGAACGCAAAGCGCCAGCACCCATACGCGAGGAGAGATTGGTAGTGACGATACCATTGACATAATCTATGCCTTGGTCAAGCGAGCGAGCTGGAAGCAGATGTAGGACAGTCTTGAACCCATGGTTTTTCCAATAGATTTTGAAATGATAATCAAAGCCAAGACCAATCAACCCGATCAGACTAATAATTAGCTGTAAAATTGCACCAAAGACAACACCGAGTGCTACGCCCATAATGCCACCCTCAAAGATTTGGACACCAAAGATGTTAATGCCACCAGTAAAAACGGTGATGCCCACTAAAATACCTATGTTATATACTGCTGGAGCGAGGGCATAAAATACAAAGCGCCCAACGGCCTGCTGAATAGACGAAATAACAGTAGAAATAGCAAAAAGGAATGGATTAATAGCGATGACACGCATCATATTAATGGCGAGGATAGTACCAGATTCATCTAGACCAGGCGAAACAACGTAACGGACTAGAGGATCGGCAAAAATCATGATTAAAATACTAGCGATGATAGTGGCTAGAGCCATGATATTGATGGTACTAGAAGATAATTCCCAGGCAGACTTTTTGTTGCCGGTAACAAGACGCTGGTTGAAAACAGGAATGAAAGATACGGCTAGAGCCCCAGATGTAAGAATAAAAAACATAAAATCTGGGATAGTAAAGGCGGCGGTGTAGGCGTCTATACCCGTCGGGTAAGTATCTAGGTAATAACTATTTAGCAAGCGGTCGCGGAAAAGGCCAAGAAGAGAGCTAGCTAAGGTGCTAGTAGCCAAAATGACAGAAGCCGCCTTGACGGAAAGCCTGGTATTTGCCAAGGCTACAACACTTCTAAAACCTGACCGCTTTTTAGTCATGCAACTTTGCTACCTCTGGTAATTTAGTTTCTTTGAGAATTTCGTCTAGATCTTTTTCTTCTAAAGTTTCGTTTTCTAATAATGCTTCGGCGAGGGCATCTAGGGCTTTGCGGTTGGCACTAAGGACGGCTTCGGCACGCTTGGCGGCTTCGTCGGAAAGCTGTTTAATTTCCTTGTCAATTAGCTCGGCAGTTTTCTCGGAATATGGTTTGCCAGTGGTAATTGTATAGTAGCCAGTATCGCCCTCTGGGAAGACGAGGTTGCGCGTGGTACTGCCCATACCTTCCTCAACAATCATACCTTTGGCGAGCTCGGCAACATTTTTTAAATCTGATGATGCGCCAGTAGTGATAGCATCCGCCCCAAAGATAAGCTTCTCGGCAATACGGCCGCCCATAGCGCGAGCCAAGACATCCTTTAGCTCGTAGATGTTTTTATAGCTGCGGTCCTCTGGAGGGAGGAACCAGGTGACGCCACCAGTGCCGCCACGCGGAATGATGGTGACTTTATGGACTGGATCTGAATCTGGCAAGACATGACCAACGATGGCATGGCCGGCTTCGTGATAAGCAGTTAATTTACGCTCGTAATCGTTCATAACTTTGCTTTTTCTCTGGGGCCCGATAGCGACACGCTCAAAAGCCTCGGTGACATCAGCATTGGTAATCTTTTTGTGCGAAACCCTAGCAGCAGTAATGGCAGATTCGTTGGCGATATTAGCGAGGTCTGCACCAGATGAACCAGCGGTTTTTTTGGCGAGGGCATTTAGGTCAACATTTTCCTCGGTAGGCTTATTTTTGAAATGAACTTTAAGAATTTCTAGGCGATCTTTGCGCTCTGGCAAGGAAACATTAACGTGACGATCAAAACGGCCAGGACGAAGCAATGCCTTGTCTAGCATATCTACTCGGTTAGTAGCGGCCATAACAATAACACCAGAATCATTATCAAAACCGTCCATCTCAACTAGGATTTGGTTGAGGGTTTGCTCGTCTTCACGACCAGCACCGCCACGAGCGTCGCGTTTGTGGGCAACAGCATCAATTTCGTCAATAAAGATAATAGACGGGGCATTTTTCTTGGCCTTTGCAAATAAATCGCGCACACGAGAAGCGCCAACACCGACAAACATCTCGGCGAATTCGGAACCAGAGATAGAGAAGAAAGGGACATCAGCTTCGCCAGCAACGGCACGAGCCATTAAAGTTTTGCCGGTGCCTGGCTCGCCAGCAAGCAGAACACCACGAGGGATTTTGGCGCCTAATTTTTCGTATTTTTTAGGATTTTTAAGAAAATCAACGATTTCTGTTAAATCTTGCTTGGCGGATTCGTTGCCAGCGACATCATCAAAGGTGACTTTTTTGGTGTCTGGGCCATAAACTTTGGCCTTTGCCTTGCCAAAACCCATTGATTGATTATTCATACTTTGAGCTTGGCGCATCATCCAAATGAAGAAGATGGCAATAATAATGACGGGCAGTAAAATGGTGCCAACATCAAAAACAATAGACATAACACTAGATGGCTCTTTGTATTCTATAGTAGGATACTGAGACTGACAGGCGGATAAATCGTCGCCAGAAAGCTCAGAACAATGATCCACTAAGCCCTGCTCATATAAAGTACCAGAGGAATCTTTACGGGATTTCTCGGTGGGGTAATCTTTATCTTTTAAGGTGATCTCTAAATCGCTACCAGATACAGTGATCTTTTTGATGTCTCCATCCTTTTTGTTGGCTTCGGCAATAACTTCAGAAAGAGGAACTTCTTTTAGCTCCCTTCCTGGAACGAGGAGAGAGGCAACAGCAATGGATAATAGTATGGCTGCCATGATGAAGGTAACTCTGCGGATATTATTGGTGGACTTTTGGCCCTGTTTGTTTGATTTGCTTTTTTCTTGCTTGGTTTTATCTTCTGCCACAGTAAAAACTCCTTAATGTATCTATTATATCATAGAAAAAGGGCTAGCAGATAATTATGCTAGCCCAAAATAAGGGATTTTAGAAATTAGCCTATGTGGATACCACGGTGCTTTGCACCTTTGTCATCTTCGTTAAATTCGTAATCTTCGTTGGGTAATATTGCGTTAGTAATGATACCTACAATAGCTGCCAGTGCCAGACCGGTGAGAGTAATGGATGTGCCAGCAACGGTAAAGGTGATACCAGCACTAAAGACAAGTGCAGCCCCAGTGATAAGACCAAAGATGATGAGATTACGAGAGTTGGTGAAATCTACTTTGTTTTCTACAAGATTCCGAACGCCAATGCCGGCGATCATTCCGTAAAGAATAAAGCTAATTCCGCCAACGATACCAGCCGGCATTGTGCCGAAGATATTAGCAACCTTGGGAGTAAACCCCAGAACCGTAGCAACAATAGCAGCAATGCGGATTACGCGTGGATCGTGGACCTTGCTTAGCTCCAAAACGCCAGTATTTTCACCGTAGGTGGTATTCGCCGGCCCACCAATGGCGCCAGCAAAGGCCGTCATTAAACCATCGCCCACTAAAGTACGGTGCAAGCCAGGGTCTTCAATGTAATTTTCGCCAGTAGTAGCGGAAATGGCAACCATGTCGCCAACATGTTCCATCATAGTAGCAATGGAAATCGGAGACATGACCATAATGGCGGTAGGATCAAACTTGACCATTTGCAATGGTGGCAAACCAACCCATGCAGACGAAGCCAGTGCGGCAGTATTGATGATGTCGCTGCCGTCGGAATTGGTAACGCCAAGACTCTGCATAATGATAGCTACAATATATGATATCACTACACCCATCAATATCGGCAAAATCTTAAACATACCCTTGCCCTTAACGTAAAAAAGTATTACAGTAAGAGCGGCAACGATAGCCAATGGCACATTGGTGGTGATGTTGGCTAAAGTTGACGGGTAAAGCGAAAGACCAATACAGATAATAATAGGTCCAGTGACTATCGGCGGCAAATATCTCATGACGCGCCGAACACCAACGAGCTTGACGATGATCGCAAGCACGATATAGAGTAGCCCAGCTACAACAATACCGCCACAAGCATAAGGCAGCTTGTCGGCATAACTCATATCTTTGTAAATACCAGTATTTAACTCTGCAATGGTGGCAAATCCACCAAGAAAGGCAAACGATGAGCCTAAGAATGCCGGCACTTTAAAGCCAGTAATAAAATGAAAACCGAGCGTGCCAAGACCAGCACAAAGCAAAGTGACCTGCACTGATAAACCAGAACCATGAAAATAGCCATTGACCAATATCGGCACTAAAATCGTTGCGCCAAACATGGCAAACATATGCTGCAAACCTAAAATCATCATCTTGCCCATACCAAGCGTACGAGCATCCTTAATAATTACGGTACCGTCGTTCATATTCTTCCCTCCTATTCTGTGTGCAAAAAATCCCTTATTTTTAATGTTCCCTCACCCTAGTCTTTATAATTATAGCATATTTTTCTATTTTGTGATATAATAAGGTCATCGGGGCGTAGCACAGTTGGTAGCGCGCAGCGTTTGGGACGCTGAGGTCGCAGGTTCAAGTCCTGTCGCCCCGACCAGACGAACGAGCGAGTAAACAAAATAAGCTCGCTTATTTTGTTTTGAGCCGTGAGGATGGAAGGATTTTTCGCGAAGCGAAAAAGACTACCATGCTTGACAGAGCCAACTTTCACTGAGCGCCTGCAGTGGAAAGCCCATAAGGCTTACCATGCTTAGTAAAAAAAGACCCCTGCGGGGGTCTTTTTTATTAGTTGCTTTCGCAGATGGTACCACCACCTTCTTTTTTGTAGAGAATGGCAACTTTTCTATTACCGGAAGCGTATGTAGCCTGCTCGCCGGTACAGGTAGCGTTGATGACTACAGAAATGGTGAAGTTTTGAGTAGTGGAATTACCAATATTACCCTCGGTGTAGCCCTCTTCAAAGGTGGCTTCGTCACGCTGGACAGACTTGGCGCAGGCCTCGCCAGCTTTCTTCGAGTTAGGTTCGCAAAATTTTATGGCAAGCTGATAGGGGGCGCCAGATGGATCTTCAAAAGTATCGCCGCCGGCTAAGAGATAGCCAGTGTAAAGCTTGCCCCAGTTGGTAACATTAGAGCCAGCAGTAACATCAGTAGAACCATCGTCTTTGTACTTGGTAGTGACATCGCCGCCCGGATTCTTAACGCCAGGGATAGCACCGCGGTTGTTAGACTGGTATTGGGTGAGCTGCGTCATGAACCTTGACATATCATTAGTGCGCTGAGTATCCCTTTGTGATCTCTGGAGTGCCGGCAAGGCAATAAAGACCATCATGAAGATAAGGCCAGCAATAGCCAGCACGAGCACA
>JAFWMC010000041.1 GCA_017510805.1 Candidatus Saccharimonadota bacterium
AATTTGGTCATTTTTAAGGAATTTTTTGAGAGTTTTTTGAGCATTTTTGCCGTAGCGGCCGGTAATGGATAGATAGTCACCTTGCATTAGGCAGCCAAGATTGATGTAGCTTTGAATTTTATCTGGATTATCTTGGAGATAATGATAGCGCTCTGGGTGGGCAATGATTGGGATGTAACTTTCGCTAACCAATTCAAAGAGGATGCTTTTGGCGGTGGCATCTTCGGTGCGGACGGGTAATTCCACTAGGACATATTTTGTATTATTAAGCGGCATTACTTGGCGTTTTTTGAGAAGTTTAAGAAGCTCTAAATCGATAAAAATCTCATTGCCAAGGTATAATTTGATAGGCAATTTCTCTTTAGCTATCTCTTTTTTGAGTTTGGTGAGAAGTTTCCTTTTCTCGGCATTTGAACAGGTGTAATCACTGCCTTTGATGTAGTGGGGAGTCAAAATGATGTCGGTGATGCCAGATTCGGCAGCCTGACGGAGCATTTTGATACTGCTTCCCAGCGTACTGCTACCATCATCTACACCCGGTAAAATATGGCAGTGAATATCAATCATTTTAGCCCTCGTCTTTGATTTCTTCGGTGTAATAGCGGTCTGAATAGTAGGTAGAATAGGCTTTACCCTTGCTATTAACACGGTTAATGATGACGCCGGTTAGTTTGAGATTGGCTTTGTCGAAGGCAGATTTGGTGGCGGCAAGTTGCTCTTGCTTGGTGCGGCCGTTGGTGACGGCGAGCAAGTTGACATCGCTATATTGAGCCTCGACGAGTGTATCAGACAGGCCAAGAACTGGTGGACAGTCGATGATGATAATGTCGTAAATATCCTTGAGATAATCTAGAATACGACGGTTATTATCAGAGGCAAGTAGCTCTAGAGGGTTAGGTGGCACAGGGCCACTAGGCAGAAGCCAGACATTTTCAATTTTGGTAGGATAAATGAAAGTATTGAGGTCTAGATTATTCATGCCATAGCGTTTGCAGTGGATGATTAAGTTTGGATAACCGAGATCGGCGGTGTTTTTGCTAATACCAAAGATTTCCTGCTGGCGACCACGACGAAAATCTGCGTCCATGAGGAGGACTTTCTTTTCGTCTTGAGCAAAGGCAGCAGCGAGGTTGGCACTGATGAAACTTTTACCGTCGCCTGGGGCTGGTGAAGTGAGAAGAATTACTTTTACATCCTTATCAATACTAGAGAATTGGATGTTAGTTTTGATGGATTTAATAGCTTCGGCAAAAGATGATTTTGGATTGTTGGTGATGATTAAATCGACGTTTTTAGTGGTGCGTTTACTCATTATTTTTTCTCCATATTTGGGATGGTGCCCATTACAACGAGTTTAAATTTATCTTCTATGACGCTGGTGTCTTTAATGCTAGTGTCTAGATAGTACATAGCGATAGTTGCGCCAAGGCCTAAGGCTAGGCCAGCGAGAAGATAATAGATAGTTTGCTTTAAGACGTTGACGTTATAAGCGGAAGTAGGAAGGTTGGCTTTATCGACGATTTGGACGTTGTCGATATTGTAGATATTTTTGATTTCTTGCTTGAAAGTGTTGGCGATGAGGCCGGCGATTTTCTGAGCGTTTTCGGCAGATTTGTCGGAAACGGAAACAGAAATTAACTGGGTGCCGGTGGTGATAGTGGTGGTAAGATTGTTTCTGATGCCGGCAGCAGTGTAGCTGCCCCCCATTTCTTTGGCGACTTGGTCGAGGACGTTATTGCTCTTTAGGATCTCGGAGTAAGTGTTGACGAGATTGTTCGAAACTTGAACGTCGCTGACGGTGATTTGGCTACTAGACGAGTCGGCATCCTTTAGGAGCACGAGCTGCGTAGTAGATTTGTAAAGTGGAGTCTGCAAGCTAAAGGTGTAAAATTCACCGGCGGTCACTGCTAAAATAATAGCAGCCAAAACGATGTAGAATTTTGAACCAATATACCTTACGAGGCTTTTAATATCTAATTCTTCCATTTATAACCTTTTTAGTTAATTCTTACTATCATTATAGCACAGAATAGTAAAAAAGTCAAGGGGATTAGAAGCAAAACGCTACTATTATTGCCTCCGGGATACTGTGCCAGAGGCAATAATAGTAGCGTCTTGCCTCCCTTCTCCCTTTAGAGCATTTTGGCATGGACGACGATGCGATTTTTGGCATCGGGAGTGCAACTAGATAAGGTTAAGATAGTGTCGTCTTTGGTGAGATTTGTACCGTAATCGTGATTGGAACGGGATTTGATGGTATTTAAGAATTGCTCGTAAGATGTATCGTCTGGGAAGTCGGTGGTGATGTAGTATTCTTCTGGGTCGATGGTATAGGTGGAGAAAATTTGGTATTTATAATTCCCCTCTGGGGTGGAGAAATTGATGATTTGGTTGAATGGGTCAGCTTGCCAGCTTTCCTCCTGAGTTTTATAGAGGAGGCTAAACATTTGGTCGTCGTGAGAATTGTGGCCATAGATAATGATGTTTTTGTCGGTGCCGTCGAATTTATTGCGATAGTCGGCAAAGGGCCAGCCGGCGATATTATATTCTTTGTCGAAATTGTAGTTTAAATAATAACTGTTATTGGCGGTCTTGACTATGGGATAGTCGATATTGAGGCTTTCGATTTTGAGGTAAGCGACGGTATCTTCGTTTTGGGATTTTAATTTGGCGAAATCGATTTTTGACTCTTTGGTTTCTGCCTCCTTAGAGGTGGATTCTTTGATGATGCGCTCTTTGATTTCGGTATTTTTGCTGGTGTCTAGGCGCCATTTAAGGATGCTAGAAATGGACACAAAAAGCCCCACTACTGAGGCTATCGCGACTATCACGAGGATGGTGCGCTTGATAATAGTCTGAGTAGTGGGGGATTTTTGTGTCATTTTGCGTTATTTATTTTTAGGCGTTTTTGCTGTACTTTTTAGCGTAAATAGCGGCTCCAGCTAGGCCGGTGGCGCTAGCGCCAAGCAAGATGAAGCTGCTGGCTACTTCTAGGCCGGTCTTTGGGTTTTTGCTCTTCTTGAGGGTGAAGCTGGTAGTAGCTTCGCCGTTTGCGGTGACTACGCGCATGGTGTGGTCGCCAGCAGAGAGAGAGTTGGTGTAGCTATCGTTGAAGGTGATGATGGTACTACCAGATTTGGTGGTGTAGTTGGTAGAATTGACGATTTCGCCATCCATATAGACGTTGCCGCTTTCTTGGAATTCGGCGTAGTCGATGTTGAAGCGGAAAGTTAGGCCGCTATCAGAGGCGGTGTAGAAAGTTTGGTCAGCACCGTTGAGCGTCTCGTAGGTGGTGCCAGAGGTTGCTGTTTCGGTGGTGGAGCTAGATTCGGAGCTGGAGGAGCCGCCTGCGGTAGCGCGGACTTTAGCATAGAACATATATTGACTCTCGTGGTTCCATGTATTTAGCTCGTAATCAGTAACGCCAGTAATGGTTGCATTGACATTATTGGTGATGATTGGCTGGAAGTCGTCATCAAGTGTGGTGGTAATATCAAAGCTATAACCTTCTTCTGGAGCTAGACCGACTTCAATGTAGTAATCGGTGTCTGCAGCGAAGGTGCCGATGAAGTATTCATCATAATTTTCTGTTGTGGATGGGTAGCCGCTAATATAAGCAGAGTAGCTAGCGACAGAATAGTGGGCACCACTAGGAACGGCGATGGTTGGCTTGGTGTCTGGACAATCCCAAGTGTAGACTTGGTCGTCGTATGTCTCTGAGCAAGTCGTAACGCCAACTGCACTACCGATGGTAGGTGGTGTAACTGTGACATTGATGTCGCTGATGGTTGTGTTGATAGCGCTTACGCTCGCCATTGGCACAAAACTAGCCACAGCGATGGCTGCGGCGGCTAAAGATTTGATTGCTTTCATGAATAGTTCTCCTTATAACTATTTGATCTTATAGTACCTTGATTGTAGCACAAAGTTTGATATTTGTAAAGTATAATAAAATATTTAAGCGTTAGCGTAAAGAACTTTGACGATAAGTGGATAGAGGGTATATTTATATTGATTTTTTGTAGATTTTATGTTATACTTGTAGATAGAAAGGGTTTTATATTATGAAAAAAGTAATAACTGTTGGAGTGTTTGATTATTTTCATCTTGGGCATCTAAGACTTTTTGAGAATGCGAAGAAGAATGGAGATTATCTTGTTGTTGCCGTGCAGAATGGTGACAATATCCTAAAGACGAAACCGAATGCAAATGTATTATACACAACAGAGCAAAGGATGGATCTTGTAAGGGCGCTTAAGGTTGTGGATGAAGTTGTTATGTATGATGATGTTGATACTTTCATTCCTCAGGTAGACTTTGATGTTTTCGTAGTGGGTGGTGATCAGAATCACGCTGGTTTTCAAAGGGCAATTAAGTGGTGTGAAGATAATGGTAGGGAGGTTGTGCGACTGCCAAGAACCCCA
>JAFWMC010000042.1 GCA_017510805.1 Candidatus Saccharimonadota bacterium
GAAATATGGAATAAAAAAAGACCAATTTTTGGATTTGAAAGCGCTGAAGGGGGATTCTTCGGATAATATTCCTGGGGTGCCTGGTATTGGTGAAAAGACAGCAGCGAAGCTTTTGGCGCAGTATGGGACACTGGATGGAATTTATGAGCATATTGATGAGATAAAAGGAAAGACGCATGATAATTTGGTGGCTGGAAAGAAAAGCGCGTATATGTCTAAGAAACTGGCGGAAATTATGACGGATGCGCCAGTATCTATAGAAGAGATTCCAGATTTTGAAATTGATGGTGAGAGAATATTGGCGGAGTTAAATAAATTGGAATTTCGTTCGGTGGTGAAAAAGTTTGAGACGGAAATTTTGGGGAATATGGATGATAAAAAAGAAGAAGTTTTGGAGGAGGTACCGGATTTGCCAGAGGATGTAATTGTTGATTTTGATGTGAAGGAATTGATGCATAAAGATGTGGGTGTGAGAAATGCAATTTTTGATGGAGAAAAATATTGGGATTTGGGGCAGGGTAGGTTTTTGCTGGATCCACTTTTGAGAGTAAAAGAAGAAGTTGGCATAAAATATGAGTATTGGCGGCAGAGGAGAGAATTTGAGAAGAAGCCGGAACTTTTGAAGGTGCTGATGGAATTTGATTTGCCGATGATTCCGGTGTTATTTAAGATGGAGAAAACAGGGATTTTGATTGATAAGGAATATTTTGGTAAGTTGAAGGAAGAATATGAGGCGGAGGTGGGCAAGCTGATGCAGGAAATTTATGATTTGGCGGGGAGGGAATTTAATGTAAATTCGCCTTTGCAATTATCGGAAGTGCTTTATGAGGAATTAGGGTTGCCGACGAAGGGAATTAAGAAAGGCCATAGGGGATATTCAACAGGCGTGAAAGAATTGGAGAAACTGAAAGATTTGCATCCAATTGTGCCGAAATTGATGGAATATCGTGAGGCGGCAAAATTATTATCGACGTATATTTCGCCGTTGCCGGAGCTAGCGGCGGAAGATGGGCGAATACATACAACGTTCACACAAAATGTGACTGCGACTGGGAGACTGTCTTCATTAAACCCCAATTTGCAGAATATTCCGGTGCGAACGGAGGAGGGGAGGAAGATTCGGACTGGGTTTGTGGCGGCGCCAGGGAAGTGTTTGGTGTCGGCAGATTATTCGCAGTTTGAATTGAGATTGGCGGCGGTGCTTTCGGGGGACAAGGTGCTGGTGGATGATTTTAATGCGGGGATTGATATTCATACAAAGACGGCTTCTGATGTATTTGGTATACCAATGGATAAGGTGACAAAGCAGCAAAGACGGGCAGCAAAGACGATTAATTTTGGAGTGCTTTATGGGATGAGCGCGAAAGGGTTGGCGGATGCGACGGGGATGAGTGTGACGGAGGCGAAGCAATTTATTAACGATTATTTTGCGGTGAGGCGGCCGATAAGGGAATATTTGGATAAGATTTTGGCGCAGGCGAGAGATAAGGGATATGTGGAAACATATTATGGCAGGAGGCGGCCAACGCCGGATGTGAAATCGTCTAACTTTATTATTCGGGCGGCGGCGGAGAGGGCGGCGCAGAATATGCCGATTCAGGGAACAGAGGCGGATTTGATGAAACGGGCGATGATTGAGATTGATAAGGCATTGCCAGATAGTGCGAAGATGATTTTGCAAGTGCATGATTCAGTGGTGGTGGAATGTGATTGTGATAAGGTGGAGGAAGTTTCTCGGTTGCTTCGGGAGATTATGGAGGGCGTGGCGCCAGAGTTGAAGATAAAGCTGGCGGTGGAAGTGACGAGTGGGGAGAATTGGGGGGAGCTGTGATTTCTGTTAAGGAGCCGTTGCTTGACAGGGAAGCGTAAGTGCGATAGAATATAGTTATAAAGCACATTACATATACGTGACTAGAATTTGTATATGTAACATGCTATGTGGTTTTGTTTAAGCTCTCGTAGGAGAGCTTAAACTATTTCTTAGACTTCCGTAGCCTAAGGGAAAGGACTAAACCAATACGCTTGGTTAGCCAGATTCCTGCTAAATCGATAGTTTTCATATCTTTTAGCTATCCTCCTTTCTTTCATCTTAGGGAACATCTGAAATCTCTAGTAAATAACGCTTTAATGATGTTCCCATGTGTGTACTCCACACATGCCACTCATCGGAGCATCATTTAGTTCTGATAGCCTGAAAAGTTACGCCACGCTCCCATTTTATCATATGCGTCAAATTTAATTCAAGCGTTAGTTTATTCTACCTCTGTTTTAGTATTTTTTACAACACTTTTTATGTCTAAGCCCTAGTCTGCCCTTTTGATTCTGACTTAAACTGCTTGCCATTTTTACAACGTTCGTCGCTGTTAAAAATTCCTTATGATTTGCTTTGCAAATGGGGAATTTTTAACAAGCTGACCGTGTGTAAAAATGATGCATTTTAAATCTGAAAATAGAATCAAAAGGGCAGACTAGGGCTTAGACATCAAAAATGTATTAAACCGGTACATTGGTGTTGCAAATTAGAAAAAGGTAATGTATAATTAAAAGTGGACAGAACTTGATTATAAAAACGCATTCGTTTTTAGAACTTTATTTAATTTTTAAGGATTACTCAACGCATATCGAAATGGTGTCACGAGCCTGAGCTGGCACCAGCTCCAACGCGTTGAGTGAAGGATGCGGATACCAAGTTCTGTCCAACTCGTGGCACCACACGGTATTACCAAGTAGTTCCACGATAAGAAATTATAAAGGAGGAGCTATGGGTGCCAGATTAAAATTAGAAAAAGTAATTCGGATGTCTGCTACGTTTTTTGTAGTATTTTTGTTAAGTTTTATAATTTCAACTAGTCTATTCCCAACTTCCAATTCTTCTGCCCTCACTTGCGAAAACGGCACCATTTCTGGTGGCTCCGCTTCAGACATCTGCTCCACTTCCACTGCCGATGTCAATGTAGACATTACCGGTGCCTGGACTGTTAGTGTATCCTCTGCTGGTACTCTAGGTCTTAATCTTACTCCTACTTCTTCCGGTGTTTTATCTACTGCTACAGACAATGTTAATGTCTATACTAATACGCCAAATGGTTATCAGCTATATCTCAATAGTACTTCTGGTAATACTGATATTTATAATGAAGACGTATTAGACAGTAATGGTAATCTAGACGTTAACCTTCCTGCTGGTACCAATACTAATCACTTTGTAGCCACATCTGGTACTAAATCCTCTCCAGCTACCTTAACTAACAACACTTGGGGTTATACTCTCACTAACCTAGGAGATAACCCATCTCAATCTACCTTAAA
>JAFWMC010000043.1 GCA_017510805.1 Candidatus Saccharimonadota bacterium
ATGCTTGTTTTTGTTTTAGCATAAAATAAGGGGATTTGGCAAAAATTTTGATGTATTTTTTACTACATCTGATTTATTAGCGGCGAGTACGAAGAAGATTGAGATTGGTACCGACTAGATAAACCGCTACGCCAATGAGAATACCACTAAACAAATAGTTGGTGGGGCCAGTGGCTGGAAGATCTACGGAAGTGTCTTCCTTGACGGTAGTAGTAGGCTGGGTGGATGCCTTGGCTACGGTATCGGTAGATTTAGTTTCAGTAGATTTAGTTTCAGTAGGCTTATCCTCGGACTCGGCGTTAGCCTCTTTTACAGGGGTAGAGGAAGCTTTGGTATTATTAGTGGGCTTGTTGTCAACTGTATTTGAAGCCGTTGAGGCGACTTGGTTTTGATTGTTATTACTACTACTGCCAATATTAGTAATAGAAGCAATGATTACTAGTGCAACAACGCCAAGCACGGCGACAGCACTAACACAAGTTACCGCAATAATCTTAATCTTACGCTTGCGGTCAGCGTTTTCATCGGTATTTTCCATTTGATTTAACTCTTTAATTTATTGTAATTATATCACTATTTTATTCTTTAGTAAAGAGTGAGATATGGCAAGCGGCATACTTCTTTGTGGAAAGATGTTTTAAGCTAGGGAAATTAGGTGTAAAAGTGCCAGGATGAGAAAGGATTAGGTGGCCATTTGGGGCGAGAAGCTGAGGCAAGTGAGCAAACTCTGCTTCTTTAAAATCATTATAAGGAGGGTCGGCGAAGATAATCTGAAATGTGCGACTAGGATGATAAGATTTAGTTGGTTTTTTTACTATGGTAGCATTAGTGATGCCGAGAGAATTGAGATTGTCATTAATAACGGCGGCAGCTTTAGGGTTTTTTTCAACAAAAACTACCGAATTGGCGCCGCGAGAAAGAGCTTCGGTGCCAAGGCTACCGGCGCCAGCAAAGCAATCCAAAACATCGGCGCCAGGTAGAAGATATGAGATGCTATTAAATAGCGCTAAACGTTCGCGCGAGCCCATAGAGTGTGTGGTGGCCGGCACGGATATTTCCCGGCCACGATATAGGCCGGAAGTAATGCGGATTTTGCTTTTGCCTGATTTTTTCATATTAATTGAGGGTGGTTAATTGTTGATATTTTTTAATGTTATTGTTTAATTCTTTATATTTTACCATATTTTCTGGGTGTTTGGCAAATTCGGTGGCATGTTTCCTGGCGGCGGCAATCAACTTAGTATCGGCAAGGGTAGCGATTTGGAGGTTTAATTCCCCGTGCTGGAGGCTGCCGTAAATCTCGCCGGGGCCACGAAGTTTAAGATCTACCTCTGAGAGATAAAAACCATCGGTAGATTTTTCAAGCTCTTTTAGGCGGCGGGACGGCTGGTCTTCGCCAGAGGTAATAAGATAACAATTGCTGGCTTTTTTGCCGCGGCCAACCCGCCCACGCAATTGATGAAGCTGGGCTAGACCATAACCTTCGGCATCCATGATGACGATTTGGGTGGCATTAGGAACATTGACGCCTACCTCTACAACAGTGGTAGAAACGAGAATTTGGACCTTGTTATCAAGGAAGTCTTGCATGATTTGGTCTTTTTCGGATGGTTTCATTTTGCCATGGAGGATACTGACGTTATACTCGAAGAAAATTTTGGAAATTTTTTTGTGTAATTTTTTTACATCTGTTGTTTTGCTTTTGTCGTTATCATCTATCAAGCGGCAGATGAAATAGACTTGTTCGCCAGATTTGAGATGCTCGCGGAGAGCGGGATAGAGATTTTCCTGCATTTCAATTTCGGGCATAATTTTGGTGGCGATGGGTTGGCGGCCGGTGGGAAGACTATCTAGGATAGAAATATCTAAATCACCAAAAACGGTAAGCTGAAGCGAGCGCGGAATAGGGGTGGCCGTCATGGAGAGAAGATGGGGGGCAAAACCAGGGGTGGAAAGGGCAGTTTTTTGCAATAACTTATGGCGCTGGGCTACGCCAAAACGGTGCTGCTCGTCAATGATACAGAGAGCGAGGGAGCGAAAGGTAGTGTCATCGGTGAGGAGGGCGTGAGTGCCAATAATAATATCAATTTCACCATTTTTGATCTTTTTCTTAAGAGAAGGCTTGTTTTTAGTGGAGCCAGTAAGTAAAGCAATTTTCAGGCCAAATGGCTCTAGAAGCTCTGAGAGGCCCGTAGCGTGCTGAGAGGCCAAAATAGCCGTAGGAGCAAGGATTGCTGTCTGATGGCCCGATTTCGCGGCCTGGTGAGCCGCTAGGGCGGCCACTACGGTCTTGCCAGAGCCGACATCGCCCTGGAGTAGCCTATTCATTGGGACGGGCTTCTCTAGGTCTCTCAAGATGTCCCAGGTGGCAATACGCTGGGCATTAGTCAGCTTAAAGGGGAGGTTTTGGACGATTTTTTTGGTATTTTCGGCATTAAAGGGGAGTTTGATAGCGTTTAGCTTCTGATTTTCCTGCTGATTGAGCTTGGCGGCGAGTAAAAATTCAAAAAGTTCCTCGTAGGCAAGGTAATTGCGACCCTTTTTGACATCCTCGGGAGTTTCTGGAAAATGGACACTATAGAGAGCGTCGGCACGAGAGCCTTTTTGGGCAAAGTTTGGGGAATTTTCTTCTGGAAGAAGGTCGGGAATGGCGGCGAAATTTCCGCGTAACTTATGAATGAGTTTCTTAAAAAACAGCGGAGTTAGGCTGTTTTTGGCAGAGTAAATCGGCTGAAAGCTACTTTCGGTTTCGCTGACTTCGGCCGCCTCGGTGACGGCTGGAGAAGTAAGCTGATATTTGCCGTATTTAAAATCGTAATTACCAGTGAAATAATACTCTTTTTTAGGATTGAGCTGGCGAACACGATAGGGCTGATTAAACCAGACTACGCGGATAGCGCCGGTGTTGTCGCGGATGACGCCCTCGGTGATGGAAAGATGGCGGCGACGAGCCTGAGTGGTCTTGAGGCTGTCGGGCTTGCCCTTGATCATGACTTTACCAGGGCGAATTTGGTCAATCGTGGTGGTGGTGCGGTAATTTTCATAAGTGCGGGGGAGATAATAGATGAGATCGCCAAGAGTGCGAAGACCGGCCTTTTCTAGCTTTGCGTAGGTTTTGGGGCCGATACCGCTGATTTTGTCCAATCCCAATGATAAATCCATATTATTATTGTACCACAGAGTAGTTTTGGGCTGGGGTATGGGCTGTGAGTTGATATGTGAGGCTTGATTTTTTACTGAAAATAATGTATAATATTGGTAGTTCTTTAACAGGTTAGGTATGATGTTTTTACGAAAGGAGAAGAGACATGATGAAAAGGCATTTAGTAAAAACAATGGCACTATTAACCCTGGTGCTGGCCATAGTTTTTGTCAGTATCGCCCCGGAACTGAAAGTGACGGCATCAACGGAAAGGTCGTCCACGATTAAGACGACAGAGAGTATTGACCAGGCGGAATTAAATCGCCGGGGACTATCGCTGGGCAGCACTAGCAAAACCAGCGGGCAGGTTGTGACGACGACGATTGTCCAGCAGGATGCACAAAATGCGGGACGGTATGTCGTGACGACGTACATTACCGACTACGGTAGTAATACCACTCAGCCGCAACAGCAGGTAAACCCGCAGCCGCAGACGAATAATAATTATTATAATAATTACAATAACAATTATTATTCATCGTCGGATCTTCAGAGATTTGCGCGGGAGGATTTTTTGGATACGGATATAAAATACGTAGCCAAAAAGCACCGTGGCAAAGTGAGCTGGCGGATGATAGAAACCAATTATAACGGGCAGTATGCAATAGCTAGGCTGACCGTGCGGAATCGTCGTGGCAGAAGGAAGGTGTACTGGCAGTATACAGATGCTGTGGGGACGCTCTTCACGAAGAAGAACCTGAGCAGGCTGTATGATGGCCGGCGTTATTATTACTATAACGGCAACAATAACGGAAATTATACCGTAGACATTAATGAGATAGACGTCAGTGACATCAAGGATTTCTTGCGTGACTGACGCTGTCATACCTAACCCAACTACAGGGAGGCTCTAGCCTCCCTTTTTGATTAATGGAAAAAGCCGTGCTTTTTGGCAGATTGGAATTCTTTTAAGAGTTCTTTTTGTTTCTTGGTCAAATTCTTTGGAGTTTCTACGATAATAGTGACGATATGGGGACCGCGGTCGCCATCAGAACGCATAAGTGGGACACCGTGCCCGGACAGTTTAAATGGCGTACCAGACTGGGTGCCAGCGGGGACTTTCATGGTGACAGTGCCGTCTACGGTCTCTACGTCTATTTCGGTGCCGAGAGCAGCATCTACCATAGAGATAACTTGCTCGGAGAGAATAATGGAACCTTCGCGAGTGAGATGTTTATGGGGCTTGACGCGGACCTGGACGTAAAGGTCGCCCTTGGTACCGCCCTCTGGAGCGTCGCCGCCTTTACCAGCGAGGCGGATGGACATGCCATCATCTATACCCTTGGGGATTTTAAGCTTGATGGACTCGCCATTAACATTGATGGTTTTATTAACGCCAAAGATGGCCTCTTCAAAGGTGATAGTAACAGAAGTGCGATAATCCGCTCCGCGACGAGGACGGCGCTGCCCGCCACCAAAGCCAAACATGGCACCGAGGATATCGTCCAAACCGCCACCGCCAAAGTCAAAATTGAAGCTCTGACCGTTAAAATTGAAATTACCCCCTTCAAATGGATTACCGCCAGCACCGAATGGGTTGCCAGAAGAGCCTGCGCCGCCAACACCGGCGTGACCAAATTGGTCGTAGCGGGCGCGCTTTTGCTTGTCTGATAGAACTTCGTGGGCTTCGGAAATTTCTTTGAATTTTTCCTCTGCCTCTTTATCGCCAGGATTTTTATCGGGATGATATTTAACGGCTAGTTTGCGGTAAGCCTTTTTAATTTCGTCATCAGAAGCGTTTTTGGAGACGCCTAGTACTTCATAATAATCTCTTTTTGCCATAATTTATATCTATTATAGCGTATTAGCAGTCTAAATGCAAGAGTGCTAGCGCAGATTATAATTTATGTAGGATTTTATTGTATTTATAGAGCTTTTGGATGTGGTTTTCTAGAAAATAATAATGCTTAATATAGAATAACGACAAGATAAAGAGGATGGCAGCAAGCAAACAGATAGGGACAAAGACAAGCGGATCGTAAAAATTCATCATAATAAAGAACATTGCTGCAATAGAGAAAAGGGTAAGGAATACGAAAAACAGCATGATAATAAGGTGGACTAGGCGCTCGTGTTGGAAATTTGCGACCATTTCGGCGTGATAATCGGCTAATTCCCTGGTGGGAGATTTGGCAGCTTTAGCAATGAATTTTTCGTATTCCTTGATGCGATTTTCCATATGGACTATACCTCTTCGGCGTGTAATTTTGCGAATTTTTTGGATTTTTTATCTAACTCGTCAAAATCTTTTTCGGAGATTTTCTCGTCTTTGCCGGAATTAATATAATTACGCAAGACACCAACTAGAATGAATGGGCGGACAAAGGTAGAATGAATGATGCCCCACATGACAAAGCCGATAATGCCAGAAGTGATGAGCTTTAAGTTTTGTGGGTTAGTAAAGAACTCTAGGGAGCTAGGATCGCTACTGCTGGCAATGGTACTGGAAATCTCGGCAGCTAGACCTTCAAAGACGCCAGGTAAAGCTAGAGTGATGAGGTAGGTAAGACCGAAGAATACACCACCAATTACAACAAGAGACAAGAGGCCAATACCAAAGACGCGGCCTAAGTTTTTGGCCAAAGTTTTGCCATGTTTAAAGAATAGAACGGCGCCCTCTAAAGTGGCTTTAGCAGCTTTTTCGTCTTTGCGGTAAAAGACCCAGCCAAGACAACAATCGCAAAGATAGTCAACTATAGTCTGGATGACGCCAGAAATTGCACTGCCGACAGTGCCACCATTATTGCCGCCAACAGCCTGCCCAACGGCAGTAAGTGCGCGACCAATTTCATTGAAAATACCTTTGATAACGCCGGTGACAGCATAGTAGGCGGCCACAGTAACAAAGCGCTCTTTGACGATTTTTTTGCCGGCAGCATAGACATCGGCTGGCAATTTGCTGGTAGCGATACCCTCTGTCATCATGGCAATTTGCCCAGCCTTAAAGATGTATGATATGAAGTGTGAGACAATGGCGATGGCAATGATACCTACAACGATGCCGATAGCGAGGCCGATTAACCCAGCATTAGCAAGCTTTTCTGCGAGGAAGAACCCAGCGGCAGCGAGAAGAATGATAACTGCTAGCGAAGCCATATCCCACAAAAGCCGGCGGATAGAGAAAGTCAAAGTTTTTTGGTAAATTTCTTTATTATTCATAAAATCCTTTGATTATTTGGATATATTATACCACAAAAATGCTTATTTTCTGAGCGTTTTGAGTATTTCTTTAGTGTCTTTTTCTACTCTATAAGAATCACAAATTTTGGAAATGGCTTTGTTGAAAGTCCATTTGGGAAGATGGGAAACTTTGAGATAATAGAGAGTTTCTTCGGGAAATTTAATAAAGCATTCCGCCACAAGCCAAGCGATAGCCATCCGAATATAGTATTCTTCACGCGAGGCGAGACTTTCTATGCGGTCAAAAATGATATTTAGATAATCTGGCTCTAAATATGAACATTTTAAAATAACTAGTCCAGCGCGAGTGGCAAATTCTTGTTGGCTGGAAAGGAGATTGTCTAGTTTAGCCTCAAAGAATTCTGACTGGTGGCGCTTAATAATCTTGCGAAGCTCGGAACAAAAGGTGTCGCACGCACACCAATCATCAATGTAATGAATTTGCGAATCAAACTGAGCTAATGCTTCTTTGTAGGGCAAACGGCAGATAATCATCCCGCGAGCAACAACTTCCTCAAAAGCCATCGGTGTGATTCTGAGAAAATCTGAATATTTGGGTGCAGGAATCTGGCTGACAATTTGACGAAGTTTCGGGATGCGAACACCGATAAAGGGACGGTCGCTAGGAATACCCTTCATAATGAATTGACGATAGTCATCTTCGGCGGCGGAAGCAAGCTGTTGGCGAAAAGTGTTATAATTCCCTGTCATAGCATTTATTATATTAGAAACATTACTAGGCGATTAATATGTAGTGAGAGCTAATTGCTACTGGACATAATAAAGTGCTTTTAAATAATGGCTCTACTTCGGAGAAATCGATGCTATCCAAAAAGCCAAGCAGGCTTATTGGTGGATGCCCAAAGCTAACTGAGGTTTTTTGGAGGAGCGTGACCGCTAACTATTTCTCTTTTCTTACTTGAGCAAGATAATAAAGACCTATCGTATCAATAATGAAGTCAAGCGACAAGAGGCTTGTGACGCCAGTTTTTGTAGTAAAGAAAGTTACAATAGCACCAACAATACCCAAAATTAACAAAACTCCATAAAGTACGCCGTCGCTTTTCTTAGCTGCAACTCTTCTTGCAAGCCAGAAATACCACAAATTAAGCAGAATAGTAATTCCAGCTGTAATACCAAATTTTATCATTCCTTCGCCACCGCCTAGATTTTCTTCTAGACCGTTGCGAAGTTCTGGTATGACAAAACAAATAATTGTACCAATAACATAAAATAAGGCAACAATAATATAAATCCAACTAAATGATTTTATTGTTTCGTGTGCTGTTCTTTTTGGCATTTATTTCTCCTTTAGCTAAATATTATATCTATCTTAAATATATCAAGCTACCAATAAAAAGTCAAGATATTTATGCTTTAGGTATAGAATACTACGCTTCGACGACCATCATACACACCTGCATCAAAAGCAGTAATCACTCCACGATAAGTGCCCAATACTTTCTCGGTCCACACTCCGTTTTCTTATCAAAAAGGTATATTACTAGAAGAGTATCCAAATTTTACTTAGCAACGCGATTTTTTCTTAATAACGTAGTGGCCAGTAAGAATCGCTAATACCACAAGAAAAACAGTAACATCTAATTGAAAATTCGCAGTAGCGCTCTGTTCTACTCTAAATGCCGAACCAGAATTTGGAACCCTTATGTCTTCTTCGGCTTCTTCGTTAGGGGTCGGAATGAGACTTTTTAGTATCGGCATAATACTTTCAGGAATATGACCAATAACAAGGTTCTCAGCGTTATCAATAAGAGTATAAGTATAGTAGAGCGAATAGTTCTCGCCGAATGTGTTTTGAGTATAGATAGCATCAGCGATTAAAAATGGAGAGATAGC
>JAFWMC010000044.1 GCA_017510805.1 Candidatus Saccharimonadota bacterium
CCTTATTTCCGCCTTCTTTTCCTCACTGAGTTCTGGCTTCTGGCGCGTTTCACTAGCCTCCTGCTGGCTACTACTTTCGCTCGTCGCATTGGCTGGCTGATTCACCATCACCGTCGTTCCGCCTGCTGCCACCCCCGCCATCAACGCAGAGGCTACTATAATTTTCTTTTTCGTACTATTTTTTTGCATAATTGTCCTTTCAAATTATTATGTTATTATTCTACCAGCCCAAGCTTAAACGGGCCTAAAAATCAGTTTAAATATGAAACAATAAAAAGAGGAGAGGAATAAAACTGCGACAAAATGTCAAAGTTTGGGTTGGATTCAAATTATTCATCTTAACCTATGCTATAATAATAGTAATACTAAGGAGTTTTTAATGGAAAATCGTCTGATATTAATTACCAATCCAGGGAGTTCATCTCGCAAATATGCCCTCTACAGAGGCAAAGAGCTACTTTGTGCCTTACACTTTGAATATGACGAAGGCAAAAAAGTCATCTGCACTCTAAAAAGAGCCGATGGTAGTAGTAAAAATATCAAGACCGATTTCAAATCTCTCACCTCTTGCGTTGCCAACCTAAACGAAATTCTCACCGCCGAGGGTTATCTCGGTGGCGTAAGCAAGCTAGATGCTATCCTCGCCCGTGTGGTTGCCCCTGGCGAATTCTTCTCCCACGACCATCTCGTTGATGAAAAGGCTTTAAAACAGCTTGAAAAAGCCAAGAAAAAGGCTCCTCTCCATGTCCCAGTTGTCGCTGGCGAGATTGAGCACCTTGTCAAATCTTTTAAAGACACTCCTGTTATCACTATTACCGATTCCGGCTTCCATAACGACCGCCCAAATTTAATGAAATACTACGCTTTCAATACAGATTTAGCCGACAAATACGACATCAAACGTTGGGGTTTTCACGGTCTCTCTGTCGGCTCTATCGTAGAGTATATGAAATCTCAGGATATTCTCCCAGAGAAACTAATCGTCTGCCACATTGGCTCTGGCTCCTCTGTTACCGCCGTTTTTGAAGGTAAATCTCTAGATACCACCATGGGTTATACGCCCCTAGAAGGCATAATGATGGCTACTCGTGCCGGCTCTATGGATGTCGCTGCTGCCCTCGCCTTGAAACGCGCCTTAGGCTATGAAAGTGACGAATCTCTAGAGAAATATCTCAATAAAGAATGTGGCCTTCTCGGTGTTTCCGGCCAGAGCGACGATATGCGTGATATTCTCAGGCTTCGTGACGAAGGCGACAAAAAAGGTGTCTTTGCCCACGCTCTCTATGTCTATATGTTGCAGCGCGCCATCGGCCAAATGGCTGCCGCTCTCGGCGGGGTAGATGCCATTGTCTTTACCGCTACTATTGGCGAACGCTCCGACGAAATCCGCCGTGTCACCACTCAAAAATTAGCCTATCTCGGCCTTGCTCTAGACGAAGAAAAGAACGTTGCTGATATGCCAGAAAGGCACACCAATATCGCCGCCGACGGCTCCAAACCCGTCTGGGTCATCCGCACTGATGAAAGTGAAGAAATGATCCGCCGCGGCCTCGCAGTATTAGATAAGGAGGTAGAATAGTTTGAAGTATGCGCTAGAATGAAGGCTATCATGGAACAAGTAAGTCAGAAAGAAACTCAAATCCTACTAGAACTACTAGAAAAATCCCTAGCCACTCCTGGCGACGTCGTCGAACTCGGCTGCTACAAAGGCGACACCTCAATTTTATTCCAAAAACTTTTACAGGAAAAAGCCCCAGCTAAAAAACTTTGGCTCTACGATTCTTTTGCTGGCCTTCCTCAAAAAACCAAAGAAGATAATTCTGCCGCCGGCGACCAATTCAAGGAGGGGGAATTATTTGTCACTAAAAAAGAAGTCATCACTAAGTTTAAAAAGCATAACTTAAAGCTTCCTATCATCAAGAAAAACTTTTTTGAAAACCTCAACCCAGCCCTAGATCTTCCCGAAAAAATCGCCTTTGCCTTTCTTGATGGCGACCTTTATACTTCCATCAAAACCAGCCTCAAGCTTGTCGCTCCCAAAATCCAAAAAAACGGGGTCATTGTAGTTCATGATTACAACAACCCCGAGCTTCCTGGCGTTTCACACGCCGTAGATGAATTTATTTCTCAAGCGCCTTCTTCACGGCTTTCGCTTTCTTCGTCACCTTCTTCTTCACTTCCTTTGCTTCCTCAGCCAGATCTTCAACGGCGCGAGTCACTTGCGATTTTACACTGCTAATTTCCTTATAGAATGCTGCATTTGTAGCGCTAACATATGGCCCTACCCAGATATAGGCAATACCAAAGGTAATACCGCATAATAGATACCACGGAATAAATGATAGTTGCAAGATGAAATAATCCATCTTATGCCCCTTCATTAGCTTCATTGATTTTTTCATTGCGTCCGTTGCGTCAATATCTGGATCATCCGCCATAATATAGAACATCTGTGAATAGGAAATCGACTTGATGATACCTGGGATAATTAGTAGTAAGCTCCACAGAAAAGTAAAGATTGCATATAGTAGATAGCCCACCAAGCCTCTTAGGAAATTATCATCCCTAAAGCCTACCAACAAATCCTCTATTTCTGGCTTTCTATTTTTGTCTACCATCTGGTAGAATATATACGCAAAAGATATTGCGATTGACCCAGAAATTAGCAGCATGGCCAATCCGCCCACTACCGGGAACATTGAAATTGCTCCAGTCACCACGCCCACTAGCAATATTAGTGCAAAACATAGTATTACACGGTCTTTTAGTCGCTTTTTCGCTAAAGTTTTTAACTTCTTTCTGTCCATTTTAACTTCTTTCTCCTAATTATACCATATTAATTAAGAATAGCAATCATGATATTGAGGTATCCAGCAAATGTCACCCACAAAAGATATGGGACTAAGCAGGCCACTGCCAACTTGCTTACTTTTCCAGCTTTCACCATTGTTAAAATAATCAAGATCCACATCACTACCAGCATTGCAAAAGCCACATAATACTGTTCTACATTAAAGAATACTATAGACCACAAGAAATTAAATACTAGCTGTATACCATAGAGAATTAGCCCCGCCTTGCGTGCCTCTTTATTTCTCGTGCCAAAGTAATAAATAAAGAACGACGCTAGTCCCATCAGGATATAAAGAATCGTCCATGCCACCGGGAATAGCCAAGCCGGCGGTGCTAGTGGTGGCTGGTTGAATTGCCCAAATGTCTCTTGTGCATTGCTGGTCAGTAGCGATATGATAAATCCACCCCCTAGTGGCACTGCAATACACAAAATTATCCGCCAGATTATCCCCCATGCACCAATCTGTTCGTGCTTTGGCGCCACTTTTTTGACATTCGTCCTGCGCGCAGTCGCAGGTTTTTTAGCTTGTTTTTTAGTTTTTGTTTTTGTAGTCATAATTTTTCCACTTATGTTAATGTTACGTTTATTATATTACGCATACTTTTTCTTGTCAACTTTAATCATTGTGTGCTATAATAAGAGTAAGCATATTAAGGAGAGTAATATTCTAATGAGCACTAAAATTCGTCTGGGGGGGGGAGTATAAAAGTCATTTATTAAAGACAAAAGAAAGAAAGTCTAGTTTTGTTTTAGTCCAAAGTATCACTTTCGGACTATTTTCATTCCTCTTAGCCTTTGTTTCTTCTAGTCTTCTCTCTCCTACTTCCAATTCTTCCGCCACTACTTGTGAAAATAACACAGTTTCCAGCAACCCTTCCTCCATCTGTGACACTTCCACCACAGACGTAAACGTTAGTATCACTGGTGCTTGGACCGTTAGTGTATCCTCTGCTGGTACTCTAGGTCTTAATCTCACTCCTACCTCTTCTGGTGTATTAAGTACCGCTACAGACAATGTTAATGTTTATACTAATACGCCAAATGGTTATCAGCTATATCTCAATAGTACTTCAGGTTCTACTGATATTTACAATAATACTGATACATCACAAGAATTAAATCACTTTACTGCTACAACTGGTACCAAAAGTTCTCCCACTACACTTACTAACAACACTTGGGGCTATAGTCTATCCTCCTCTCCTACCACCTTCTCCAAAGTAGAAACCAGTAGCAGTGCCACAGATAGCCTTATCACTACTGGCACCAAGACTACTGGCTCTGGTGACAATCTCCCAGTAACCTATGGCTTTAATGCCGATACTAAACTCACTCCGGGAACATACACTACCAGTGTTACCTATACTGCTGTAGCCGAAGTCCCAGCTTATGGTGTCACTTCCGTCTCCCCTAGCGAATTAAAAACCAATCAGCAATCTGGCCAGACTATTACCATCATGACTAGCACCCCCTCTACCGAATTGGGCCTCGGCGATGTCACCGCTAAGATCGGCAATATAGATTTAACGAATTGCACCGAAATCACTAATAACAATTATCGTGGTGCTACATGTACATTACCAGGCGGCCTCACTCTGGGCGCTTACACTGTAGAGCTCACCAGCTCTTGGCATAGCTCTACCTATACTTGGGCAAACAAATTCTATATCTACGATACCGTAATGCAAGATTTCACTTCTGCCGAATGCGACAGTATGCCCACCAGCACTGCCGAATCTTATAATTACATCACCGCCATGGACAGCAGAGATAACAAATTCTACAAAATGTCCAAACTTGCAGATGGCCACTGCTGGATGATTGATAATCTCGCCCTCGATGGCATGGACGCTTCTGGCAATGTCCGCACCCTCACTCCTGCAGATTCTAATGTAACTACCAGCCGCCCTCTCGCCGTTAATATTGAAAATGGCACCCCTGCCGAATATGATGTCGTTCAGATTTATTCTGGAGCCGCCAATCTTGTAACCGACACCTGTAATCTTGAGACTAATCCGTATTGTATCGTAAATACTACTACTAAATATGGTAATCTCTACAACTGGAACGCCGCTACGGCTGGAGTAGGCAAATATGATACGCCGCTTGGTGCGACCATCTATGAAAGTGTTTGCCCTAAAGGCTGGAGGCTTCCTGATATAGTTGGAGATTTTGGATATGAAAACCTATTTGGAAAATATAGTTTGCCGACTGGATATAGCAAAGATGGCTCAGCTGCTCAAGCTTTACAGCAGGCACCGTTTAATTTTACGCTTAGTGGCTTAACTAGAAGTGCTGATGATAATATGTATTATAATGCTGGCCTTACCGGATCTTATATTAGTCGCGTTGCTAGTAATGGTGATAATGGAGCTTATCAAGGTCTTGGTATTAATTCTATGCCAGATGGTGGCGGCTATGTGATTAGACCTGGAAACGGGAATGATAAAAGGAGTGGGCGCGCAGTAAGGTGTGTCTTTGGTGGCCAACCAGACGAAATCATGCAGAACTTCACCGTCACTCAATGTACTAACCTCGCCGAGTCCACTGCAGAAGCAGACAATAGAAAAACTATGATAGATTCCCGCGATGGCAAATTCTACACCATTTCCAAGCTTGCCGATGGCAACTGCTGGATGACTTCTAACCTCGCCCTCGACGGCATGGATGGTCTCGGCGCAGTCCGCACCCTCACTACGGCAGACAGTAATGTTACCACTAATCGCACTCTCGCCATCAATATTACAGACCCAACACAAATGAATGCTCGTATAATAGGTATTTATTCTGGCGAGGCAGAAAGTGTAGATTCGTATGGTAGTAAATTTGGAAACAACTACAATTATAAAGCTTTTACGGCAGGCTTAGGTAATAATACTAGTAATGAAAGCATAACAGAAAGCGTCTGTCCAAAGGGATGGAGGCTTCCAGACGGGAGCGGAAACTTTAGTTATACTCATTTAGTCTCCAACCTTTCTCCGGCGGAAGGCGGCATATATCCAGATGCCACAACAAAAATACAACAACAGCCACTATTTTTTCCGCTTGCAGGCTTTGATAATGGATCGGGTGGTTATCACCAAAAAGGCATATCTGGAGATTATGCAACTAGGACATCCGTATCGAATATAACCATTACTATTCTCGCCTTTAATGTGGATAATGGTGGTTTCTATCCGCAAGGAGCCCATACTTATGGTAAATCATTTGGATATTCCGTTCGTTGCGTCTTCGGCTCCTAGCCACCTCCCCATCTCGCTCTTGCTTGCAAATAGCTGTTCCTTTTGTTAAAATCTCAACAATGACAAGTGGCAAAAAGCGAGGCATAATCATTCCAAATGGTGTTTCACTGCAGAAGCACGAGAATGATACTGTGATTTTTCTGACAGAACTAGGCCACGATATTGAACTTATCCGCAAGAGTAATATTAAAGATATACATACTCCAGATTTTTGGATTGACGGCAAGTTAAAATGGGAAGCTAAATCTCCGACTGGCTCTGGTAAATATATTTTTCAAAATACAATACAACAGGCCGTATTGCAATCTGAGAATATAGTAATAGATATCCGTAGAATGAAATTACCGCAAGATAAATGTATTCGTGAATTTGTCAAAGAGTTTACTCTATCTAAGGGAGCAAAAAGGTTAAAAATTATTGCCAAGAAGCGTAAGAGCACCCTTGATTATGAAAAATAGAAATGATATAATAAAAGCATAGAGGGCAGGACCAGCATTGAAATATGCAGGACACCGCCCTCTTTTATGATATAATAGAACTAACAATAATGTGGAGCAAACTATGAAAAAAGTATTAGCCTTTGATATCGACGACACCCTCAACGTCGCCAAGACCCCTATCACCTCTGAAATGGCTCGCGTCCTAAAGGATTGCCTCAGCCACTTCAAAATCTGCCCGATTTCCGGCCAAAAATTTGATCAATTCATCATCCAAATTGTAGACCCCTTGAAAGAAGCTGGCGCCACCCCTGATGAGCTTAAAAATCTACATCTTTTTGTCGCTCAGGGCACGCAATACTACGCTTACGACGGCACCGATTGGCAGCAAGTCTACAATTACCCTCTCACAGACGAGCAAATCGCCGCCGTTTCCAGCGCCATCGAAAAAGCCGCTAGGGAATTAGGCTATTGGGAAGAAGATAAACTAAAAGATGGCGACGAAATCATTGAAAACCGCCTCTCCCAAGTCACCTTCTCTGCTCTCGGCCAGACTGCTGGCACCGAGGAAAAATACGCCTGGGATCCAGACCACAAAAAGCGCGAAGCTATCGTAGAAAAATGTAAACAGCTCGCCCCCGAATTTGAATATGAAATCGGCGGCACCACCTCTATTAACGCTTTCATCCCTGGCATGAACAAAGTCTTTGGTATGACTCACCTCCTAGAGGAGCTAAATGTCGAAAAGTCCGACGTCCTCTACTTTGGCGACATGACTCAGCCCGGCGGCAACGATTATCCTATCGTTGAAATGGGTGTCAACACCATCACCGTCCGCACCTGGGAAGATACCTGCTATTCATTGAAGGGTATATTAGGGGTATTGTAGCAAGATTTCTAAAGCTTAGCCATATCTGAGATTTCATTTCCAGATTTAAAATGTGTCATTTTTACAATCGGTCAGCTTATAAAAAGTTCCCGTCTGATTTATCAGACCATAAGGAACTTTTTATAGCGACGAACGATGTAAAAATCGACAACAGATTAAGTCGAAAACGAAGATATGACTAAGTTTTAGAAATGTTTACTTTACACGCCGC
>JAFWMC010000045.1 GCA_017510805.1 Candidatus Saccharimonadota bacterium
AAAAATTAAAAACCCAGCGCAAGAACGCTGGGCAGGTTGCAACTATTCCTTCTGGGGTTGGGAGTTATTAGTATCCCAAACAATTCCATCCTCCGGCACATACATTCGGTACTTTTCTATTCCAAGTTTATGGCACATTTTTGACTCCGGAATAAACTCGACGGTATTTCCGCCGCAAATCTCCCCAATAGAGTCAATCATTTCTATGTGCGGAGGAGCTTCATCTTCTTCGGTGTATAAAACGACCGTGTCCTCCGCCGGAATACTACCCAGTTTATGCTCGCCAGTAGCTTCCTGGTAATAGAAAGAATACATCGGCTCATTTTTCAACATACTGCAAACTACGAATGCCGACTCTCCCAAGCTGCTCTCGACAGCTAAAGAGTCTAATTCGTAGCAGGTTTTATAATTTCCAGTCACATAACGCCTTGCTCCGTCAACAACTACTTCCTTGTATGTTCTGTTAGTATCAGAAGAATTGCTACAAGCAGACAATACTAAGCATAAAGTAGCCAACACGCCACAAAAAAGTTTTTTCATCTCTACACCTCCTTATTGTTAAGCTACAACCTATGACTATAGTTTAACATAAGTTATGATTTTGTCAAGTGGTATTACTATTGCGCGACTCGTTAGATTAGTAGCCTGGGATTATATTTGCCTCAGTTTTTATAATCTTATTTTGAGGTTACCCTGGCGGAGAACTTTGGGTACGTCCCTGGTAAAATCAATAATTGTCGAGGGCGACTGATTACTGGCTGGCAAATCTACGATATAGTCTACTTCTGGCATGGTTTCCGCTAATTCTGCTGCGTCCTTTACTGGGGTACCGCCCCTTAAATTGGCAGAAGTTAGCAGCAGTGGCCCAGATTTGGACAAAAGCTCATCAAAGAGTGGAAAATCTGGAATTCTCACCCCAATAGAATCAAAACTATCATAATAAAAATGGTGAAAATCAGGATTTTTTGGCAAAATCAGCGTTAGTGCGCCAGGGAGATGTTTTTTGATGATTTTTTGCGATTTTTCCGTTAAAATTGCGTATTTTGGGATATTTTTCACGCTTTCTGGCACCAACGTAAAAACCTTGCCAGAGTCTATACCTCTGTTTTTCAGGCGCATCAATTTTTCCACCCCTGTTTTAGAATCAAGAGTGCAGGCCAGCCCAAAAACCGTCTCGGTCGGCAAACCCACTACTCCACCCCTATCAATCTCGCGCATAATTGACTCAATCTGCATAGTTATTCTGCCCCCTTGGCCAACTCGTAGAGGGCAATCCCAGTAGCCACCGACACATTAAAGCTCTCTTTTTGCCCCTGCATTGGGATTTCGGCGAAGATAGAAATATAGGGGTAAAGTTTTGAATCTATACCCGAAACTTCCTCTCCGGCGATTAAATAAGCCCGTTTTATGCCGTTTAAGGCTTGTTTTACCTCCGAGAGCCGTATTAGTCTGCTATCTAAGATATTGTTCTCTAAGGCAATAATAGTGCCCCCAGAGGCAGATTTTTCGGCCAAAAATTCCTTTATATCGGAACAAAAAGTGCATTTTACCATTTTTTCCGCACCTAGGGCGGTCTTGCCAATCTGTTTTTCTAATTTTTCGGCAATATGGGGCAAGACACCTGGTTTTTCACCAGGAAATGGAGTGTAGCCAGAAAATATTACCTCTGTTACGCCAAAACCTTCGCAAGTCCTCAAAATTGCGCCCACGTTGTAGGTGGAACGGATATTATCTAAGATTAAAGTGATTTCCATCTCTGTAATTATAGCACAAAACCGCAAGATATGTTATAATTTAAACAGTTTTTCGCAAAAATAAGGGAGGTGATGAAATGCGAAAAGAAGGCACCTTAAACTACTACACACAATATATCGTCAACCCAGATACGCCCAGACAAATGATTTATTCAAAACTGTCACTACTTGACACGCCAGGTAACTGCAACCATGAGCTTTACAGGGTCTGCCTGGACGGACACTGGGGCATTATCGATAATCAGGGTTATTATGTCGCACCTCTGGAATATCTCGGCATTGGCTATGAGATTACGCACTGCAATGAAATCAATGTTATTATGGTTTGTTGTGATGACAAAAAATACAATTTGTTAGATTTAAATTTCCAGAAGATTTTTGCCAAGAATTACGATTCGATTATTACTTACGGCGAAAAAATCTGCTATCTTAAAGAGAATAATCTATACGGACTAGGAGATGTTAGTACTGGTCGGGTTATCTTGGAGCCTTGCTACGGCGACATACGCGAAATTAGCGGCAGAAATACTGAATTATTTCAGTTTGCCAACCCTGGTGAAAGCATCATGGACAAATGGGGGTTGCTAGATGCTAATGGTCAAGTTGTCCAAAGTCCAAAATTTACCAGATATCTGTTTCGGGGAGGTTGGATGGAATATAATCTTTTCATGACGAATGAAGAATTGGATGGTACACATCACTATTTTGTCTTAGACTGGGATGGAAAATGCCTCTATGAGACTTGGTGTAAAAGTGGCGAGAGATATCAGAATGGTCGTTTTGGCGACAAGGCTGAAAATGCCTTTTTATTCTGGACAAAGGGTAGCCATCATAAAGGTGGATATGCAAGATTATTGGTGATAGATTACGATGAAGACAAAGATGAAGATCATGTTTATGCTTTTGATATCTGCATCTCTAAATATGATTGGGAAGAAAACCTTGTTGGTCACAAAGTCATCAAAAAGCACAAATTGCAAGACAAAATCTACCTAAATTCTATGCTGTAGTAGTAACCAAACAAAACCCAGCTTGATTGCTGGGTTTTTATTTTAAATATTCTATTGAACTTTGACGCAGTCGGCACCGAGGAGACTAATAAGAGGAGTGGTAAGGTCAGCAGAGGCGTCTACTTTGAAAGGCATGCGGAGGGGTGTTTTTTTGTCGCCATCAAGGACGAGAATAATCTCGGAAAATCCTGGATTCTGGTCGCAGAGATGTTTAATGTCGGCTAGAATTTCGGCATTGTTTGGATCTTTTATAAGACAAAAGAGGCGCTTTTTGCGAGTGTCCTCTGGGGGATTGATAGGCACGCGAGGAGTATCGCTCGCGGGAGCTGAGTTATTATCTGGGGCGGAGCTGGAAACGCTTTCGGCGGAAGTGCGTGATTTTTTCTGATAGCGCTTTTTGGGGGCAGCCTGGAGTGGGGGGAGCTTGGTGCCAGTGGATTGATAATTTTCTAGGACTTCATCGGTGATAACTTCTATATTCTCGGCAAGGACTTTAATATCTGGAGTGGGGCGACCATCTTTATCGGTGGCAGAGATGCGGCCAGTACATTTAATGACGTTATCCTGGACGAGCTTGGCGCCAAATTCTTCATAAGTCTTGGGGAAGATGATAATTTCTTGGTCGGTGGATTTGTTTTCTATCTTAATAAAGGCCATTTTGGTGCCAGATTTAGTTAAAATTGTGCGAACATTAGAGATAATACCGCCGATAGTAATGACTTTTTCGTCATTTTCTGGCTTGACCCATTCATAGGGGTGAGTCTGCTCTTCAAAGAAAGTATCATATTTATCTAGAGGATGAGCAGAAAGATAAAGCCCCATCAAATCACGCTCCCAAAGTAGCTGCTCCTTTTCGGAATATTTAGCAGGAGCGGGGACGAGCTTGGGCTCGGGCACAGCGCCGGCTTCGCCCATCATAGCAAAGAGGTCAGTCTGGCCGTCGGCCTTGTCCTTTTGAATTTTAGCGCCGTAGGCCTGGATAGCTTCAAGGTTATAGAGTAAATCAGAGCGGTCGCCCATTTGGTCAAAGGCGCCGGTCTTGATAGCGGCCTCCCAGGAACGCTTGTTGAACTTGGTAGAATTAACCCGCTTGGCAAAATCACAAACAGATTTAAACGGGCCGTTTTTTTCGCGCTCAGGCAAGACAAATTCCTCAACGAGGGCTTTACCCATAGATTTAATGCCAGAAAGCCCGAAACGAATAGTCTTTTTGCCTGGAACAATACCAAAATCGCCGTAAGATTCGTTGATGTCTGGGCCGAGAACTTTGAGGCCCATACGTTTACATTCGCCCATCTCAATAGCGAGACGATCTGTCCAGCGCATATCAGAGGTCATAAGAGCAGCCATAAAAGCGTCAGGATAATGAGCCTTAAGATAAGCTGTCCAGTAGGCAATTAAAGCATAGCACGCAGCGTGGGACTTGTTGAAACAATAATTCGCAAATTCTAGGAGCTGAGACCAGAAAGTCTCGGCGATTTCCTCGGTGGCTCCGCCGACCTTAATGGCGCCTTCAATAAATTCGGGTTTGACCTTGTTCATTAAATCGACTTTCTTTTTACCGACGGCTTTTCTAAGAGTGTCGGCCTGACCACCAGTAAAGCCACACCATTCACGGGAAATCTGCATGAACTGTTCCTGGTAAATCATAATGCCATAGGTGCTTTTGAGGGAGTTTTCAAGGCCGGGATGGAGATAGGTGATTTTTTCTTTGCCGTGCTTGCGGCGAATGAAGCTATCAATAAACTGCATCGGACCAGGGCGATACAAAGCCACCATAGCGATAATGTCATCAAAACTGTTGGCTTTGAGATCTTTAAGATAGCGTTTCATGCCGTCGGATTCAAGCTGGAATACGCCAGTGGTCTCGGCCCGTTGCAATAATTTGTAAGTTTCTTCGTCATCTAGAGGTAGAGAATAGAGATCAACTTCGTCTTTATAGACCTTTTTAATCATGCGGAGAGCATTGTTGATAACGGAAAGGTTAGACAAACCAAGAAAGTCCATCTTAAGCAAGCCTAATTCCTCTACCTGAGTGGATGGAAATTGAGTGGCGATGGGGCCTTTTTGGGAAACTTCTAGGGGTAGGAATTTGACTAAATCATCTGGGGCGATAACTACACCGCAAGCATGAACACCGTGATTTCTGACGGTGCCCTCTAGGCGCATAGCAAAATCTATTACTTCTTTGGCGGTAGGGTTAGACTCATATTCTTGCTTTAAATCTGGATTTTCCTTGACGGAGATTTCTAGAGGGATGTGGTGGCCCATTTGGGGATCTGGGACGAGCTTGGCGATGCGGTCTGACTCTGCATAGGGGACCTCCAAAACGCGCGCCACATCGCGAACGGCCATTTTACCCATCATCTTACCAAAGGTACAGATATTGGTGACGCGGTCTTTGCCGTATTTTTCGGTACAATATTCGATAACTTCGTCACGACGGGTATCTTGGATGTCGGTATCGATATCAGGCATAGAGATACGGTCGGGATTGAGGAATCTTTCAAAGAGCAAATCATATTTGAGCGGGTCTAGCTCGGTGATTCTGAGGGCGTAGGCGAGAATAGAGCCGGCGGCAGAGCCACGGCCAGGGCCGTAAATAATTCCCTGTCGTTTACCCCAGTTAATGAAATCTTGGACAATAAGGAAATAGCCATTGCAGCCCATTTTGTCTACGACGGATAGCTCGTAATCAATGCGCTCTATAGCATCCTGGCGCCCAGCCTTTTCTAGCTCTTTACGGCATTCTGCTACGGTTTCTATTTTACTA
>JAFWMC010000046.1 GCA_017510805.1 Candidatus Saccharimonadota bacterium
AGCTAAAATGGCGCTACGAACAGGATAAAAGCTAAGGAGGTTAGAAATGAGCAAACCAAAACACTTAAGTATCAAACAAATCACCAAGCATCAGAGCTACTATCGGATGTTTATAGCTGGCTGTGGTGCCTTTTTAATTGCTTATGTTTTTGCTGGTATTTTTACTCCTGTCCAGTCTAGCGAAGCCCAAGAAGTAACTATCAACAACTCCGCCTCCGGCTACTATGTTACTATTACCAATGCCGATACCCTTGCCTTAAATGTAGACGCTACGCCAGTTGGCTCTATCGCTACTAGTAGCGACACGATCAATGTCAAGACTAATGCTCCTACCGGCTACCAGCTCTATGTTTCGGCTTCCTCCTCTAATATATATAATCCTAATGACACTACGCATACCGATGTTCATCTTTCACCTGTAGATGGTACTTTAGAAAACAAAGCCGCTCTTCGGCCGAACACTTGGGGATTCTCCCTAGACGATGCCTCCACTTATGAGCTTGCCTCTTCCGATATTTGGGCTAAAGTCTTAGATAATGGTACTACCCTCATTTCCGAGACTTCTACTCCAGAATATGCTACTGGAGTAGATACTACCATTTATTACGGTGTGAATGCTAATACTACTTTACCTTCTGGTGCTTATACTACTACGATTTATTACACTGCTACAGCCGAAGGCGTTACTACGCCATTTATGCAAGATTTCACCAATGCTGAATGTGCGGCCATGGAAACAGATAGCACTATGAAGCTCATGGATAGCCGTGATGGCAAGATGTATAACGTTGTAAAGGCAAAGGATGGCAATTGCTGGATGGCGGATAACTTAGCTATAGATAATGTTACGATTTCTAGTGCAGATAGTAATATCAATAGTGGTAGCTTCTATATCCCAAGCAGCAGCGAATGGAGCACCAACGATTATTCCCAGGCTCTCGTTCACATCGTAACGGAAAACAGTACCTCTACTATTTCTGGTGATGCCAAGACACCATATCTTGGGGAACATTACTATAACTGGTATGCAGCCACCGCTGGAGCTTCCCCCACTACTCCTACTTCAAATGTCACCACCTCAATTTGTCCAAAAGGTTGGAGATTACCAGAAAATAGCACGGCAAGTGGTGCTAAATCTTGGTCTAATCTTATGAGCGCCTATAGTGCTACCGTTTCTACTGGTGCCGATTTAACTACTACTGATGAGTCTGCGCCGCAGTATAATCTTGGGTTTCATAAGTATTATGGCAGTTGGTATTGGCGAGACGTGACTGAGTATAACCAAGGAAATACTGGTTACTTTTGGTCCAGCACGCCATCTACTGAGACCAGCTCATATTATTTGCGTTATGATGCGACTAGTAGTATCGATCCTCAGTATACCAATGCTAAATACAATGGTTTCAGTATCCGCTGTGTCTTTGGCGATTCTCGTACTCTCCAAGACATTACCTATATGCAAGACATCAATACCAACATTTGCCAAAATACTGCCGAGACTACCTCTTATGCCGACGCCAAAACCTTAATAGACAATCGTGGCAAAGGTAATGCTGGGAGCGCTACTGGTACTTACAAAGTAATTAAAGCCAAAGATGGCAACTGCTGGATGATAGATAATCTAAATCTTTACAACTACACCATTTCAGCAACAACCTCAGATTTTACCAGCCCAGCAAACTACACCATTCCAGCTGGCATCACCGACCCCACAGAGTGGAACACTAATAACTACCAAACCAAGAAAGTAGAAGTAGCTCATGGATTAGGCAATAGTGCAGATAAAAACAATACTTACGGTACATGGGGTGAAGTTTACTATAACTGGACCGTAGCCGTAGCTAAGGAGACTACGGCAGGAGTCACTACCGCTCCAGACACTAGTATCTGCCCAAAGGGCTGGACTCTACCAAGGAATGGCGACCAATCCGTAGACAAATCTTGGGCAAAGCTCTTAGATGTATACGGTATTGATACTGGTGCGAAGCTACTAGCAAACAGTACCTTAGGCGTTACTAAGTACCACGGCAACTGGAGTTGGTACGTCGAGTCCGAGAACTATCAGGGTAGCGGCGGTAACTTCTGGTCTGGTACTCCTTTATCAGAGACTGGTGCGTACGCCCTGTACTACAATTCTGGAGGCGTCCGCCCGCAGAATAACGACTATAAGGGCGGCGGCTTCAGTATTCGGTGCGTCAGCCGCTAGTCGCTAGCCCAAAGCTTTTATACTTGTCTTGCTCTTGCCTTCTTGCTAAAATAAGGGTACGTTTATTGTAGATAGCACATAGAAAGGACCTATTTTCTGCGTGCTTAAAACTTATGAAAAATGGCACAAACTTAAATTTTTTACTAATGCCAGGCTTCTTCGTCCCAAGCATTTTAAAGCTGGCGAAGTTTGGTGGTGTATGGTAGGCGAAAATATTGGTTATGAGATAGATGGTAAGGGAGACGAGTTTTTGAGGCCTGTTCTAATAATTAAAAAATTCAGTAGCGGTGCGTTCTTTGGGCTACCATTTACCAGCAAACAAAAAAATCAAAAACCATACTATTACATTATTCCAGAGGCATATGAACTTGGTCCGATTCTATTTAGCCAGGGTCGGACATATGATTCGGTGAGATTAAAAAGATACAAGACTACAATAGGTAGAAGGTTATTAAGTGATATTAGGCTTCAGTATGCCAAATACCTAGAACTCCTATAAAAAATTCGGAGCCACCTTTCGATGGCTCTGACAGGCGCTTTCCACACACTCCTGCGTGAATGGCTATTGAATACTTTAACTATATATTACCACAATAAAATTGTCAAGCATTGAAAGAGTACCGAAAATAGTATATAATATAGTTTAATGACCAAAATTCTGGCAGTCAGTGGCGGGGTGGATTCTGTAGTACTTTTTGACTATTTCGTAAATAGTCTCAACATTACCAAAAACGCTACCAAATCTGCTAAAGACAAAATTATCGTTGCTCATTTTGACCACGGCACCCGCAAAAGCAGCCAAAAAGATGCCGAATTTGTTAAAAACTTATGTCAAAAACATCAAGTAAAATTCGTCACTGCTCGTGCCAATTTAGGCCAGCAAGCAAGCGAAGCCGAGGCTCGCGAAAAGCGCTATCAATTCCTGCGTAAAATCGCCAAAGATCATAATGGCCAAATTTATACTGCTCATCACACCGACGACCTAATAGAAAGTATCACTATCAATATCTTGCGCGGCACTAAGTGGCGCGGCCTTGCCCCAATGAATAGTAGCAATATCAAGCGTCCATTTATTGAAATGGGCTGGGGCAAAAAAGATATTTTAAAATATGCCGGTGCTCGCCAATTAAAGTTTCGCCAGGATCCGACCAATTATGAAGATAAATATCTTAGAAACCGCATCCGTCAGCAACTTGCGGAAAAAAACAGCCGAGATCTGCAAAACTTGTTAGAATTGTTCCGCCGCCAGACCACTATCAAGACCGAGATAGAACAAATCATCGCCGACATCCTCCCGCCAGATGGCATTTACCAAAGAAATTGGTTCAAAAATCTAGATGAGCAAGTTGCTCTAGAAATTCTTCGCGCCAGCCTTGCTCAAAAAAATATTCGTGTCACCTATCCGCAATTAAAAGATTTTCTTGCCGCCATCAAAACGTACGCCCCCGAAAAAATCTTTAATCTCCCTAGCGGTAAACTAGTCAAAATCCACAAATTATACTATAATATATAGTAATGAATACCGATAAAATCCGAAATTTTTGTATTATTGCCCATATTGATCATGGCAAGTCTACCTTAGCAGACCGTATGATGGAAATCACTGGCACCGTATCAAAGCGCGAGATGAAGCAGCAGCTTCTAGACAGCATGGAACTAGAGCGCGAAAAGGGAATTACGATTAAGCTTGCTCCCGTCCAGATGCATTATAAAGGTTACGAATTAAACTTGATAGACACGCCGGGCCATGTAGATTTTTCCTATGAAGTTAGTCGCTCTCTCCAGGCAGTGGAAAGTGCAATTCTGGTGGTGGATGCCACGCAGGGAATTCAGGCGCAGACCCTCGCCAATGTTTACCTTGCTTTGGAGCAAGACCTTACCATTATTCCCGTTATTAATAAAATTGATCTACCAGCAGCAGATGCAGAAAAAGTCACAAATGAAATTGTAAACTTGCTCGGCTGCGACCCTTCCGAGATCATCGGCGTCTCCGCCAAGACCGGCCTCAACGTAGAAAAAGTTTTAGACCGCATCGTAGAATTCGGGCCAAAACCACGAGTGCTTGGTGAGACAACTTCAGCTGAATTGAGCGCGCAACGCGCGCGACGCGAAACCTTGGCGCCGCGGGCTGTGGGTGTGGGGTGCCCGCACCCGTCGGCGCCCAGGCTTGAGCATGAAGCAAAAGTTGCCTCATCAAGTGCTCGTGATTCTTATGTCCCCGATCAAGACAAATCACGCAAGGTGCGAGCTCTCATCTTTGACAGTTATTTTGACGATTACCGCGGCGTCGTCCTCTATGTCCGCATCTTCTCTGGCGATCTCTCCAAAAACTCCCCAATTTTAATGATGGCCGCCGGCGTGGAAGGTATCGCTCTAGAAGTTGGTATTTTAAGCCCCACAATGCAGCCTAAAGATAAATTAACCGAAGGCGAAATTGGCTACATCGTCACCAACTTAAAAACCACTCGCGAGGCAAAAGTGGGTGATACTGTCACTCTAGCCAAATCTCCCGCCAAGACGCCTCTACCCGGATACAAAAATGTCCTACCCTTTGTCTATGCCGGCTTTTTCCCAGTTTCAAACGACCAATATAAAGATTTGCGCGAGGCCGTAGAAAAGTTAGCCCTGTCTGATTCCGCCCTCCAGTTTGAGCCAGAAAATTCCCCCGTCCTTGGCTTTGGCCTACGTATTGGCTTTCTGGGGCTTCTACATATGGACATCATTCGCGAGCGCCTGGAGCGAGAATTTAATCTCGACCTTGTCGTCACTAACCCATCTACTAATTACAAAGTAAAACTAATTTCTGGCGAAGAAATTGAGATTAAATCTGCCGCCGATCTTCCTGATATGACGGAAGTGGCTGAGATTCGCGAGCCGTGGGTCAAGGGCGAAATTATCTTACCAAGTAATATGATAGGCAATGTCCTGAATCTTATTGTTGAAAAGCGTGGCCGCCAAAAAAATCTCAGCTACATTGAAGACCGCGCCGTGATAGATTTTGAAGCACCAATGGCCAACCTCCTTACTGATTTTTACGACCAATTAAAATCTCTCACGTCTGGCTACGCTTCATTTAATTATGAGTTGTCGGATTATCGTGCCGAAGATTTAGTCCGCGTAGATTTTCTCGTGGCTGGGCAGAAAATTGATGCTCTCGCTATTATGTGCCACAAGTCCGAAGCAGACGCCATCGGCCGGGAAGTGACTAAAAAATTAAAAGAAGTCATCCCCCGCCAGAACTTTGAGGTAGCCCTGCAAGCCGCCATTGGCGCCCGCATTCTCGCCCGCGAAACTATTGGCGCCTATCGCAAAGACGTCACCGTTAAAATCCACACCGGAGATCGCGACCGCAAAGCTAAACTGCTCTCCAAGCAGAAAAAAGGCAAAGCCCGCATGAAGCGTTTTGGCAAAATCGACATCCCTTCCGAAGCCTTTACCGTCATGCTAAAACGTGACTAGACCTAGAGTTTTCCACAATGTGGAAAACTTTTAAATTGCATTTCAATTTCGTCTATGCTAAAATAAAAACAAGCATATTAAGGAGAGTAATATTTCAATGAGCACTAAAATTCGTCTGGGGGGGGGGTATAAAAGCTATTTATTAACTAGTTTTATCCTCGCCAGTATTCTTATTCCTATCAACCAAAGTTTTGCGACAGATTCTCCAAGTACCATCTCTGGCTCCGATACTTCTCCAGTCTCCGTCTCTGTCTCCAACTCTCCTCTCTCCTACTACATCAGTGTTAGTAGTTCTCATGGCTCTGCTGGTACTCCAGTCTCTCTGTCTTATTCTCAAGATGGTAGTAGTGGTGGTACACTTGGCAATGTAGTTAGTAGTAGTGACAATGTCTATTTAGAAACTAATAGTCCTATGTCTCATCAATTACTTCTCTCTACTTCTGGTACACATACAGAGTCTACTATACCTAGTAGTCTTGTAGCTAATAA
>JAFWMC010000004.1 GCA_017510805.1 Candidatus Saccharimonadota bacterium
CCCGTCAAACCATGAGAGTCACCAACACCCGAAGGCCGCTTACGCGGACTAAGGTGGGGGAGATGATTGGGGTTAAGTCGTAACAAGGCATCGGTACGAGAACGTGTCGATGGATTACCTCCTTTCTAGAGAAGGATTTTATGCGCCCGAAAGGGTAGCTAGGTCGGTCACAGTTGTGCTTGTCAAGCTTGAAGCATAACTTTTCTCTTATGAGATGTGACAGTAAGCTTAAACAACAAGAGAATGTAGAAAAAATTGCACAACTGAGTTGTTAAATGAGGAATCGCCCGGTTGGGCGATTTTTTGTGATATAATTAAGAGAGATACAGAGAGTGGGAGTATGGTATATTAATTTTTTGGTAGAGAGGGGGTGAGGCGAATGGCTAAGTCTGTAAAATTGAATAATGGAGAGATAATAAAACCAAAAGGTTTTAGTGAAGGTAGGGCAAAGATTTTGATGCAGATCTTGAAAGCTGTGAGAGAAAGACTTGGCTATACGCCGAGCCTGGAGGACGCAAAAAGATTGCCAGATATGCCAAAAGATATGAGTCTATACGATAAATATTATGGGTCGTACCAGAAAGCATGTAGACAATTAGCGAAGGAGATTGAGAAAAAAAATGGATGGCGAAAGATGACGGAGGAAGAAAAGCAACACCTTAAAACCATTGAGCAACAGAAAGTGGTCTCTAACTATGCGAAGGACTGGCTAAAAGTCAACAATTATCAGAAGGAGGGGGATGATATGGGAAAAAAGAAGGTTTCTCCAGAAAGAAAGGAAGAGCTGCTAAGGGCCGTAGTATCAGAGTATCATTTTAATAATGATACGATGCCTTCAACTAGAAAGCTGAAAAAGAGTCATCTATTTCGGTTATATGAATTATGGGAGGCATTTGGTAATTATGAGAATTTGTGCAAAATTGTAGCAAAGGAGGTAGGAGAGATGATTGAAGTAGAAGAGATGAAACAGCAGGAGGTAGAAGTGGTAAGTATGAAAGAGGAGAGCGAACTGCGGACAGAAGTAGCACCCGTTGAAGAGCAGAATGAGGTTTGTGTAGAGGTAGAGGAGGAGAATGTAATGTCTGAGCCGAAGAAAGAAAAGCGGAGATATGTAAAAAGAAGAGTGTCAATTGAGGATGTCATCAAAAATCTAAATGAGTATTATGCAAAATATGGCGAGTTACCTATTCAGGGTAAGTTAAAGAAGGCAAGAGAAGCAGGCGAGAAATGGTTGGATTACAATACCTTTTCTAGGCGCTTGGGCAAGAAGGAAGGATGGATGAAGTATATAAATAACGTAACGGATGATGAGGTGAAGACTAGGGAGGATATTGAAGGGCAAGCAGATGGAGTATGTGTGCAGCCACTGATGGAAAACGTTGATCCGGTGGATTTGGACAATTCGGAGATAGAAGATTCGCTGATAGATGGTGATCAAGCAGTGAAGCCATTGGAAATTCATTTGAAATTAAGTTTGACGATGCCGGGGCTGAGTAGTCCGCTGGAGCTATCCTTTGATGTGACTTCTGAATAACTCTATCAAAAAAAATGATAAAATCCTCCAAGTAATTGGGGGATTTTTAATGCGTGATATAATAAAAACATGGCAAGAAGTAGGAATATTTTGGTGAAAATGAATAGGCGATATCCTTTTGTAAAGGTGATACTTTTTAGCGGGGTCATTTTAGCAGTGATAGTGGGGGTAGGGATTAGCAGCGTAAAAGGTGAGCAGGTGATGGCGAGACTAGCGGAAATGGGAGTGAAACAGAGTTATGATGATAGTTTTAAAATTAAGTTGGGTGGAGAGACAATAGAAGTAAGTGGAGTAGATGAATTTGAAAGTCAAGTGAATAAAAATATTGAACAGGCAGAAGAAAGAGATTTAACAGGGAAGAAATTAGTGGCGTTGACTTTTGATGATGGGCCAGAGGTTGATTCTACAAGGGAGATTTTAGAGACTTTGAAAGAAAAACAGGTGAAGGCGACGTTTTTTATGCTGGGGATAATGGTGCAACGTTTTCCAGATGTGGCGAAAGAGGTTGTGAGTGAGGGAAATGAAGTGGAAACACATAGTATGCGACATGCGAATTTGTCGCAAATGAGCTGGGATGAGGCAGTGGCAGATTTAACAGAGGCCAAGCAGATAACGAGGGACATTACTGGGGTGGAAGTGGAAGCATTAAGACCGCCATATGGGGCTACTAATGATATGGTGAAAGACGTGGCAAGTATGCCGATGATTACATGGAGTGTAGATCTATATGATTGGCGAGATAGAGATGCTGGTTTGATAAAAGATAGGGTAGTAAATGCGAGTTATGATGGCGCGATTATCTTAATGCACGATATTTATCCGGAAACAGCAAAGGCTTTGCCTTGGATAATAGATGAGCTACGTGAGAGAGGGTTTGAGTTTGTAACAGTGAAAGAATTGGCAGGTAAAAAGGGAATTGAGTTAAAGAATGGGGAAATATATAGAGATTTTACGACGAGCTAGCGTTTGAAGACGATGTTGACAAAGGCAGAGAGTATAACAGTGTGGAGGTTGGTCATTACGAGGAGGCCAATGACGCAGGTGATAATACCCCATAGTTTGACTTTGTCGTAGCCAGAGATGCCGGAAGTAAGGAAATTGTCGGAGATTTGGCGATAAAAAACAACGATAGCTGCGCCTGCTGCCAAGATAGCGGTACCTAAAAGAAACCAACCTATACTAAAATTCCAGTCCATATTCTAAATTATACCATGAAAAAATCAGACATAAAAGCCTGACTTTTTCAAAAACTGACTTAAGCAGCTTTTTTAGCGGGGCCACGACGAGAGATGCGGCCACCTTTAGCACCAGCAATTTTTGCTAGAGCTGGGTTAGCAGCAAAGCCACCAGTGTGGCCATTGCGGCCGCCTTTTTGGCCAATGCGTGCATAAAACTCTTTGCCGTATTTTGCCTTGTTGGTAGCAGCAGCTTTTAAGCCACCAGCTTTGGTTCCAGCCATCTAGAACTCCTTCTGCCCACCAATTAACTTATTAAATATTATAAAAATCACCCCTCTCTGAGGATGTTACTTATAATTATATCATACCGCTTATTATTTGTCAATAAAAAAATGGTGGAGTGTTTATCGGGGGGACGATAAACACCCCATGCATTTATGGTGTGGTGGGGATATGTGGACTTGAACCACAGACCTCTAAATTATCAGTTTAGCGCTCTAACCAGCTGAGCTATATCCCCATGGTGGAGTAACAGGGATTCAAACCCTGGACCTCCGCCTTGCAAAGGCGGCGCTCTAATCAGCTGAGCTATTACCCCAAAATATTAGGTGCTATTTTCCATTTTACACTATACAGAAGGAAAAATCAAGAGTATAATGGAAGAAGTAAGGGGAGGAAAAAGATGGATTTTAATGAGTATCAGAAAGCAATAATAAAATATGATTTAGGCGTAGCAACGGATAAGGTGAGTAATCCTGATTTTATGGATAAAATATTGGGATTAGTGGGAGAATCAGGGGAAGTTGCTGAAAAGTTTAAGAAGGTGATTCGTGACAAAAACAGTGAAATGTCTGAGGTGGATAGGGAGGAAATCGCTAAGGAATTGGGGGATGTATTGTGGTATATTGCGACCATTGCTAGGTATATGGAGGTACCATTAGAAGAAATTGTTAAAAAGAATCTTGATAAGGCGCAGAGTAGATACGAGAGGGGGAAAATAAGTGGGTCTGGAGATAATCGCTAGTGAGTTTAGCTGTCGCAAAGAGGACAATGATAATTGCCGTCTGGAGTTTGATAGCGAGTGAGGCCACATTTTTTGCAGATAGATTTGGAATGAAGCCAATCGCGGTAAGTGTCTAGTTGGGACTCAACAAAATCTTCATCGTAGGGGATGTGGTATATGCGACAGAGCTTTTTAGCGATGGCCCATGCTTCAGTTTCAATCTTTAAGCGTTCAATGTGAGTATGGTAATCTTGATGGCGAGATAAGGCATGACCAAGCTCGTGAAGGAGCAAGAGGGAATCATTTGGCTCTGGTGGGCCGATGATGATGGTTTTTGGTGGACGAAAAGCAAACTTTTTACCGTCGGTAAAGGTAAAATCTGGGTAATTATTTTGTAGCTGTTGCCTGAAGGATGGCTTTAGCGTAGTAGTAGCAACCATACTCAACACACTCCATGGGCTTTTTTGCCTTGATAATTTTGGTGTGAGCTTGGCCGATAGACGGGGCAACGATGGTTTTTAGCTGTTTTTCAAAGCCTCTATAGATAAGCCCTATTGGACCACCGATAATAATGACGCTTGGCTCTCTTTCGTGGATGATTTGAGAGATGCCAAGAGAGATGCGGGAAGCAACATCAAATAATGCCTTAGGGGATTTGACTTTGATAATGTCATCTACATTGTTGGCGGCATTGATTGCTTTAACAGAGGCGAATTGCTCCCATGAAGATTGCTGCCCGTCGTAGGTAAAGATCATTTTACCTGGTTCAAAGACGGCAGAATCTGGAGTGAGATGATTATTCTCCATGACGCCCCCACCAATACCAGTGCTAAAAGTAAGGTAAATAGAGCGACCTTTTTTGCCACGGCATTCGTAGAAAGCGCCTAGATTGGCGTCGTTTTCAAAATAGAAAGGACAGGTGATGCCGCATTCTGTGAACACATTTTTTATACACTCTATAAGATTAAGGTTATTCCAAGAGGGGAGATTAGAAGCGGGGGCTGGAAGACCATCTTTGATAAGGCCGGGATAGGCAATAATGGCGATGTTTACCTTAGAACGATTGGCTGGGTTTGGGATGAGTTTATTGATAGCGGATCTAAATTCAATCATGATATTGTCGCAATCTTCTGGGGTGGGGAATTTAATAGATTTGCTTTTAAGAGGAAAACCGAGGAGGTCTGAAAAAGTAGCTAGTGATGTTTTGGTGCCTCCGATATCAATAGCTAAAATCATAATCTTATTATATCACAAAAAGTGTTGAAAAAATAAAAATAACTACCTAAATTATAATCCTTTGTTGCTTACCGCTCAAGCCAGGACGCCGACGGGTGCGGGCACCCCACACCCACAGCCCGCGGCGTCTTGGTTTCGCATCGCGCGCGGGGCGCGCTCAAGTCAGCTACAAAGGATATAATTTAGGTTGAGTATTTTTTGCACTTTAAGGTGATCTGTGATATAATAAGATTATATTTCGGGTTCATTCAGGAGGGTGTAATTTTAGATTATATCTTGCTGAATGAGCCCGAAGGAAGGAAAATATTAAGTATGGCAGATGCCAAAAAATTAACTATGGATGAACTTCTTGCTGAGGCGGGAGATTCAGCCAAACAAGTCGCGATGGGCGACACAATAGAGGGGACAGTATTATCAATTAAAAAGCACGAGATTTTGATTGATCTTGGTGCTAGAGGTGTAGGATTAGTACCACGTAGAGAGGTGTCTTTTGCAAAGAACCTTAACGTGGGTGATACTATTACTGCCTCTGTGATTGATGAGGAAATGCCAGATGGGATGATTTTGTTATCTCTTCGCAAGGCTGTAAAAGATAAGGGTTGGGATGAAATTCAAGCCAAGATGGATGCTGGCGAAATTGTCGAAGTGACACCATTTGATGCTAATCGTGGTGGTTTACTCGTAGAATACGAGGGTATTCGCGGATTCTTGCCGGTTTCACAGCTTTCAGCAGAGCACTATCCACGTGTTGGTTCTGCGGATAAAGATGAGATTTTGCAGCGCCTAAATAGCTTGGTCGGAAAGCCTATTGCTGTGAGAATTTTGGACGCAAATAAGCGCGACAATAAGCTAATCTTTTCTGAGAAAGAAGCTATTAAGGATGGCTTGGCTGCACGTTTTGCTGAGCTAAAGGTGGACGATGTAGTGAAAGGTGTAGTGACTGGTGTAGTAGATTTTGGTGTATTTGTAAACGTAGATGGAATTGAAGGTCTGGTACATATCTCAGAGATTTCTTGGGAAAGAGTGAATAATCCATCTGACTATGTGAAAGTTGGCGACACAATTGAGGCAAAGATTATCGCGATTGACAAAGAGCGTTTGTCTCTTTCTATGAAGCAGTTGGTGGAAGATCCTTGGCTATCTGAAGTTGAAGGTTTGAAAGCTGGCGACAAAGTAGAGGGAACCGTTACACGTATTACGCCGTTTGGGGCATTTGTACAGATTTCTCCAGCGGTGGAGGCATTGGTACATGTGTCTGAGCTAGGCGAGGGGAATGATGTTGACCCAGAGAAGGTCTTTACCTTGAATGAGAGGAAGGACTTTAAAGTACTGGATATTGACCGAGAAGGTCGTAAAATCTCCCTCTCTGTGGCCTAAATCGTCTATCTTAGCATTTTTCCAGACCTTGCTCGGCGGAGGGGCCGCGCAAGGTCTGGAGAAAATACTAATCTAGGCGATTTATGCCTACAGAGAAGTTTTTTTGTTGAGAAGAGGCGGGGGCCGCGCGAGGGTGGAAGAAAAAACTCATCTGAGCAATTTATGCTAACGGACAG
>JAFWMC010000047.1 GCA_017510805.1 Candidatus Saccharimonadota bacterium
GTCCAATACTCAGCAAAGAGCTTAGCATATCTTTGCGCGGGATACGAATCCGAATTAGACAAATTAGCAAAATGTGTATTCACCAAATCAATTGCCGAATTCAGTCCATCTGAATTATACCTTTCTATTATCTGGTCCATGGATAAACTTCCAGCCTCATGATATTGCCTCAAAAATATCAGGTTAGTCAAACTTTCGCTAATATAATTCTGAGCATTTTCATTATACACTGATGAATTACCATACAATCCGGCAAATTTCTCAAGTTTCTCTTGTGCAGACTGTAAATACTGAACCTTCTCCGATTGTGATGTGTTCCTCAGGACGCTAATCATATTGTACTGGGCAAACAAATCAAAAGATTTACCTTGTTCTGTTATCTTATCTCCCAATATAAACGTTTCGTAATCTTGAAAACTACTTTGTACTGTTGCCTCATCCACTTTCGTCACCACCTGCGAGCCACCTCCACTCTTTCCCTGATTCAGCAACACCACCGTCGCCACTGCCCCACCAATCAAGACCAACACACCAACAATAATTCCCAGCACCAAAGGTCTAGACATCTTTGGCTTATCCGGAGCAGAGCCAATAATAATATCACCAGTATCCCCACCAATCTGTTGTTCTGTTGGACCCATTATATCCCTATTATAGCATAAGCATAATCATAAATAAATAGATATATGCCGTTTCTATTACAAAATTCAAGTCCCAAAACACTTTTGTCGTAAAACTCATCACCCCCAGCCCCACTGCCAACGCTACATACGCAAAGCACACCACAGCCGCCCTTCTCCGCACCTTAAATATCTCCATCCCCTTTACAAACCCTATCACCGCCATCGTAATAAACATCCCTCTTGCAAATATCTGATGTAGCACACTTACCGCCCCCAATGTTTCAATATCGGAATCAAACAGCCCTAGCGGGCAAAGCGACAGCCCCACATAACACACCAACATCACTACCATCAGCCCCAGCCACACTTTTCCATATTCTTTCCACACCGTCCTAGTATATCTATATACTTCCCACACTATCACAAAGTTCCCTAACGCAAATATCACTGCGCTCCACCACTCTCTCCCCACATATCGTGAAATAGAATATTCCATATGAAATCCCCCGTCCCTCATCACATAAGTTAGCACTAAAGCTAAAACTACGCCAGAAAAAACCGCTAAGGCCTGTAAAATCAAGTCCGTCGGCTTATTATTTTTTGACAACTTTTTTCGTAACATCAAACTTCTCCATATACTTCCCTAGCATCAGCCGCGTCTGTGCATAAAACGCCGCCGCAGATTGATAAATAATCGCAATTAACGGCATCAATACCCACTGTAACACCATCAAAATCGTCCTCTTTCTCTTATATTTCTCTGGCCTTGGCGGCAGCATCTTCAAAGAAAATAAAATCGTTATAAATAGACCCACCATCGCAAAAGTCTGTATCAACCCTACCGTACTCGGTAGCGAATATGCCACCACCGTCCTCGGCTGCTGATTCATTAGCATCGGCACCCAACCTCCAAATGCCACTATCGGCGATAGTGCCGCTAGTGTCACATGCCCATCTAAAAGCCGCCAAAACTTCGGAAACAGCGATACAAACGGAATTTTCCTATTCTTATCAAATAATCTCACACCCACATACGCTACATCACTCGCCCCATAGTCCCACCTTCTTAGCTGCACAAACTGCGCCTTTGCCGTCTTCCAGAAAGTCTCCTCCATCACCGCATCCTGCCCTATCGGCACTTTTATCGACAGTACTTCATAATCCCCATCAAAGAAGAATAAAGACCTCCAATATTGATGCCCATCCTCCACAATCGTCCTCTTGCTCCAAAATCCCATCTCTGACAGCGCCAATAGTGGCTGTGAATGCGAAGCGAAGTTCCGAAGGAGATGTGGCCGCATCGTCGAAATCACATTAAAGAACGAATTTGACACCGCAATTACCCTCATCGGCGCCGAAGCATCCCAAATATTATTTGTAAATAGCGATATCGGCTGATAGCTTAGATGCTGCCGATTTGGATGCACTACAAATTCATAAGCCACATAATCAAGATAGTGCTCACTCATCCGATTATCGCTATCCAGCGTTGTCACTACCACATTTTCCACCGGTATATGCTTCTTCTTTACATAATCCAGCATCCTCTCTCCAGCATATGTCAAATTCGGACCCTTCCCCTGTATTTCGCCCCTCAGATTCGCCGGATGCTTCACCAAAATAAAATCAGAAAATATTCCTTCATACTTAGCCTTCAGGGCCTTCGCCGTCTTTTCCATTTCCCCTCCACCCCTCTCCTCATAAGCTAGCGTAAAAATAATCTTTTCATTATCGAAGTGCGTCTGTCTCACCGCCTCCACCGACGGCACCAACGTCTCTAGCCCCTCATTATATGCCGCCATTATTATTAAATGCCACACCTCACTCGGTTTTGGATATTCAATCTCTCCACTAGAAAGCATTCTCAAATTATCAATATGTTCATTAAATCCATAACTACTGCCACTTCGCCCTACCAGCCTCTCGTAATTTTCATGCGGTTTCTCCAGCTGCGCCAAGCGTTTCGCCCAATTCACCCTCTCAGCTCGCACCATCGTATTATACCCCTTCACCGTATGTATTGCTGACACCACCGCCTTCACAAATACCGTCACCACCAGCACCAATAGATACACTGCTCCCAATACTGGACTAAAAAACGATATCACAAATAACGCAATTATCATCCCATAGCTTAGTAGTCCAGGTAATATCTCAAAAAACCTGTACTTTTTCGTTCTCTTACCGAGCGGTATTTCCAAACCTCTCAAAGGCTATCCCTCCCCCAGCAATCTAACCAGTACTAGAAATGCTCCTATCACCAACATTATACTAATTATCGCTAGCAGTATCGCCATCCCCGAGCCACGCTTCCCGTAGACCTTCACAATTAAAACATTGTGTAGCAAACCAAACACCAAAGCTAGCACTGGAAATGCCAACATCTCCATCCAGCTTCCATCCTGATATCCCCCAGAATTAGTCATACTAGACCATTCTCCTCCCTGATACCGCCCAATATCGCCATAGCCCACCTTCACCACCGACGCTCCAGGGCTAAGCGTCACCACCGAGAAAACTAAAAGAGCCAAAGAAAGTATCAACAAAATCGCCATGCTCGAGAGTACCCCCTTCTGCTCACGGAAAATCTCGCCAAAACTCTTCTTTAACTCTTCCATAAATAACTATTATTATTCTACCATATTAATAGGGTCTTGTGTAGTATGAGCCTTTTTCTTCTTGCTCGGCTTATTATAAGTCGCAATCATCACAATAGTAGTCGTAATCGCCGCCACAAACCACGCTCCAGCTATCACCGTCAAAAGCAACCACTCCCATCTATTTGTCGTATCTTGATCCATTGCACCTTGCGTCAAATCCGTTATACTTGCATTCGGATCCTTCATTACATCATAATTTGCTTTATGCTCAGGCGCTGCCCCCTGATTGATAGACACTACTTCCCCATTTACTTTCAAAGTATGCCCGTTCGCATAAATATTCTGGAAAGTCGTATCCGCATCCTCCAAAAATTGCAACTCTACATCTCCCTCTAATATCCACACCGAGCTAGCATCCGATAGTTTCACAATGTTATTACCACTTCCGCCTGTTAATTTCCCCCGCAAATAGCTCCCCCCAGAGAGATTAAACGTTACGGAAGAAATATCATCAAGCTCCACATCGCCTTTTACCTCATCATTTGTCAAATTCACCGACACTGTTCCGCCATTTTTACCACTTGTCCCCCACTTCCCTGCTTGTGCTCTTAGGAAGACACCAGTACTATCACTGTTTCTATAATTATTATCTTCCAGATTTATTACCGCTTCGGTATTCGTCACAAAGAATGTGTCACCCTTATTTGTAACAAACATAGTATCTTTCGCCGAAAATGTCCCCGCACCCTCGTCCGCATCGCCACTCATCGACTGATAAATAAACACATTTTTATATGTCTCGGAATTACCATTTAATGTCGTATTCGTATCCACCAGCGACACCGTATCTAATGACACCGAATTATTCCCCTCGATCACTACGCCTTCACTCGCTGTTGCTTCAAGCTCTGCATCCTTCACCGATATATTCGCTGTCGAATAAATTGCTGGGCTTCCTACACCGCTTGTCTTATAAGAGCCTCCACTTACAGTCATCGTGCCACCACCCCTATCCGAGCGTATCGCCGCCGATGAATTCCCAGATGTCTCTACTGTCAAATTCTCCGCCGTCAAAGTCCCCCCGCCAGTCACCATAACGCCACCAGAATTATTCCCTGTTGTGGTAATTGTTGTATTTTTTACATCAATTGTCGAGCCTTCGCCATAGGCAAAAACAGCATTTGCGTGTGCTCCACCAGTAGAAACCGTCGAGTCACTTAAGTTTAGTTTTCCGCCATTATAAACCAATATGCCAGCATTCGTCCCATAAAAATCTGAGTTCTCACTATTTTCATCCCCAGATTTACTCACCGTTACTTTATTCAAGTTTACTTCCCCGCCAGAAATCAAAAGCGCATTCTGCCCACCCGTCGTGCTATTATATGTTGATTCACTTGCTGTCGTATCCGCAGAAAATACCGTCGCTCCAGAATAACTCACACTACCCGAGGCACCCATCGCTCCGCCAGGCGCACTCTGGCCACTTGGCGCTATCAAACTAGTTCCACCATTTGAGCCTCCCGGCACAGCGTATACTGCCATCCCCAGCCCCGCCACTAGCGATGCAGACACAATTGTCGATAATACCAACTTATTCCTTTTGACCATTAGAATCCTCCACAAATTATTTATACTTATTATATCAAACAAGCCACTTTGATGCAATGAGCTAAATCGCCCATGCTTGCAAATAAATACCTCCCTTGCTACAATAACTTTGTTGTGTAAAAAGTTCTTTTAGCTCACAGTACTAAGTGAAGTCTCGGCGCAGGTGGGGCGTGCAAAAGCGAGGTGTTGTGGAGTAACACTCGGCAGGGGCTGCACTAAAGCGGTTATACTAGGTGGCCAGAGTCCCTATGATAGAAAGGAGGTAAAATATGTCTTTAATAGATGTTCATTTATTAAAGCTTGTTCACCTTACACTTTCTTTGGAACTTGAGCCAAAGAAAAAAGTTAAGCGCCATCGCTAGCGCTTAACTACACAACAAAACATTTGCATATATAGTATCCTAGTTGCTATATATGTGAATGTGCTAATCTAATTATATTACGGTTATTTTTTATTGTCAATGAAAAAATTGTATGCTATAATAAAACTGTCCAAACAAAATGCAGAAAGATTTATTGTTTTGCTATATCATATCAAATGATATCGGTGATTTCGTCCATTATACAGGACATCACGAGCAACGGACGAAAGTTCACTTGCACAAAGGTATAGACACCGTCGTGGTGTCCTGTTTGTTTTAGGACAGTACACCTTCAAAAAAGTTAAAAGGAGGCCAAATGTCCAAGATTTATTTAGGAAAAAA
>JAFWMC010000048.1 GCA_017510805.1 Candidatus Saccharimonadota bacterium
CAGCACTTTCACCGTAGTAAAAAGCCCACACGTCTACAAGACTGGCGGCGAATCTTTTGAAATGAAAGTTCACAAGCGTTTGATTGACATCTCTAATGCCACTCCTAAAACGATTGATTATTTGCAGAATCTCTCCCTCCCAGCTGGCGTTGATGCCGAAATTAAAATGTAATCAAGCAGGGAATGAAAAAGGCCGGAGATAAGATAACTCCGACCTTTTTGTTTAAAGTTCTCCCGCCAGCGCCGAATCCCGTAGCGTTTCGCTGTCAATAGTCAAACTATCAACGGTGAATCGCGAGTTCTTTACGTTAGAGAAATAGACCTCTCCGCCCGTAAAATCGCTCACTGACAGGCAGTCAATTGCCTCTGGCTCGCCCTTACGTCCCGTTACGAGATATTTCATCACGTAACTCGGATCGTCCAGATGTGCGCCAGTCACCAGGGCGCCAGCTCCCTCCGGATCTTGCCAAGAGATAGTAATCTCTTTGACTGAATCCTGGAAGAAATAGTACACTGCCGATGCCTCCGGCTCTGCCTCAAACTTGGGCATGTCCTCTCCCTCCTTGCAGAAGTAGACTTCTACTGCAGCCATGTGGTATTCATCCATATCTCGCTGCAGCTTATCGTCTAACTTTGGGCAGGTCACGTACATCACGTGACTACCCACGTCCTGCTTGGCGTAGATGCCATCCTTGGCTTCTGCGCCCGGGCGAATTGTTACCGAAAAGGCGTCATTGGTAGCTCCTCCGATTTTCTGCTCTGCACTAGCCGGCTCAGCCACCTTTCCGCAGCCAGACAACATCATCGCGCACAGGATTACCAGCGCGATGAAGCCAGCCAATAAACCAGCTTCATTCTTTAAAAAATTTCTAAGTCTTTTTTTCATATTCTCTCCCTCCCTTAGAATATAATCATAAGCTTCACCTCTAATTATATCACAAATCACAGAAAAAATCAACCCCTGCGGCCACTGCCACAGGGGTAAAATCACACAAATAGCGCCGGATAATCAGCTTTTTTCAGCAGTAAACTGCCAAAAAGCTCTTTCACTTGATAGTAGAAATCGTGTAGTTCATCGTAGGTGATGTCGATAGTATCCGCATCCACCTGCCAAGTATAAGTCTTTGCTCCAACTTTCTTTAAACTACAAACAATTAGTATCTTTTCATCTTCCAACGAATAGCCCATTAACTTGCCTGGCCGGCCACCAAAGTATCTACCCCAGCCAAAATCCGTCCGGGATAGCCTAAAGGCTACTTCTTCGGGTTTTGTTATTGTCCTTTCTCCCTTGTAGTCCAGAAATCCCAATTTTACCAAAGGTCGCTGCCCTGTTTCGCGGGACCTCTCCGCTGACATTATAAAATTATGCAGGCCCAACAGTGTCCACTCCTTAGACGTGGCTCCTGCTACTTCAGTTTCCTGTACCAATATTCCGTTCCTAAACTTATACCAACTCATCTTACCCTCCTTTTCAGATGCTATTTGGTTTTTAAAGTACTCCTTTACCCTAATTTTGTCTATTTTACCACCATTATTGTGTATTGTCAATGCTTTAATCTATCCCTAAAACGTGGTAAAATAGATACATAATGAGTGCGGTATCAAAGTTTAAGAAACGTTTTTATTTCGTGGCTGCAGGCTATTTTAAGTTTTTTGCAGACCGCGCTTTGCGTCGCTGGGCACCACGCATCATTGCTATCACTGGCTCTGTCGGCAAGACCACCATGCTGCACCTTATTGAGGAAGAACTGGGTAGCAGAGCGCATTATTCTCACGATGCTAATTCCGCCTTTGGCGTAGCTTTTGACCTTGTTAATATTAAAGGCATTAAAGGATCCAAATTGCGCTGGCTCTATCTATTTATTGCTGTGCCTATCAAATCTCTATTTTACCGACACCAAGAGGAATTTTACGTCGTAGAGATAGATGGCGAGCGTCCCCACGAGGCAGAATTTGTCGCCTCCTGGCTAGAGCCAGAGGTATCTTTATGGATCTCTTTTGGGCTTTCGCACGCTGTTCAATTTGACAAGCAAGTAAAATCTGGGCTTTATCCAGATTTAGAAACGGCTATCGCCCACGAATTTTCCACTATCCCGCAGCATACTGTTCGCCAAGTATATATTGATGGCGATATTCCCCAAATGGTCGCCGCTACAGAGGGCATTCAGGCCAGAGTCACCAAATGCTACAAGTCTGAATTAGAAAAATACACCGTCTATCCAGATCATTCCGATTTTACCATTTCCGATCATGCCTTTCATTTTGCTGCGCCACAGCCTAAAGACCTCGCTATTCAGCTAATCATGCTTGAAAAACTCTGTAAATTCCTTAAAATTAAACTTACCACCGATTTTTCCTCTCTGCCTCTGCCGCCAGGACGTAGTAGCTATTTTGAAGGAATAAATGGCCTAAAGTTAATTGATAGCAGCTATAATGCCCACCTTATCAGTATGGAGTCTATTTTGGAGATGGCAAAAAGTTTACGTGCCCCGCACAAGTGGCTCGTAATTGGCGATATTGTTGACCAAGGCTCCATTGAAAGCGAGGAGCACGCTAAATTAGCTGCTGCTATTGCCAGTGTCAAGCCGGAGCAAGTTGTCCTCGTTGGCCGCCGCACCAAAAAATACACGCTGCCCATCTTGAAAAAGCAGAAAATCAAAGTCGTTTCTTTCCTAGAGCCGACCGAGGCCCTCGCCTACATCAAAAAGCACACCAAAGGTCGCGAAACCATTATCTTCAAGGGTAGCCAATATCTAGAATGGGTTGTTGAGAAATTATTAAAAAATCCCGCTGATGCCAAAAAACTCCCGCGCCGCGAAAAGGCTGCCGTAATGCGCCGCAAAAAGAGAGGATTAGATTCATGACGACACTTTATATTATCCATGGCTGGACGTACACTACCGAGCCTTGGAACGGTACTATTACCACCCTAAAAAAGGCGGGTATCAATGTTAAAATGCTCAATGTTCCTGGCTTAACCTCCCCTTCTCAAAAGGTTTGGACGATTGATGAATATGTCAATTGGGCCGACCAAAATATCCCCGATGGCGCTATTGCTCTAGGCCACAGTAATGGCGGGCGGATTTTACTAAATCTGTGTAGTAAAAAACCAGATAAATTAAAGCAGCTTATTCTGCTTGATGCTGCCGGCGTCTACGAAGCATCAAAAAAGCGTGATTTATCCCGCAAGGCTTCCAAAATCATGTCCCCACTAAAGAAAGTCAAGCCTCTCAGGAAAGTCGTCCATAAAGTTCTTGGCGCCTCAGATTACGATAATGCACCCGAAAACATGAAAAAGACCCTCGCTAATATGCTAGATTCCGATAAAGTTTTAGATATTAAAAAAGTCACCACCCCCACGACTATCATCTGGGGCGAGACTGACAATGTCACTCCTCTCCGTCAGGGAGAAAAAATGCATCAGCAGATTGCCGGCAGCGAATTTATCACTAGGAAAAATTGGAATCACGCGCCATATATTATGGACCCTACAGGGCTAGCAAAGGTAATTATATCAACATTAAATAAGGTAAAATAGGATGGGCAAACATTATTTTCTCTCACTCTCGGCAAACTTTAGATTGTTAGATGTTTTGCGGCATACTTTTGCCTTTGGCACCCGGAAAGATTCCGAAAAATTAGTTGCTCATCTTGCCAAGCGATACCATTCCGACGAAGAAAAAATTGTCCTTTATCCTACCGGCCGCACAGCACTAGCCCGCGCAATAGAGCTGGTCGTACCCACAAATTCAGAAATAATCATCACTAGCCTCACCTGCTATGCCGTGGTAGAAGCAGTAGACGCTGGTGGCTGTGTGCCAGTTTTTGCCGATGTTAATAAAGAAACTTTACATTATGGCCTGAAAGAATTGCAAGCCGCCTACAAAGAGCATCCCGACGCCAAGGCTATTATTGTCCAAAATAATCTCGGCCATCCTGTAGACATGAAAGCCATAGAAGATTTTTGTAATAAAAAGAAGCTGATTATCATTGAAGATTTAGCTCATTCTGCTGGCGTGCGCTATCCAGATGGCCGCGAAGCTGGCACGGTCGGCGACGCCACTATTCTTTCTTTTGGTAAAGGTAAATCTATTGACACTATTGCTGGCGGCGCAGTCATCCTTAATAATGCAGACGACCATATCCTAGAGCAGCCAGATAAGCGTCCCAAGCTAAAAAGTAGTATTCGCGCCCGGTTTTATCCGCTGATTGGACTAACCGCTCGCATCTTGAGCTATCTGCATCTATCAGGGGTATTTATGCGTATTTTGCTTGCATTACATATCGTGCAGCGCTCTGCGGATGCTGAGCTGGATTTATCTCGCCGCTGTACACATTGGCAAGCCAAATTGGCTCTGCGCCAGCTAGAGAGATTGCCTAAAAATCGCCCGCCAATCAGAGATTTCTTCTTTGTGCGTGATCGTGACGAAGTGTTGAAAAAATTACAACACAAAGGGTATTATTTTAATGATACTTGGTACGACGTGCCAGTTGCGCCTGCCAGATATTATGCTGATGTCAATTTTCCAACAGGAGAATGTCCTGTCGCCACCGAGCTAGCCGAAGAAATCATCAATTTTCCCACTAATTATTCCAAAATTGCGCTTCGCCCCGCCCGCCAAATTATCAAGGAGTATGAAGTAAAATGATTGCCGAGCTACCCCCAAACTTTCTTCAGTCTAAAAAATGGGCTAAAATGAACGAAATCATTGGGCATAAAGTCATCAAGGAAAAAATTGGCACGCACATCAATTACCTGATAGTCAAATCCGCTCGGCGCGGGCGCTATCTAGAAATCCCCGGCGGTCCAGTAATAGATTGGAGCAACAAAGCCGAAGTTTCCGCCGCTTTTACCAAAATTCGTGAAATTGCTAAAGAGAACAAATGTGTCTTCATCCGTTTGCGTCCACAATTATTAAAAAACGATGAAAATCTAGCTATCTTAAGAGCGGCTGGTGCGCGCATTGCGCCAATGCATCTGCACGCCGAGCATACCGTTATTATAGATTTAACAAAGTCTGAGGAAGAGCTACTTGCCGATATGCGCCGGCAGACACGCTACGAAGTTCGCCGCGCAGCCAAGCTTGGCATAGAAGTAAAAAGCGGAAACAGCGAGGAACTGTTCCGCGAATTCCACTCCGCCCAGAGTATCACCGCTAGGCGCCAGCACTTCATCCCGCCAGACTTAAGGACTCTCCTCGCCGAAAGGGAAGCCTTTAAGAATAATGCCATGATATATGTTGCAAAAGCTCCAATCTTATCAGACCCGGGATCTTCGCAACAACGGGAGCGAACGATAGGGAGTGTCCCCGTAACGACGGGCGACACGACCGGTGCCCGGGTTGATAAGGATGGAGATTTTGCTAGCGTAGCTTATGGTCTTATCTTATGTGATGGCGCCGAGGCCGAATACTTTGAGGCCGCCTCTACCGATCTAAACCGCAAACTCCCCGGTGCCTACGCTCTCCAGTGGCAAGTCATACGCGACCTCAAAAAACAGGGAATCAAGCGCTATAATCTTTGGGGTATCGCTCCCCCAGGCGCCAAAAACCACCGCTATTCTGGCGTTACTACTTTCAAGACCGGTTTTGGCGGCGAAATTATAGAATTTGTCCCCGCCCACGATATTGTCATTAGTCCCGCTCGTTATAAACTAGATCTTGCCATTGAAAAAGTTCGTAAAAAAAGGAGAAACTTGTAATGAAATACGAAATTAAAGATGCTACGTCTAAAACAAAATGGGATAAATTTGTCACTTCTCACCCCGAGGCCAATTTCCTCCAGAGCTGGGATTTTTATGAATTTTATCACAATTATGGCCATGAAATTACTCGTCGCATTGCCGTAGATGAAAAAGGTAAAATTATCGCAGCTTATGCTGGGCAGGTGGAGCCAGCCAAACGCGGCCGCCATCTTGCTATCGCCGGCGGGCCAATTTTAGATTGGGAAAACAAAGCACTTGTCAAAAAAATCTTTGCCGACATCAAATCCCAGGGGGAAAAATTAAATTGCGTTTTTGTGCGTGTTCGTCCCCAGCTAGAATTGTCTGATAAATCATTGCAATTATTTAAAAGCCTAGGCCTAAAAAAAGCGCCAATGTATCTTTCGGTAGAATATGCCGGCGTGTTAGACCTTAATCTTTCCGAAGAGGAATTGCTCAAAAATATGCGCCAGCGCCTCCGCCGCGCCCTCCGAAAAGCCGCCAAAAATGATATTGTTGTAGAAAAAACAACAGACCCTTCTGCTGCCCACCAATTCTATCGCATCCAAGTGGAAACCGCCAAGCGTCACGAATTCTTTGCCTTTTCTGAAGATTTTCTCGTCAAACAATTTGCTGCTTTCGCTGAAAATGGCGAGGCTGTCATTTATACCGCTAAATACGGCGACGAAATTCTTGCCCAAAACATGATGATTTTCTATGGCAACGAGGCAAGTTACCATTACGGCGCTTCTACTGCCCTCGGCACTAAATTATCTGGTGCGCCACTTCTTCACCTTACCGCTATGCGCGACGCTAAAGAGCGCGGTATTAAACGTTATAACCTCTGGGGCATTGTCGCCGAGGACGATACTAAGCATCGCTTCTATGGCGTATCCGTATTTAAGCGTGGCTTTGGCTGCCAAGAATTAAAATATCTCCCTGCCCACGATTTAATAATTCGTCCGCTCTCCTATAAAAAGACCTATTTAATAGAGTCTGCCCGCAAAAAGCTTCGTCACGTTTAGGATTGTGATATAATTAACATAAGTATAAACAAGGATCACTATGGCAATAAAAAAATCTTACGTTGACAGCCACTGGCTCGTATATATCTTCCAGGGCATCATCTCGCTATTATTTGGCTGGTATATTATGTTTACCCCCAGCACCGATATCAATATGCTTGTCGCAATCGTCGGCACGGTCCTGCTTGGGCTTGGCATTATAGAGATGTTTAATGTTATTTATCGTGCACATATGCAGCATACCTGGGTGCTCAATCTTACTATCGCCGTAATAGAAATTTGTGTCGCTTTTCTGCTACTCTTTACCCTTGGCCAGGGTACTGCGCTCCAGCTGACTATTATTGCGGCGTATACTTTGGCTCGCGGCATCTTTGAAATCCTCATCAGTCTCAAATCTATTGATGATCTGACCGACAAATTCATTTGGATGGTCTGCGGTGTATGTGGTGCTATTCTTGGTTTTGTCGTCTTTAATGCTGGTAATTTCTCTACAAATGCCTTTCTTCAATTCTTTGGCACCTATATGATGATCTTTGGTGTATCCAATCTTATCTATGGTGCTCATAATCACGACCAAGAAAAAGAATATGCCCTTCAACAGAGTTCTCGCCGCAAATCTGTCAAAAAGTCTGCAAAGCAGTCGGCCAAAAAGACGACAAAAAAGTCCACCAAAAAACCTGCAAAAACATCCAAAAAGAAATAATATGGTATAATGAGTAAAAGGAGTTATAAATGAACTACAAGAAACCCACCAAAGCTATCATTACGGATGCCGGCTTTGCTAGCCGCTACCTCCCCATTACTAAGACTATCCCCAAGGCTATGCTACCAATCGGCAACAAGCCTATTATGCAATATGTTGTAGAGGAATGTGCCGATGCTGGCATTGAGGAAATTATCATCGTTGCTACTCGCGAGGGCAAGCCTATCTACGAGGATTATTTCAATAATTCTGTTAACCGCATTAGAAAGCAGCTCGCCTCTCAGGGTAAGGAAGACCGCTATGCCCCTATCCAAAAGGTACTAGATTTTCCAAAAATTACCGTGATTGAGCAGGACCCATCCTATCCTTATGGTAACGGTTCCCCGATTGCTTCTGCCAAGCCTTTTATCCGCGATGACGAGGCATTCGTCGTACTTTATTCTGACGATGTTGTCTTTGGTGCATCTGATGTCAAGACGCTAATTGATAGCTACGAAAAACATCCAGATGCTAAGGCAATTATTATTTCCCAAGAAATGCCTACCGAGGTTCTAGATAGATACGGCATTATCCGCCTTAAAGATGCCGAGAAAGGCACGCTTGACAATATCGTTGAAAAGCCAAAAATTGAAGATGCGCCAAGCAATCTCACTTCTTATGGCCGCTATCTTGTCACCCCAGAGATTTTTACTCATCTAGATCCACGCAATACCGGTCTAGATGGCGAGCTCTGGACTGTAGATGCTATCACTAAGATGGCTGAAGATGGCGATGTTTACGTTGAAAAGACTGCTGGCAAGTGGATGACCACCGGCGATCCAAAGAATTACTTTATGACTCATCTAGACTACGTCCTAGAAAACGAGCCTTACGCTGACGAAGTCCGAAAGGCCGTGAAATAATGAACGTTGCCGAGTGGGTTATCATGGTGATATTGGCCACTACATTGTTTATCTTTTTAGTAGTTGGTATCATCGCAATGATAAAACTTATCCAAATTTTAAACCGCGTCAAAAAGGTCTCTGACGCCGGCGCTAAAATCGCCGATACTGGAGCAGAAATTGTAGATAGTGTCAAAACTGGCGTATCATCTGTCATCGGGCAAGTGGCTGGTGGTTTCGCTAGCGGGTATATGAATAATAGAGATAAAGAAGATAAATCAAAGAAAGGAAAATAAATGTCTGAAGAAGAGTCAAAAAAGAGCAATGGTGGCAAGAAATTCTTGCTAGGTGCGGCACTTGGTGCTATTGCAGGTGCCGTTGCTGGCATCCTCACTGCCCCCAAATCTGGCGAAGACACCAGAAAAGACATTGAAAAGAAAGGTAAAGAATATCTCAAGCAGGCCGAAGAAGGTGTAGACGCTGCCAAGGCAAAAGCTGGCGAAGTTAAAGATGCGGCTACGCGCACTGCTAAAGTAGCAAAAAATGAAGCTGGTAAAGTCGCTAAGATTGCCAGCAAAGAGGCAGAAAAAACTGCCAAAGTCGCTACCGCTGGTGCTAAAAAGACTGCCGCTGCCGCCAAATCTGGCGCCGAAAAGACTATCGCTACTGCCAAGAAGAAATAACTTTGCTAAAAAATATAACCTCTGGGGGGGGGGTTGTATTTTTTACTATGTGATGCTTCAAATAATTTTGCTTGTGTTTTTCTTTTACCTATGCTAAAATAAAAACAAGCATATTAAGGAGAGTAATATTTCAATGAGCACTAAAATTCGTCTGGGGGGGGGG
>JAFWMC010000049.1 GCA_017510805.1 Candidatus Saccharimonadota bacterium
AAAATGTGCCATAAACTTGGAATAGAAAAGTACCGAATGTATGTGCCGGAGGATGGAATTGTTTGGGATACTAATAACTCCCAACCCCAGAAGGAATAGTTGCAACCTGCCCAGCGTTCTTGCGCTGGGTTTTTAATTTTTTGATAAAATATGTTATAGTAGAAGTAGTTTTTCGCTTACAATAAAGGAGGTGGTAAAATGCGAAAAGAAGGCACCTTAAACTACTACACACAATATATCGTCAACCCAGATACGCCCAGACAGATGGTTTATTCAAAGCTGTCACGACTTTGCGCACCAAACGACTGTGACTATGAACTTTACAGAGTCTGTCTGGATGACCGCTGGGGCATCATTGACGACCAGGGGTATTATGTCGCACCTCTGGAATATCTTAGTGTTAGCTACGATATAGTACTTTGCGACGAAGTCTATGTCATCCTGGTTTCTTGCGAGGATAAAAAGTATAACCTGTTGAATTTAGATTTTAAGAAGATTTTTGCCAAGAATTACGATTCGATTATTACTTACGGCGAAAAAATCTGCTATCTTAAAGAGAGTAATCTATACGGACTAGGAGATGTTAGTACTGGTCGGGTTATCTTGGAGCCTTGCTACGGCGGAATTAACGAAATTAGCAACAGAAATAATGGGCTATTTCAGTTTGCTAATCCTGGCGAAAGCATCACAGACAAATGGGGGCTATTGGATGCCGAAGGTAAAGTTGTCCAAAGCCCAAAGTTTACTAGCTATCTGTTAAGGGTAGAATGGGGCGCATACAATCTCCTCAAAACTGACGAGATATTAGAGGGTATGTATCACTACTTTGTCATAGATTGGGACGGAAAATACCTCCATGATACCTGGTGTATAGATGGCGAGAGATACCAAAACGGCTATTGTGCCGACAAGGCTGAAAATGCCTTTCTGTTCTGGACGAAGGGTAGTCATCTTGAGGGTGGACACGCAAATTTAGTGGTGATGGACTACGATGAGGATGCAGAGAAGGATTGTATTTATACTTATAGTCTTCGAATTTCCAAAGACGACTGGCGAGACGGCTATGTTGGCTATAAAGTAATCAAGAAGCACAAGTTACAGGACAAAATCTTCCTCAACTCGAGGTACTAGTAGTAAAAGCATAAAACCCAGCTTAACTGCTGGGTTTTTAATTTTTGATAAAATATGTTATAGTAGAAGTAGTTTTTCGCTTACAATAAAGGAGGTGGTAAAATGGCGAGAAAGGCACATCTAAAAGTTACCGAAAAATATATTGTTAATGAAGGAATGCCAAATGAGATGTTTTGTGATTATGTTGGCGAGGCTTTTTGGGTAAGGGATGACAGCGGAAAGGATTTAGAATATCATATCGCAAAGTGGAAGGAAAAATGCGGAGTAATCGATGAACGAGGCGGAATAGCGGCGTTGCTTGATTGTACTGACAATCTCCCGCAAATTCTATGTGTCAATGATTATGCGGTATATATGGCAATGACTAACACTTCTGAACATGGCGGGGTCGTTACGCATATTTTTAGGACGGCAGATTGGAGTGTATGCCTAGCATTTAATGGTAAACCCACCTTAAGCATTGTAGAGAACTACAATAAGGTGCCATATATTCTGGCGTATAGCTATCAAGGCATGAGTGCTACAACGATTTATGATTTAAAAATGAATACGCGGCCAGGATGGGAGTATATTGGGACCAAAAACGTCATTAAAAATATGTACTCAATCGTAATTGACAAGCCAGACTATTCATGGGATAGGGATACGTATAGCATCCTGAGCGCAAATGGCGATGCATATCAGATAGGTAATCGCCTGGGAATAAAAGCTTATGATGGCGGATTCTCTAAGAAAGATATTCTTCCTGCCTCCAGGTATACAGCGTCAACTACGTTTTTTTGGCGCCTGATCTCAGCGGAAAGATATTCTATTAGGAACAACGAAGTGAATGTTAGTAGTCAGAACACCTTCCTGCTAAGATGTGAATCATATGATTGTGGCGCCACTGAAGATTCGACATACCGCAATTACATACTAGTCCTCATACCTACGGACACTAAAAATTGTGACTATCGGTTGGCTGATTGCTTGATTTATGAATTTGACAAAAGCAAAAGCGACCTTATCTTGAAAGAGATTGAACAATATATGATTTGGTAGTAATTTAAACCCAGAGGGTTGTAGGATATTGCCGCTCAAGCTATACTTGGGCGGCTTTTTATGGTAAAATTATACCAAGTAAAGGGAGTTTTTAATGGACCGCTATAATCCGGCAGAAATAGAAAAAAAATGGCAAAAAATTTGGGAAGAAACTGAGGCTTTTAAGGCCCCAGCCCTTAATAAAATTGACAAAAATCAGGCTAAGATGTATCTGGCCGAGATGTTCCCCTATCCGTCTGGCGCCGGGCTTCATGTCGGCCATGTTCGCAATTTCACTATCGTCGATGTCTTGACTAGATTCTATACTCAGCAAGAAATGAACGTCCTTCGGCCCTTTGGCTATGATACTTTCGGGCTCCCTGCCGAAAATTACGCCATCAAGACTGGCACCGCTCCCCAAGAGGTAACCAAGGAAAATATTGCCAATTTCCGCCGCCAGGCCAAAAAACTCGGCTTTGCTATTGATTGGTCGCGCGAAATCAACACTTCTAATCCAGAATATTACAAATGGACCCAGTGGTGTTTCTTGCAGTTATACAAAAAAGGCCTTGCCTATCGTAAAGAGAGCTATCAGTGGTGGTGCCCGGTAGATCAAACGGTGCTCGCCAACGAGCAGGTGGAAAATGGCCACTGTTGGCGCTGTGGCGCAGAGGTAGAAAAGAAGAAAATGAAACAATGGTTCTTCAAAATCACCGCTTATGCCGATGAATTACTAGACGAAATCGACGCCCTCGACTGGCCCGACAAGATCAAGACTATGCAAAAGAATTGGATTGGCCGGAGTGAAGGCGCCGAAATTGACTTTGATGTTGTAAGTAATAACGGAAATGGGCAGACTTTCGTAAGCGAAACCGTGTCCCAGATTTCTTACGAGAAATCCGTTCGCCCCTTGGGACGCGCGAGCGAAGCGACCGCGAGCGATACCCGCGACGGCGGGCTAGCGCGAGCAGGGTTGAGCGGCAAAACGTCTGCCATTTCCGATAATAAATTACAAATTAAAGTCTTCACCACGCGCCCCGATACAATTTTTGGCGCCACCTTCCTAGTCCTCGCCCCCGAGCATCCCCTCGTCCATAGTTTAATTATACCACAAACGGCGGAAAAAGTCAATCAATACCAGACTGAATCCCTGAAAAAGTCCGAAATCGAACGTCAAGAAAACAAGGAAAAAACTGGCGTCTTTACTGGCTCCTACGCTATTAATCCCGCCACTGGTGAAAAAATCCCGATCTGGATTTCTGACTACGTCCTGATGGGCTATGGCGAAGGCGCAATTATGGCTGTACCAGCCCACGATGAGCGCGACTTTGAATTTGCCGAAAAATTTGATTTACCTATCAAGCAAGTCATTGAAAAGCCAGAAAATAGCGATGACGACAGCCGCTGCTATCACGGCGAAGGCGAATTGGTCAATTCTGGCCAATTTGACGGCACTCGCACCGAGGATGCTCGCGAGCAAATCGTTGCTTGGCTAGAGCAACAGGGCGTAGGGAAGAGCAAGGTTACTTATCGTATGCGCGACTGGCTAATTTCTCGCCAGCGATATTGGGGTTGCCCGATTCCTATTGCCTACGATAAAAACGGCGAGCCTCATGCTATCCCAGAGGACAAATTGCCAGTTATTCTTCCAGAGGTGACGGATTATCAGCCAGACAAGACTGGCCGCTCGGCTCTGGCCAAGGCAACCGATTGGCTCAAAGTTGAAATTGACGGCGAGGAAATGACTCGCGAAACCGACACTTTAGATGGCTATGCCTGCTCAAGCTGGTATCTTTGGCGCTATGTTTCTCCGCACGACGATAAAGCCGCCTGGGATAAGGACGCTATTAAATATTGGGCGCCAACTGATATTTATGTTGGGGCAGACCACGCCGTGGCGCACCTACTTTACATCCGTTTCTGGTGCAAATTCTTCGCCGACGAAGGTTTTTTGCCTTTCCGCGAGCCAGTCAAAAAGCTACTTTATAATGGTTATATCAACGCTCCAGATGGTAAAAAGATGAGCAAATCCAAGGGCAATGTGATTGATCCGCTAGATGTTATAGATAGCGGCTATGGCGCCGACACTCTCCGTACCTACGAGATGTTCATTGGTCCCTACAACGAAGATGCTTCATGGGACACCAAAGCCATCGGTGGTGTCTATCGCTTCCTTAACCGTTGCTGGAACCTTGCTTTTGATAAAGAAATTTCAAAAGAAGATCTCAACATAACTACTAGAAACAAGACAATTAAGAAGGTCACGGAGGATCTCCACCGAGTATCCTTTAATACTGCCGTTGCCGCCCTCATGGAATATGTCAACGAGCTCTATAAAAATGGCACCACCGCCGAAGATAATATCACTTTGGCAAAATTACTCAAACCTTTCGCGCCGCATCTGGCTAGCGAAATCCTAGAAAAATATGATTCTAATGACATCTGGCCAGTTTGGGATGAGTCCGCACTTGTGGAAGATACCGTAGAAGTTGTTGTCCAAGTTAATGGTAAACTACGTGCCAAAATTACCGTTTTCCCGGACGATTTATTGGATGAGGAAAAATTAACTGAGCTTGCTCTTAAGGAAGATAATGTTGCTCGCCGTATCGATGGTACGCCAAAGAAGGTTATTATTCCCAAAAATGCCAAACTTATTAACATTGTTGCCTAGGAACCATCCAAATCCAGTTCAAAACTAAAAAACACAAAAATTGGGGTGCCAATCAAGACACCCCAAACTATAATAGGAGGTATGAAAGCCCTAACTAAAGAGCATCTCATAAGCTGTTTTATACCGGCGAATAGTTTTATCGACTATCGCCTGTGGCAATGGCCTCTTCTCGGCACCAGGATGTGACACCAAGAAATCTCGCACTATCTGCTTATCAAAACTCTGCTGCGACCGACTTTCTTGATAACCATCCAGCGACCAGAATCGTGACGAATCCGGAGTCAGTACTTCATCTGCCAAGTACAACTCACCATCACCACCGACACCAAACTCAAACTTCGTATCGGCAATAACGATTCCGCGCTCGCGCGCATACTTTTCCGCTTCGCGGTAAATCGCCAGCGACCAATCCCTGGCTTTTTTCGCCAGCTCTTCGCCACGTCCGGGAAATGCCGTTTCTATCAGGCGAATCGTCGTGGCATAGGAAATATGCTCATCATGACCAGAATCTGCCTTCGTCGTAGGCGTATAGATCGCCTCCGGTAGCTTGCTGGCTTCCTTTAGTCCAGACGGCAACTCGATGCCACAAACTTTACCACTAGACCGATAGCTTTTTAGTCCCGACCCTGTCAGATATCCGCGTACGATACATTCTATCGGCAGCATATCTAGCCGCTTCATCAGCGTAGCCCTACCGATAAACGGCATCTTACCAAACATCGCATATGGTGTTCCCGGTTGAAACTCGCAAGGAATATAGGCGACTTTAATGCCGCCAAGATTCTGACTGAGCGGATCCGCCAACGTGGCACTCCCTGCTGCATGCGTAATTCTTTCGCACCATCTCGCCGACATTTCCGTCAAAACCTGGCCTTTACCCGGGATAAAAGTCGGCAGCACCTTGTCAAAAGCTGATATTTTATCGCTAGTATAGAATACCAATTCGTCGGTATCATTTGTATATACCTCACGAATCTTACCAGCTTTTAGTAGTTTCCAATCACTCATTTTTCCCTCCTTTAAAAGAACAAACTACTAAATAGTTACTGGCTAATTGTATCATAATTTGCATTTTTCTGCAAGGTATGATAATATAGAACAAAGTTATATATCAATTAAAGGAGTACATTAATGCCCGAACCAAAAAAGCAATCAAGCCACAGAAAGACCGGTCTTCGCCGCAGTCATCTTCGGCTCAAGCTTGCTAGAAGTGTAAATAGCAAGTCCCCAGTAAAAGTTTACGAAACTGCGAAAAAGACCCCTAATCTAAAGGTTAAAACAGTAAAAAAGAAGGGCTCAAGTAAGTAAATGGCAAGTAATCGGCATCTAGGTAGAATTATATCATTACAAAGCTTATACGAATATGAGTTTCGTAATAAGGCGGGCGATACCACAGCCGAAATTGATACTATTATCGCCAAAAATATTGAGCCTTACTCTAAAGCTCTCGGTGATACCGAGTTCGTTTATCAGCTTACAAAAGGCGTAGTAGACCACATCAAAGATCTTGATGAAGTGCTGCGTCCTCTTGCTCCAGAATGGCCATTAGACACTATTGCCTCAGTAGACAGAAATACTTTGCGCATTGGTCTTTACGAGCTATCTTCTGGTAGTGTCCCCCCAAAGGTCGCAATCAACGAAGCCGTAGAGCTTGCTAAAGCTTTTGGCTCAGATAATTCCTCTCGCTTTATTAATGGTGTGCTTGGCACAGCCTTTAAACAACTAGGGCTTGAGGAAAAAGAAGGAACTAATGAACAACAAAAATCAGCTAAAGAGGCAAAGACCCAGCCAGCCGACAAGGCGGAGCGTCCAGCCCCAGCAGATGCGAAGAAGGCCAGCCAGCCGTCCTCTTCCTCAGCAGAGGAAAGTGCCGGAGGCTCTGCCCAATAAATATCAAGAGTCTGCCTTTTCTAAAATTCGTACCAAGGTTTTCAAACGCCGCCCAGTTATTCAAGAAATCGTCCGCGAGCCTACCGCCGGTGGTATTGTTTTCCGCATGAGCAAAGATCAAAAAGATATTGAGATTTTGTTGATTCAAGATTCTAAAAACCGCTGGACTATCCCCAAGGGACACATTGAACACGGGGAAACCGCCAAGCAGACTGCTATCCGCGAAATTGACGAAGAAACTGGCCTCACCCATATTCAAGTTCTCACTTGGCTTGGCAAAATTCACTTTAAATATCGCCGGCTAGACAAACTAGTTTTAATGACTACCCAGATTTACCTCGTCCGCTCGCTGGACGACAGCGAGATTCCTCAAAAGGAAAAATGGATGAATGGCATTAAATGGTTCAGTTTCTCAGAGGCGCTAGATGCCATTGAGTATGACGACATTGAAAAGCTAATGTTAATCGCTAAAAAGAAAATACGCGCAGGAGAAGTATAATGTATTTGACCAGAGATATGATCGATGAATATCAAGATTTCGCCAAAGAACGGCTTGGTTTTGAGTTCAAAAATGTAGATTTATTGGTAACGGCTCTCACTCATCGCAGTTATGTCAATGAGCATAAAAAATCTGGCGCCGACCACAACGAGCGCTTAGAGTTTCTTGGCGATGCAGTCTTGGAGCTGGTAGTTTCGGATTACCTCTATAAAAATTATCATAAGCCAGAGGGCACCATGACGGTTTGGCGCTCTGCCCTGGTTCGTACCGAATCTATTGGCGATGCTGGCGAAAAACTGGGATATATGCCACTTATCCGTCTTTCTAAAGGCGAAAAGAGTAATACCGAACGAGCCCATGCTTCCATCGTAGCTGATTGTTTTGAGGCTTTGATTGGCGCAATTTATCTAGACAGGGGATTTGATGATGCTAAAGATTTCATTTATAAACATATTATCTCTAAAGCCGACGATATTATCCACGGCGATGATTGGCGCGACCCAAAGACTTACCTCCAGGAATTTAGCCAAAAATATGACGGCGTGACCCCGCAGTATCAGCTTATCAAAGAGGAAGGCCCTGATCACGACAAGACTTTTACCATTGCCTTGCGTGTAGGCAAATATACCCGCGGTACTGGCACTGGCAAATCCAAGCAAGATGCTCAGGAAATGGCCGCCCGCGAGGGAATTAAATACTATAAGGCTCAGCTTACCTCGGCACAGCTTCGTAAATTTAATGAAAATCTAGACTAAAAAGTGTTTGCATTTTAATTTTGCCTATGCTAAAATAAAAACAAGCATATTAAGGAGAGTAATATTTCAATGAGCACTAAAATTCGTCTGGGGGGGGGGGTATAAAAGCTATTTA
>JAFWMC010000050.1 GCA_017510805.1 Candidatus Saccharimonadota bacterium
GGCGCGCCCAGTGGCAACACAAATGGCTTACCTTAGGTACTTTCATCAGTACTCCCATCGTTATCCTCTGGCGCGAAGTTGTTTTTGCTTACCTTCTTGCCGACATCATTGCCAAAGTCACCGAAAACCCTAGTCTAGAATACATCCAGACCGCCCTCGTCCCCGAGGCTATCCTCATCGTGGTCCTGCGCTTCATTTTCTCGTCTCTCCTTGGCGAGCTTCGCGTCTGGACCCACTGGAAAATGGAAATTCACGCTATGTATTATCTTTATAACCTCTGCTTTGATACTATTTCCGCCCAGAGTATGCAGTTTTATAATGACAGATTTTCTGGTTCGCTCGTTTCCCAAGTTAATAAATTCGTCGGTGCCTACGAGCGTTTCATGGATGAACTGGTGTTCAACGTCATTCCTCTCGTCGTAACTATTGTCACTTGTATTATCGTCCTCTTTTTCAAAGTGCCACTTTATGCTCTTGGCTTACTATTCTTTGTCATATTCTTCGCTACGGTTGCTTATCTCGCATTTAAAAAGATTGTCCCGCTCAATCTTAAACTTGCTAATAGCGAAAATGAACGCACCGGCCAGCTCGCCGATAGCATTACCAATGTCATTTCCGTTAAATCTTATGCTAATGAAAAGCACGAGCAGAAAAGATTTCAAAGATTCAGCACCGCTACCGCCAAGGCCACGACCAATCTGCTCAATACCGAAATGAAACGCAACTTCGGCTTTGACTTTGTCTATATTGGTGTCACTATTATCAGTCTGCTCTTCTTCCTTTTTGGCCAGAATTATTTTGGCATTTCTCTCGCCACCGTTCTTTTGATTTTCCAGTATACTAATAATGTCACTAATTATCTCTGGGGATTCAATAGTATTTTCAAAAACATGAATCGTATCTTTGGTGACGCTACCGAAATGGTCGAAATTTTAGATATGAAAGACGATGTGGTAGATGCATCTGATGCCACTAAATTACAAATCACCAAAGGCGCAGTAGATTTTAATAATATTACTTTTCAGCATCAAGAAGCCAAATCTCCAATTTTCCGTAACTTTAGCCTAGACATAAAGCCTGGCGAGCGTATCGGTCTTGTAGGAGTATCTGGTTCTGGTAAAACTACGCTTACTAAATTACTCCTAAGATTTGCTGATGTCGCCGAGGGAAGCATTACTATAGATGATCAAGATATCAGCACTGTCACCCAAGATTCCCTCCGCTCGGCCATCGCCTATGTTCCTCAAGAAACTTCACTATTTCACCGCAGTATCGCCGATAATATCGCCTATGCCAAACCTAACGCAACCAAAGCGGAAATCATTCGTGCCGCTAAACTTGCCAATGCTCACGAATTTATCAAAGATTTGCCAGAAGGTTACGACACCCTAGTCGGGGAAAGAGGTGTCAAATTATCTGGCGGCCAGCGACAGCGTGTTGCCATCGCTCGCGCCATTTTGAAAGATGCACCCATTCTCGTTTTAGACGAGGCTACTTCTGCTCTTGATTCCGAATCAGAGGCTCTCATCCAGTCTGCTCTTTCTCGCCTAATGAAAGATCGCACCTCGCTCGTCATCGCCCATCGCCTTTCCACCGTGGCTAGCCTAGACCGCATTATCGTTCTTCAAAATGGCAAAATCGTAGAGCAGGGTACCCATGCCGAGCTACTTGCTAAAAAAGGCGCCTATCATCATCTCTGGTCTCGCCAGTCTGGTGCTTTCTTTTCCAAGGGTACCGAGTAGCGTCGTTATCTGTGATATAATTATAAGTAATGGAAAAATTATTAGAGTATTTCAAACCAACCAATTATCAGCTTAGTCTGCAAATCAACAAACACCAAGAAACTTTGCGTGGCACCTGCGTCATCACCGGCACACCTCTTGCTCCCATCATCAAATTCCACGCCGTAGACCTCAAAATCACCTCCGTCACTATCAATGACAAACCCATTCCGTTTAAATACGAGTTCGGAATGATAATGATAGATATGGGCAGCGTTCCGATTTCAGATTCCTCAATCTCGGGATCTATTTCCTTACGAGGAAATACGAAAGCGAGCACACCCGCAACGGCGGGCTGGGCGAGCGATGCCCGAGATGAGGAAACTGAAAGCGGAAACGCTACAATAGAAATTAAGTATCATACTCGTTTAAACCGCAACATGCAGGGCGCCTATCTGTCAACTTACCAACACTCTGGCGCCGAGGAACGCATTGTCACTACTCAATTTGAAAGCCACTACGCTCGCGAATGTTTCCCTTGTATAGATGAGCCTGCCGCCAAGGCCACCTTTGACTTAAAAATCACCACTCCCGACTTAGACGATGAAGTCATCTCCAATATGCCCGTCAAAGAAAGCAAAATTGTCGAGCATCCTACCGTCGATATAGATTTAAATATTTCCGGCACCGCCAAAAAGAAAATCGTCACCTTTGAGCAGACGCCAAAGATGTCTACTTATCTCCTTGCTTTTGTCATGGGCCGCTTCCACAAAAAGACCGTCCATACTGCAGAGGGCTTGCCAGTCACGACTTATTGCGCACTCAATCAAAGCCCTAAAACTCTAGATTTTGCCAATCAAATTGCCGCCGCCGCCATTGAATATTACAATGAAAAATTTGGTGTAAAATATCCTCTGCCCAAATTAGACCAAGTTGCCCTGCCCGATTTTGAAGCTGGCGCTATGGAAAACTGGGGCCTTGTCACCTATCGCGAATCTTGCCTGCTTGCCGATAATAATTCGCCTTTGGAATCTAAAGAAGGGATTGCTATTACTATTACTCACGAGCTTTCCCACCAATGGTTTGGCAATCTCGTCACCATGCAGTGGTGGAACGACCTCTGGCTCAACGAATCTTTCGCCACCGTCATGTCTTATATTGCTACTGACGCTATCCATCCAGAATATCACATCTGGCAGGATTTCTTCACTTCTGAATGCCTTGCCGCTCTCACTCGTGATTCTTACCCAGGTGTCCAGGCGGTCAAGCAAGAAGTTAATGATCCTTCTGAAATTGCCACCCTCTTTGACGGCAGTATTGTCTATGCCAAGGGTGCCCACCTCATGTTCATGCTCACTCGCTTAATGGGCAAGCGCCAATTCTTCGCCGGTCTTAAAAAGTATTTCAAAAAGTATCAATACAGTAATACCATTGGCGACAATCTTTGGGAGTGTCTTCAGGCCCATGCTAAATTTGATGTTCGCGAGTTCATGGATGCTTGGGTGAGTCAGCCGGGCTACCCAGTCATTACCGACGGCGTCCAGCAACGTTTCCTTATCACCGGCGGCACCGATGATACTACTTGGCCGCTCCCAGAGATAAAAGACGATATGTCTGGCCATTATCTTATTAATCTCAGTGGCACCGAATTTGCCGATGCCTTGTCTAGTTTCAAGAGTCTTAAGGAGGAGCAACGTTACCGCCTCTTGATAGACCGTCTTCTACTCTGCGAAACGTCTCTCGTTTCTGCTGCTAGCTTGCTAGATTTACTTCAGGCTTTCAAAGATGAAAAAGACAAATCCATCTGGGACTTGCTCGCTACTATTATTAATAAACTCAAAGTTTTCTGCCCTCATGGCACGCCGGAATATTATAATTATCAAAAGTTTATCTATAATATTATCCAGCCCAGCCTCAATCGCCTTGGCATCAAACCCAAAGCTTCCGAAAAACCAGACGATACTAAACTCCGTCCTACCATCCTCGCCTATGCCCTCTACGCCAAAGACCAGCTTACTATTGATAACCTTTCCAACCGTTATAATAGCGATTATAAAAAGTTAGATGCCGAAACTCGCTATGCTGTTCTCGCTGCTAAGTTGGAGACAACTAACGAAAAAATCTTTGACGAATATGTCACTGCCTACAGCCAGACTGCCGAGCCAGATTTAAAGGCTGATTTGCTTGCCGCTTTTAGCGATGTAGAGCAGTCCGCCATTGTCAAGAAGGTACTCGCCCTCCTAGAAAATCCCGAAATTGTCCGCCCGCAGGATCATATCTATCTCTTTGCATATCTTTCCCGCAACCACGCCACTAAAGAGCAAGCTCTAAATTGGCTCTATACTCACTGGGATTACGTCAGGGAAATTACCGGCGAAAAGACTTTAGATGATTACGCTCGCATTGCCGCCCGCGCCATCCGCACGCAGGAGGAGGCCGATAAATACTTCGCTTTCTTTGACACTTTGGCCAACGAGCCTGCTTTCACCCGTACTGTTGCCGTCGCTCACCAAGAAATCAACGCCCGTCTTCACTGGCTCGACCTCGACCAAAAAGCCGTCTCTACCCGCCTTGCTAAACTTATCTCTGAATAGCTCCACCCCTGTTCCACCCCTACTTTTACCCAAATTTTCAAAAAATCTTCAAAAAAGTCTAAAAAAACTCTTGAAATATTCAAATAAGTGCGCTATAATAGAGAAAGTTAAACAAGTTACACTCTTTGTAACCACTGTCTTAAGCGAGGAACTGCGAGATACACATATATATTATGTGTGCCACAGTGTCCAATTAACAATTTGGACAACTAAATAGTAAATAGACTTGCATCTAGCAATCAAAAATCGATTGCTGATTAAGTCAATGCATAAAAAGGTTACAAAGGGCACTAATAGTGGATGCCTTGACAATCAATACCGATGAAGGACGTAGAAATCTGCGATAAGTCTCGGGGAGCTGATAGCGAGCTTTGATCCGGGAATCTCCGAATGGGGCAACCTAGCACAGGTCATACTGTGTTGTCTCTACCTGAACACATAGGGTAGTTGAACGGGAACCGACCGAACTGAATCATCTTAGTAGGCCGAGGAAAAGAGAATAACCAATGATTCCGAAAGTAGTGGCGAGCGAAATTGGAACAGCCCAAACCTCAAGATAACCTTACGGTTTAACGGCCAGAGTTATTAGAGGGGTTGCGAAATTAGATAATTTTTAAGTTAAGCCATTAACTCGTTTAATAGCTTAACTTAAAAACAGACAGCGTTAACTGAGCTGGTAATGTAAAAAAACTTAGATCCTAGCAGAAGTATTTGGAATGATACATCAGAGAGGGTGAAAATCCCGTACGCGAAAGGGTCTTAGACATTATTTATCTTTTTTCAAGTAGGACGGGGCACGAGAAACCCTGTTTGAATCCGGCAGGACCACCTGCCAAGGCTAA
>JAFWMC010000005.1 GCA_017510805.1 Candidatus Saccharimonadota bacterium
GGGTGAAGTCTATTACAACTGGTGTGCAGCTACTGCCACTTCCGGAACTAGCTCTATTAATTGTAATACTACTACATCGCCAAATACTTCTATCTGTCCAAAAGGCTGGACCTTGCCTACTAATGGCGATTCTGGCGTAAACAAATCTTGGGCTAGATTATTTAGCAATATCCCTAACGTTGGTTACAATTACACCGCAGGTTCACAATTCGTTAATAATACGAACATCTTAGGCTTTACTAAGTACTACGGCCTCTGGTATTGGGCCCTCGCGTCCGAGGGCAATCAAGGTAGCGCCGGCAGCTTCTGGTCTGGTACGCCTTCCGCTGAGACTAATGCGTACCACCTGCGCTACACTTCTGGAGACGTCCACCCGCAGACTATCCTCGATAAGGGCTTCGGCTTCAGTATTCGGTGCGTTGCAAGATGAGAGATTGAACTATACCATTAAAATTAATTCCCACGAAGCGAGAGTTCACATAGAAATTTTCTGATGCGTGACCAGATTTTTTGAAAGAAAGTCGCACTCAGAAAACACTTCTCGCTTGATTTTTTCCGCAAACAGAGGCATAATATATAATATATGACTAAATTAGACGACATTGTAAGTTTATGTAAACGCCGCGGTTTTATTTTTCAAGGCTCCGATGTTTATGGTGGTTTTGCCGGCACTTGGGACTACGGTCCGCTTGGTACTATGCTAAAGAGGAACATTATGAATACTTGGTGGCACTACTGGGTAGATGCCCGCGAAGATATGTATGGCGTAGATGCTGCCATTATTATGAATCCCAAGACTTGGGTTGCTTCCGGCCACACTGCCACGTTTGCCGACCCACTCGTAGAATGTCTTGAATGCCATGGTCGTTTCCGTGCCGATAAAATCGCCGACGGCATCACCGAGTCCGTCACCACTGAGGAATTTCATAAAATAAATCCTAAATGCCCCACTTGCGGCAAGCAAAATTGGGGTCCCATCCGCAAGTTTAACATGATGTTCCAGACTCATGTCGGCCCCATTGTCGACGCCACGAGTGTAGCATACTTAAGGCCCGAAACCGCCCAAGGCATCTTCACTAATTACAAAAATGTCGTTGACACTATTTATCCCAGCCTGCCTTTTGGCATCGCCCAGCAGGGAAAGGCTTTTAGAAACGAGATTTCCCCCCGCGACTTCGTCTTTCGCTCGCGCGAATTTGAACAAATGGAAATTGAGTATTTCGTCCAGCCAGATAAGTGGCAAGAAAATTTTGATAAACTACTAGAGAATTGTCACGATTTCTTTGAGCGGGAAATGGGTCTGCCCAAAGAAAAAATTCACGATTACGAAGTCCCAGCAAGCGATCGCGCCCATTATTCCGACCGCACCATTGATATAGAATTTGATTTTCCAATTGGCAAGGAAGAACTAATGGGCATCGCCTATCGCACCGATTTTGATTTACAAAATATCACTCGCGAATCCGGCAAAAGTATGGAATATCGTGACAAAATCACCGGCGAAAGTTTTACGCCCCATGTAATTGAGCCAAGTTTTGGTGTAGAGCGTTTAATTATGGCCGTCCTTTCCTCCGCCTATACCGAGGAAGAATTAGATGGCTCCACTCGCACCGTCCTCAAATTGCCAGCAAATCTTGCTCCGTATAAATTCTGCGTTTCGCCACTTCTCAAAAACAAGCCCGAATTAGTTAAGAAAGCCAAAGAAGTCTACGAGCAGCTCCGCGCCAAATATACCTATGTCACCTGGGACGATTCCGGCAATATCGGCAAGCGTTATAGGAAGCAAGACGAAATCGGCACGCCAAAATGCGTCGTGATAGATTTTGACACTTTAGAAGATGGCACCGTCACCGTCCGCGACCGCGACACTGCCGAGCAAATCCGCCTCAATCCAGACGAATTATAATCTAGCCGATTACTCCAGTTTCTTCCAGCTCGCCTTCAAATTTTGGCTTCAGCTCAGCTGTAAATTTTGTAAATACCAGACCTAGCAATATTGGTATGACGCTATGACAAAGTAGCATAAAGATATATTTCAAATAATCTGCATCATAGAATCCGCCAATCGTTTCCCGCGCTGCGTTCATTGCTGGATAAAACGGCATAAATGGCTGAAGCACCTGAAATGGTCTTGGCAGCAATTCTATTGGAAATGTCCCGCCAGAGCCTGCTACTTGTAGCACCATAATCACTATTGCTAGTGCCTGCCCGACTTTACCCATTGAAAAGGCCAATGCATAAATAATTAGCACAAAGATTAAACTTGCCAGCATCAGGGTTATCAGGAATAATAGTGGGTTAGCAGTTTGCACGTTCAGCACAATATCACCCAGCCCGATTACTAGCCCCTGCATCATTGCGAGTAGCCCAAATAGTATATATCTGCCAAAGAACTTCTGATAATTTTTAGCGCCCCGGGTAGCTTCAGATTCCTCAACATTAACCTTCAAAATTGCCGTCAAAATGGTACATCCTACCCAGCAGGCTAAAATTGAATAAAACGGCGCCATCTTTGAGCCATATGCTTCAATTTCGTATAGATTAATCTGATTCACGTCAATAGGCGATGTAATAAAATCAGCAATTTCCTCCGGTTTATTTTTTAGTAGTTTAATTGCAGCACTATATAGTTCGCCACCTTTAGCCGATTGAATCGTCCCGATTACTTTATCTATATCAATTTGAAAATTCGCCAGCAATACATCAATATTATCAGTCAGTTGTTTACCGCTCACTAGCGCATCTATAGTATAGCCGAGGCCAGAGTCCACATTGTCTAGCGAGATATTTGCATTTAGCAAAGAATCTGTCGTGTCGCTAATTGACGCAGTCATGGTAGAATAAATGTCGCTTAATTCAGCTTTCGCAGAATCATAATAGATATTTTTTGCATCTTCCAGACCATCTCGTATACTCGCGGCTTTATTTTTAATATTCTCAATGTCTATAGTAGTAGCAAGAGGGTTATTACAAAGTTGAATCAATTCTTCTATTTTAGAAATCTGCTTTGCTACTTTATCTTCCAGTTTTTGCAAGTTTTCTGATGGCAAAACTTCAATCAAAGATTTTAATGTGTCATCTAATCTTTTTTGCGCTGTTAATATTGTATTAAGTTTCTCCGACATATCTTTAAGATTAGTAGTAATATTACTAATGTTTGTCCCACTTGCTATATCAACAACTTCATCAATTATATTTCTAGAATCATTTATGATGGATGCCGCATCTTGCTCAATTTTCTGCGCAGACGATTTAAATGCTTGCACGACATTTTTCATCTCCATAATTTCTTGTTTTGTCGCACTAGAAATATCTGATATTTTTGGTAATAATGCCCTAATTGCAGATAGAGATTTGCCCGCAGTCTCAGCTGTTAGGCCAGTCGTCTGGATAACTAGACGTAGATTTTGTATTCTAGTTTTAGCCTCATTTAATTTGCTAGCAATATCTGCCGTACTGCTATCTTTTATGTCGGCAATGTTAATGCTTTCAGCTTTTTCGGCAAAAGTATAAATAATTTTATTTACAAAAGCTTGATTTACACTTGCCTGCACCGTACCCACGGCTTTATTTACTATAATCGGTGCAATTGGATTTTTCTTGTCATTAGCATAGAAGTCAAAAGTCGGCTTTACTGTTTTGCCGTCTTCCAAAATTGTTGTTAGTTGCTCGCTAAAGTTATCAGGGATAATGATGCTGCCATAATATTCGCCTTTTTCTACTCCTGCCTTTGCACTATCTTCATTAACAAAAGTCCATTTCATTCCATCGTTAGTTTTTAGGCTCTTTTCTATCTCGTTGCCAATATTTACTTCCGAGCCTAATATCTCCACTCCATCATCTTTATTTACTACCGCAATTGGCAGATTCCCCGTATTCCCGTATGGATTCCAGTTAGAATCAATGTTTAGCCAGGCATAAATTCCCGGTATAAAGACAATACCAGCCAAAATAATCATTGCAATTTTACTTTTTAGCAAATTTCTGGCATCATATTTAAAGATTTCTAGGATTTTCCCCATCTGATGGTCCCATTTAACTACTTAATTATATTATACCACAGATTAGCTAAAAAAGCAATACCAGAACATAAAAAGATATTAATCATTTGGCAGCATACATCCTGTACCTTAATTCGGAGACTAGCTTCTTCTACCCCCAGAATAACGGCAGCAAGTACCTCAGTCTCTCCGTCCGCTGTGTTTACGGCTCCTAGCCACCCCCCCTATCGCCACCTCATTAAAAATCGCACTTTATTTTTCGCAGAATTCGTGGTATAATTAAAAAAGTGTGGGCTGGTAGCTCAGCTGGTTAGAGCATCTGCCTCTTAAGCAGAGTGTCGAGGGTTCGAGTCCCTCCCGGCTCACCAACAGGGGAACCTGTGGAAAACTCAGGTTCGAAGATGAAATTAAATGGTGATTTATATCTGTAAATCACC
>JAFWMC010000051.1 GCA_017510805.1 Candidatus Saccharimonadota bacterium
AAACCAGTAATCACTTTCACCTCTGGCCTCTGCGTTGCTAGTACCAAATGTATACCAGCCGCACGCCCTTTCTGCGCAATTCGCACAATTAGCATTTCTAGGTCTTTCCCTGCCATCATCATCAAATCCGCCATCTCGTCAATAATAATCACAATATATGGCATCTTACCACCATCCTGCTTTTGCTCATTTCCATCCTTATCTGCCACTTCCACCGGCTTATTTGCCATTTTCTTATTATAATCAATAATATTACGCACCTTCTCTTTTGCCATCTCTGTATATCGCCGCTCCATCTCATTCACTGCCCAGTTCATCGCCGATAATGCCTTATCCGTGGAGTTAATAATCGGCGTCAGAAGGTGCGGAATATCATTATACTGCACCATTTCCACTTGCTTTGGATCTACGATAATCAATTTCATATCGCTTGGCGCATTCCGATATAACAAAGAAGAAATCAAAGTATTTGTCATCACCGATTTACCAGAACCAGTTGTACCAGCAATCAATAGGTGCGGCATCTTTGCCAAATTTGCCACTACCGCTTTGCCAGAAATATCCTTCCCCACTGCAAAAGTTAAAGCGTCTGTCGCATGCTTCCACTCATCACTCTCTAGCACGCCACGCAAACGTACGTCTGCCGGCCGAATATTTGGTAATTCCACCCCAACCGAACGCGTTCCTGGTATCGGCGCTTCAATACGAATCTTATCTACTGCCAAATTTAGCGCTAGCTCTTTATCATGCGAAACAATTTTAGACAAATTCACCCCCGAAGGCGGCTTCATCGTATATTGCGTCACCTTTGGCCCAATATTCGCACCCTCCATTTCTACATCTATTCCAAATTCCGATAAAGTAGACTGAATAATCAATGCATTCTGCTGAATATTCCCCGCATCCGCTGGCTTTTGCTTTTTCTCTAGCAAATCTAACGACGGCATCTTCCAATTTGGATCACTCACCGCCATCAGTGCTGTTGGCTCTGGTGTAGCCGCCTTTACTGGCGCAGCCTTCATTGCATGCACTTTCATTGGTTTACCTTCTGGCTCCTCTGCCTCCACTCCACGATTCACCTTAAACTTCTTCATTCCACCCTTCACCGGCTCTGCATCTGCCGCTTCACGCGCCACCTTTGCATTAGCCGCATCTTCTTTCTTATCTCCCACTTTAAACATATTCTTTATCCCTCTAAATACCGCTGCTGGCGACACCTGCAAAATAAATATACCCGTAATAAATATCAACACTATATATATTAGCATCACCACGCTTTTGTCTAAAATCTTCGTTGCTGCATCATTCAAAACCTTACCCACCACGCCCCCAGTTGGATTCGCTTCCCCAATCGTCGGCACCCCAAACGCCCCCGCCAACCACAAAAGCATCAAAACCGACGCAAACCACATCACTGCCGGTAATTGATTTGTATCGCTCCTAAAAATTGATACCGCTAGATAAACCAATAAAATCGGAATCGCATAAGTAGCATAACCAAATAAGCTCAAAAGCCCCTCATGTATTCCGTTCAAAAGATCCCCACCAGCCTTAAACCAAGTCAACACAGCGATAATTGCCACTACAATCATCAACACCGCCACTACCTGCCGCCAAAAACCTCCGGGCAACTCGTGCTCTGGTGCTACCTCCTTCGTCGACCTTCCCCGCCCAGCCGACTTCCGCTTTGTGGCTTTACGCTTTTTTGCCATAATACTATTATATCATATGATATAATAAGGGTATGAAAAAACACTTTCTTTTAGCGGTCACCATCATCTTGTCTGTCTTCACCCTCATTCCAGTCAGCGCCACCAGTACCAACGATTTTTATTTTGAAAATGCCCAGTTTGATTACTACCTAGAAAAAGCAGAAGACGGCTCTTCCAAAATGAAAGTTAAAGAAACTCTCACTGCCGTCTTTCCCGAAACCAATCAAAATCACGGTATCACCCGCGTCATCCCCTATACTAATCAAAACGGTAGCAACCTTACCATGAAAAGTTCTACCCATCTTGACCTTTCCGTCACTAGAAATGGCCAGCCAGAGCCCATCAATAAAATTGAAAATCAGCCTAACTATGGCTCTTTCCTCGTCTATATTGGTAATGCTGATTCTTACGTTCATGGCAAACAGACTTATGTCCTAGAATACGAATTTGAAAATGTCATCACCGACTTCACCGATTACCAAGAGTTATACTGGGATACCAATGGTACTGGCTGGTCGCAAAAGTTTAATTCCCTCACTGCCAATCTCCATTTTGCCAGCGACATAGATATCCCCAGCATTTCCAATGCTTGGTGCTATGTCGGGCGTCATGGCTCTAATAATCAATCTCGTTGTAAAATCAACAACATTTCTGATGGTATTTCCTTCACTACTGAAAATCTCAAAAGCGGCGAAAATCTCACCATGGCGGTCAAGTTCCCTGCTAATACTTTCACTATTATTCATCACGAAAGCTATCTCCTCATCATCACCCTCATCGTCCTCGCTTCTATCTCTGCCGCCCTCATCATTTACCTCGTTATCGCTTATAATAAATACGCTCGCGACAATAAAAAATATTACAAAGGTCTCGCTACCCCCGCAGAATACATCCCCCTCCGAGGTTTCACCGCTGCCGAGCTCGGCACTGCCTATCTCGGCACCACTAAAAATCTCCAAGTCGCCAATCTTTTAGAGCTTGCCGTCAATCACAAAATTGAATTAATCCAGACCGCCAAAAAGAAATGGTCTATTCGTATCAAAGACAACAAAGATTTTACTAAAGACCAGCTCCAAACTCTCCAGATTTTTGCCGGTAGCAAAAAGCAATTCTCCATAGACGAAGAAATTCCCATTGAAAAATATTCTAGTTATTCCTCCACTCGTAGCTCCCTCATTACCACATTCCCCACTACCATTAAAAACCTTCTCATAGAAAAGAATATCCTCACTAAAAATACTCATTCCGGCTTGCCTACTTTCTTCATTATTCTTTATATCCTCGGACTCATTGGCGGTTCATTTGGCCTTATTACTCTGCTAGAGTATAATTACGCCGCCCTCATCGGTGAAAATATCTTTTGGCCCGCCGCCACCATTATCGCCATTACCGCCTCAATTATTGGTTTGTTCCTTACTAAACAAATCACCAAATATGCTAAATATACCCACGCCGGTCTAGATGTTTCAAATTACGCCGCCGGTCTCAAAGAATATATCGGCCTTGCCGAGAAAGACCGCCTAGAATTTAACCAATCCGCCAAAGGCGCCCCCAAAGATACCGCTGGCCGTGTCAAATTATACGAAAGATTGCTTCCCTACGCTTCCCTCTTTGGTCTAGAAAAATCCTGGCTCAAACAGCTCCAGATTTATTACGACGAAAATCCAAATCTCATCCCCGCTTGGTACATCGGCACCACTACATTTAACACTCGCGATTTCACTTCCGCCATTAGCTCCATGAGTTCTTCTCTTGCCACAATGTCATCATCCAGCTCCAGCTCTGGCTCCGGTGGCGGCGGCTTCTCCGGTGGTGGGAGCGGCGGCGGTGGCGGCGGCGGCTGGTAAATTACTTATGCTTGCAAACAAATCTCCTCTTTGCTACAATGACGTTGTTGTGTAAAAAGTTCTTTAGCTCACAGAACTAATTGGAGTCTCAGCGCAAGTGGGGCGCATATCATGCGAGGTGTTGTGGAGTAACACTCGGCAGGGATTGCAGTAAAGCGGTTATGCTAGGTGACCAAGCGTCCCGTAGTTTAGAAAGGAGGAGAAATATGCCTGTAATAGATGTTTATTTATTCAAGCTACTTCACTTTTCTTTCGCTCTTGAACGCGAGCCAAAGAAAAAAGTTAAACGCCATGATTAGCGCTTAACTAAACACAACAGTACATTGCATATACAAATCCTAGTTAAGTATATGTAATGTGCTTTATGACCTAATTATATTACGGTTATTTTTTCTTGTCAATAAAGAAAAAGTATGCTACAATAAAAAAGTCCCGGTAAGACAACTTTTGATAATTTTATAATCTAAAGACACTCTCTAGTGATGAGATCGAACACAAACTTGGCATCTCGTGCCTAACGGTTTGATCCGCTAGATAAGTGTCTTACCGGGCACCCACACGAGGTGCCATTTTGTAGATACTTGGCATCCGTTAAAGAGAAAAGGAGGAAAACTATGGGTGCCATCAAAGCAAAAATCAAAATAGTAAGATTAGTTAAACTTTAAGCTACATTTTCCGTA
>JAFWMC010000052.1 GCA_017510805.1 Candidatus Saccharimonadota bacterium
AGGCTTAGGTGATATTACCGCCACTATCACTAATGGTACAGATACAGTAAATCTAACAAACTGTTCAGAAATCACCAGTAATGATTACCGTGGTGCTACTTGTACTTTTCCTGGAGGTTTAGCTATGGGTTACTACAACGTAAAATTAACTAGCTCTTGGCATAGTGCCACTTATACTCTAACGAATGGTTTTAGAATTAGAGATTATAGAACATTAAATAGCTTTACTTATATGCAAGATATACCTAATTCAGACGTTTGTGAAAATACTCCAGAAGCTACCTCTACTGGCGCTAATATTGTTACTCTTAAAGATAGTAGAGATCAAAAACAATACAAGATTGCGCATCTGGCAGATGGGAACTGTTGGATGGTGCAGAATTTAGCTTTAGATGGCGGCAGGACATTACATACTACGGATAGCAATGTAACACAAGATAGGGTGTTGCCAGCGAATATATCTGACAATACTGCTAATCAGCTTGACAGACCGCAAATTTACTCTGGCGGAGCCACCACGACTAATAGCTACGGTTCTCCCTATGGTAATCTATATAACTGGAATGCTGCCACAGCCACTCTCGGCAATTCATCTACGCCCCCTGCATCTTCAATTTACGAAAGTGTTTGTCCTAAAGGTTGGGCTCTCCCCAACCCTCCTTCCGGAAACCGTTCGTGGCCCAATTTAATGCAACATCAAGGGCTTCCTTCTACAAATACGTGGGGTGGTACTGATGGGGCAAATGCAGTAAGCTCTGCGCAACAGGCTCCACTATATATGGTTCTGGCAGGCGACTATTGGTATGGAAACAGATCTAATGCTACAAAACTTGGTCATGTCTGGGCAAACACCGCGATTTATAATCCAGAGGGATCCGTCAACACTGCGTATTACATAGAACTTGACATACCCTTAAAAAATTTTCTTCCCAGTGGAGTATGGTATTCTATTGCTATCGGTTTCTCTGTCCGCTGCGTCTTCGGCTCCTAACCAAGCCACCCCTTCCTCTCATCCCGCTCTCGCTTGCACAGCAATCGTCCATAAGGTACAATCACATACTATGAAAATAGTGGAGCTAAAACCTGTTTCCAAAGAAAAGACCGGCAGAATCATAAAAAACGGTATTAAGCTTGAACCGCACGAATATGAAACGATATTTCTACTAGTAAGTTTGGGCTTTGATATGGAACTCGTACGCCCATCAAACATTCCGCACTCGAATAATCCAGATCTGGAAATGCTAGGCACCTTTTGGGAGATGAAAGGTCCAGAAAGTCCAGACGAGGGTACTATTGCTACTAAATTTCGTAAAGCAGTTAAGCAGTCTGGCGGCAGAGCCATTTACGATATTAGGAGAATTCCGCCACAAAACATTGATACGATCAAGCAGTTTATCTTAAAACTATTTAAAGCGACACGTGGAATGCGACGAATCATCTTAATTGAGAGTGACGATAAGATTCTTGACATCACTAAATAGATATAGTATTATTAGATTGAGGGCGACCTGGTACTGAATTGAACCAGGCCAAGCCCTCTTTTTCTTGCACAAACTCACAAAATGGTGTATAATTAAAATAATTAATAATTTAAGGAGAAAATATGCTAGCGATTCGTTTGCAGCGTAATGGCCGGGCACACCTCCCTGTGTACCGGATAATCGTCCAAGAAGCGCAGCGTCACCCTCTTTCTGGGCGCGTTGTGGCAGAAATTGGCCATTACAACCCCCACACCAAAGAAACAACATTAAACAAGGAGCAAGCCGAGTTCTATCTAAAGAACGGTGCTCAGCCTTCCACCCGTGTAGTTCGCATCTTGAAAGCCGAGAAAATTAAGCTTCCAAAATGGGTAGATGAAGGCACCAAGAAGCAGGCCACAGCCAAGCACGCCGACAAGCTCCGCAAAAACCAGCCCAAGGAAGAAGCTCCTGTTGAAGAGTCAGCTCCTGCCGAGCCAGAGGCTCCAGCCGAAGAAGCTACCGCAGAAGCATAATCGTGATATAATAGAAATATAATAACTAAAAGGAGACTTAAATGGCAACCATTGACCAGCAATTCGTAGAATATATCGTTAAAACCTTAGTAAATAATCCCGAAAACGTAGAAGTCACCCGCAGCATTGATGAAAAAGGTGTACTCCTAGAACTAACCGTTGACCCAGAGGATGTCGGCCGGGTAATTGGTCGCCGTGGTGCTACTGCTCAATCTATCCGCACATTGCTACGTGCCCTCGGCACCAAAAATGATGCACGCTACAATCTCAAAATTGTCAACACCGACGGTGGTGCGCCTAGCGCCGATACTTCATCCGCTCCAGCAGATGAGGAAGTAGTAGAAGTTGAAGAAGTAGTTGAAGAACCTGAGGAAGATGACGAAGATGAAGATAACGAGCTAGCCGAGCGCACCCGTGCCGAGTTGGCAGATCTAGATGATCTAGATATTTAACAGAAAAAACCATATTTTTCCATAAGAAACAATTTCCCGGAAAAATCCAGAAAGTCAATGCCCTTGTGGCTTTACTTTCTGGATTTTGGAGGCGTTTCGTTGGAAAGAATATGGTTTTTTCTTGCAAAATTACTATTGACATCCAGAATTACTTACGCTAAAATAGATATTAGTTCATCACATTGTAAATGAGTTTGAACATAAAGCTAACTGCGAGTCAGCTTACATAAGAGTTGAGGGCTTATATGTTCAAAAAACCACCCCTTTCCAGCAAAATATACTTGCGTCGGGTGGTTTTTTGGTGAAAACTCCCTATACCTATTATTATACCACAAACTATAGTAAAAATCAAGTCTTGCCAGATTTGTCATTATCCGATAAAATAAGTAATAAGAAGTAGTATGCCTTCATTTTGTGGAGTGCTTTCAGTCTGGCAAGCCGAAAGTATAAAATGAAGCAGTAATCTTCGGCGCTAAGATTATCAAAACTAATAAAGATAGAGGTAGTACTGTGACAAAAGCAGCA
>JAFWMC010000053.1 GCA_017510805.1 Candidatus Saccharimonadota bacterium
TAGAATACAAATCTCCTAATGGTTACTACTTATTTCATTATAGCATAAAGATTTTGTTTTGTGCAAGAAAAATGTATATTATGATATAATGGTAGTAAAGAAAGGGAAGTATGGAACAAAAGAAGCAAACTTTAGCGGTGGATATGGATAATGTAATTGTTCGCCCAAAGGAAATTGAGCCAGGGAAGAGTGATAATGCTTACGCTGGGGTGGCTTTGCTGCCTGGATGTAAGGATGTGCTAGCAAAATTAAATCGTAAATATGATTTGTATATTGTGACGAGTTTTCTATGGAAGGACCATCAGGAGAGTATCGGGGATAATTTGAAAAATAAATATGAATTTTTAATTAGTGAATTGCCATTTATCACGCCAGAGCAGATCATCTTTACTTGCCATAAAAACAATATGGATTTTGATGTGCGGATAGATGATAATCCGGATAATTTGGAAAATGGTAAGATAAAACTATTATTTGATAGTCCAAAGAATCAGAGTGCGCATCCAGAAGATTTGTTGCGCTTGCGTATTATTCGGGTGAATAATTGGCGAGAGATTGATAAGACTTTAGTATAATTTTGCTAATTTTTGTGATTCTTTTTCCCAGAGTTGGTTCATTTTGACGGCTTCGGGGGAAACTTGGAGGGCGGAGCGACCGATGCCGAGGAGAGACATGGAATTGAGATTTTTAACGCGTGAAAGGGCGACATAGCCCATTCCTGGTGCAAAAGTGCGGCGGAGATCTAGGACGGCGCCGTCTAATGTCATGCCTTGAGATTTATGAACGGTAATAGCCCAGGCGAGGCGGAGAGGGATTTGAGTGACGCCGGCGACTTTGCGGTCGCCGTCGCGCATTTCCCAAGTATCGTAACCGACAGATACGGTGCGACCGTTATTAAATTCTACTACTGGGTAGCCGGTGCCATCTTCAAAATCTATGACCTTTCCAATGGAGCCATTGACAAATCTCTGAGATGGGTCGTTTTTGAGGGCCATAACGGTGGCGCCAATTTTTAATTTTAAGATTTCTGGTGCGAGGACGGAGCGTTTTAAGCTCATAACTTTACCTTCGGCACCGGTATGTGTCATTTCGTAGGTCATTTCTTCATCGTAGATGTCGGCGAGGCGACGCTCGTTGACTCTATCTACATTGAAATTGGTAGTATGAAGCTGGGTGTAAATTTCGGAAGTCTCGGCACCGACGCGCTCTAAAAGAGCCTCGGCGTGGTGGCGGCGAACATTGTTTTCGCGGATGGCGTTTAAAATTTCCAGAAAATCCTGGCCCTCTTGGCGGAATTGCGAGGAAAGATAGCAGATGGCTGGATTTAATTCCTCCCAAGCTTTAGAAAGGTAGGCAAAGCCACCTTGGATTTCGTCATCTGCACGGTTAATAGGCGGTAATTGGGCGAAATCTCCAGCCATGATAACTTGGAGGCCGCCAAAAGGCGAATCATCTTCGCGGACGATTTTGCAAATTTCATTGACCATATCTAGCATGTAATCGTGCATCATGGAAATTTCGTCAATAATGAGGACATTGGCACGTGTGATGGTTTCCCGACGAGTTTTAGAAAGTTTATCAAAGAAACGGTAGGGAATTGATTTGTTGATGCCGATGCCAGACCAAGCGTGGATAGTATTGCCGGAAAGATGAGTGGCGGCGAGGCCAGTAGTGGCAGTTTTTGCAACAGATTTTTTGTGTTTTTTGGCCCATTTGATAAATTCGTTTAAGACATAAGTTTTGCCGGCGCCAGCTGGGCCGGTCAAAAAAGCACTTTGCCCACTCTCTAAGATTTTTAGCGCAACCTCCTGATTCATATCTGTTATTTTATCATAGAATTTGTTATAATAAAAGCATGGATATCTTAGTAAAGCCGGGCATTAGCCAAGAGAAAGTCGTCGTTAATGACGATGGCTCTTTGACGGTGTATTTAAGGGCAAAAGCGCATGATGGGGAAGCAAATAAGGCTTTGATAAAATTGCTATCCAAACATTTTGGGGTGGCAAAGAGTAGGATTGAGATTTTACAGGGACAAAACTCTCGTAAAAAAGTGATAGAGGTGATATAATTAATAGTGTAGTTCTGGGTGTGGCGCAGTTGGTAGCGCGCAGCGTTCGGGACGCTGAGGTCGTCGGTTCAAGTCCGATCACCCAGACCAAATTTAAGGTTAAAATCTTTTATCTTGGCGGCTTTACGCCATCGCTCTATGGGGAATAGCGCTTCTGGCGAAGAATACCAATCTAAAAGATTTTACCACTTAAATTAATAGTGGCGGGGGTTGGCGCAGCGGTAGCGCGCACGTCTGGGGGACGTGAGGTCGCCAGTTCGATCCTGGTACCCCCGACCATGATTTTGTAATCTAACCACGGTTAGATTATTTTTTTAACTTCCCCTGCAAGATAGAAAGAGCCAAGTACGGTAAGAGGAGTTTTGGAAGAATTGCATTGACTTAAGACCTCAGGGATGAAAGTGGTAAAATTTGGACTGGAGCTGGAGATGGAAAGATGATTTTTGGAAAAGGCGGCAAGCATTTGATTTAGATCTGATTTTTTAAAATCGCCAGGGCGAGTGAGATAGATATTTTTAAAAATGGAATGATTTGTTTTAATGATTTTGGCGATTTGATCGACATCTTTATCGGCGGCACAACCAAACAGTAGATTGGTGCGGTAATGATGATGTTTGATACGGTTTAAAACTTGCGAAATACTATTTGGAGTATGGGCAACGTCTATCAGGAGATAAGGAATATTTGGGTATTTTGAGATATTTGTGACAATTTCAAAACGACCAGGTAGAGAAACTTTTTGAATGGCAGTATTCATTAAATCTTCGGAGATATTAGGTAAATATTTTTTGACGGCACGTTTGGCGATTTCGGCATCTTGCGAAATATAGGATTTATATCTAGAAGGTAAATATTCTATTTTGGTATGAAGTGAGAGGGCGGTTTCATTAAGTACTTTTTTGACGTCAGAAGGCTGGGGGACGGAGATAGCGGGAATTTTGTATTTTAAAATGCCGGCTTTTTCTTTGGTAATATCAGACAAATTGTTTCCGAAATATTTGGTATGTTCTAGTTCTATGGGACCAAAACAACAACAGATGGGGGTGACAATATTGGTAGTGTCAAGCCGCCCACCCATGCCGACTTCATAGATGGCAAAATCAACTTTTTCGGTGCGGAAACAAAGCATGGCAAAAATTGTGACAACTTCAAACCAAGAGAGGTCTGTTTTTTGAATTTGGCCACTGGAGACTAGATCGTCAATGCCGAGTTTTAATTGGCGAAAGGCAGCGTTGTATGTTTTGCGTGAAAAATCACTGGCGCCGGTGCCGATACGTTCGGAAAAATGGGAGACGTGTGGAGACATATAGGCGCCAGTTTTAAATCCGGCTTCAAGTAAAATGGCGGCAATATCGGCAGCGATAGTGCCTTTGCCCTTTGAGCCGGCAACATGAAAACAAGGGCAGGATTTTTCTGGATGACCAAAATAATCGCAAAGGATTTGCATTGTTTGGAGTTTTTGGTCGGGATGACATTTATTGCTGAGAAAAGTATCTAGCCACGTATTTAGCTCTGGTAAATCCATAACATATATTATACCGTGATATAATAAATATATGAAGATAATCTTTGCAATGTTGGTGTTGGTGGTGGGGGCAATGATGGGGTCTTTTGCGTGTTGTCAGGTATGGCGGATGAGATATAAGCAGAAGGGAAAGAAAGCATTGGGAAAATGGTCGGTGTGTCTTGCTTGCAAGAATAGATTGAAATGGTATGATAATATTCCGATATTTTCATGGTTGTTTTTGAAAGGAAAATGCCGAAAGTGCGGAAAACCGATTGGTAAAATGGAGATTTTGGCAGAGATTGGCTTGATGGTAATATATGGTATGTTGCTAGTATATTTTTGGCCGAATTTGTGGCAGGAAAGTGGTATGAATGTATGGGTGTTGGTGCGGTTTGTAATATTGCTAATTTTGATGGTGGTGATGTGGATGCTTTTTCTGTATGATGGGAGGTGGGGAGAGATGCCGACAAAATTATTATATTTGGTGATTATTCTTGCAATAATATATAGGGGATGTGCGGGGATGGCTGATTATATGAGTGTGTTTGGGGCGGTGATAATATTAGCAGGGACATATTTTGTACTATATTTCTTTTCTGGAGAAAAATTGGTGGGGGAGGGGGACTATTTATTGTGTTTGGCAATAGCACTAGTACTGGGGAATTGGTGGCTAGCTTTAATTGTCTTATTTTTGGCAAATTTGCTAGGCTCGGTGATAATGTTGCCGGTGGCGAAAAAAACAAGAAATCATACGATTCATTTTGCGCCGTTTTTAATAACGGCATTTTTGATCACGTTTATATCTCAGGATTTCTTGGCGAAATTAATTGGTTTCTGAGTGGAATTTGGAGTGTACTTCGCGGAGGTGTTGGTCGGTGACGTGGGTGTAGATTTGGGTGGTGGCGATATTGCTATGGCCAAGTAGGCTTTGGACAGCGCGAATGTCGGCGCCGTTCATAAGTAAATCAGTGGCGAAACTGTGGCGGAGGGTGTGGGGAGTGACGTGTTTAGTGATGCCGGCAGCGCGAGTGTATTTTTCAACGATGCGTTCAATTGAACGAGGAGTGAGGCGGCGATAATCGCCGGAAGTGGTGGCAGCTTGGAGATTCTTAGAATTATTAAGGAAGAGAGCAGGAAGTTGGTCGCGCCTAGCGTCTAGGTAATCTTTGACTCTTTCGGCGGCAGAGGCAGAGATGAAAATGGGGCGATCTTTGCTACCTTTACCACGCACGACGAATTCGCGGCGTTCTAGGTTAATTTGGTCGCGATTGAGGCTGCAAAGCTCGGAAACACGGAGACCACCAGAAAAGAGTAGTTCAATAATAGCGCGGTCGCGGAGGCCAGACTCGGTATCTAGAGGGATACTATCTAGCAAGCGCTCTATTTCGTCAAAGTGAAGAAAAGTAACTTGTTTTTTGGTGGCTTTGGGCAAATCTACAAGACTAGGATCTAAACTGTCTATGCCGCGGCGAGCAAGATAGCGTAGGAAACCGCGCAAAGCAATTAGATGATATGCTTGAGTGAGTGCGGATAGACCAATGTTGTTTTCGTTTTTATAGCGATTGAGTCGGAGACGATAGCGACGGAGGAGCTCTGGAGTGATATCTTTAGGTTTTAGCTCGGCGCCTTCGGGTAAATCTTCGGCGGTGAGTTCTAGGAAGCGGGCTAAATATAATCCGTAGTTATCAATAGTATGCCGAGAACGGCCACGCTCAATTTCAACGTATTCTAGGAAATCATTAATGAGGTCTGAAACATACATATTTATATTATACCACTTATGTTATAATATAGACATGAACTATGATGCTAGTAAAAATAGCGTAGAAAAAACCACTACAAAGAAGGCAGATAGCGACCAAGTTGGCAAGATGCTGATGGGTAAGGATGGTTATATGCCAGGGATGAGTGGGGGACATGCAAATGTAGTGGAATCTTCTAAGGTGGGGAAGTGGAGAGTAGCGGCGGTGCTTTTGACGACGGTGGCAGTGATAGTAGTTGTAGCGATTATAGTGACAGTACTAAATAGTATGAGAGTAGATTACGCTGGTAGCTATAAAATAGCAAAGGAGATTAAGGCAAAGGTGCAGGAGATGCGGGCGGATGAAAATTGTAAAAAGGTAGTAAGCAATGCGGATTTAGACTATGTAAAAATGGAAACGTACATGGGGTATGTGGATGCCTGCCAAAATTTGACAACGGATATTGCGACATTAAACGAGAATCTAGGAAAGACGGAAGGGGTGCGGAGAAATGGCAATATCGCAAGTGCTTATAATGATTATGTAGCGTCTTTTGTGGCGGTGCAGGAAGGAGATGAAGTATTGGCACAGAATTTGTCGTATTATAGGGCGTGGCATGAGTGGGTGTTGGCGCAAGAAAAGTTAGAAGGATGGGATGGGTCTGATACGGATTTATCTACAGCGGTGAAAAGTTTGACGGAATCCGGAAATACGGAATTAAAGGCCTATGGGCAGAGCTGGTTAACAAAGAAGATGAAAGCAAATAAAGCTTATAGGGAATTTCACTATTCGGATATTTTAGCGAGTAATAGATCTGAACTTTTGAAAACTATGAATACTGCACAGAAAGAATTTGCAGATTGGTTGGCGAAAAATAGCTTAGATATAAAGACAGTAGTAGGGGTGGCGCGAGCGGACAATGCAAAAGTCTATACTGATTTTGATCTGATGTATTCATTAATTAAAGAGAACTATGAGAAAAACTACAACCATGGGTCGGGGGATTGTTTGGAAACTTTGACAGATGTAGTTTGTGATTAAAAAAGCTCTTAGATTTTTCTAAGAGCTTTTTGCTGTGGCTGTATTTATTTTTTGCTGAGGCTGTAAGTGTCGCGGATAATCATGATTTCTTCATTGGTAGGCTCAACGTAGACTGGGACGGTGGAATCTTCAGTGGTGATGACGCCGCTGGTGATTTCCTTGAAGCTGGCGATAGCATCATTGACTGCCTTATTGACTTTAATGCCAAATGGGGCAAGGCCGTTTAGAATAGACTCGCGAGTTTCGGCACCGTTTTCAAGCACGCCAGCGGTAAAGACGATGGCATCGACTTTGCCGTTTAACTCTAGGTAATACTCGGCGATGTAGCGGACGATACGGTCGACATACATATCAAGTGCAAGGCGAGCATTTTCGTCGCCACTAGCGATAGCCTTTTCAACGTCGCGATTGTCATTGAAGCCACAAACGCCTAGGAGGCCAGACTGCTTATTGAGGGCAGTATCAATTTCATTATAAGTCATGCCGGCTTCATCAATCATGTATTTAATGATTGATGGATCAATGGAGCCGGAGCGGGTGCCCATCATAAGGCCGTCAAGTGGGGTTAGACCCATAGTAGTGTCGTAACTTTTGCCATCTTTGACGGCGGTGATACTGGCGCCAGAGCCGACATGGCAGATAATTAGATTAATATCTTTTTTGCCAAGTTTTTTCTGCATTATTTCGGTGATGTATTTATGGCTGGTGCCGTGAAAACCGTATTTGCGGACGCCGTATTTTTCGTACCAGCCCATTGGGACAGGGTACATATATTGGATTTTGGGAATGGTCTGATGGAAGGCGGTATCAAATACGGCGACTTGAGTTGCCTCGGGGAGAGCCTTTTGCATGGCTTTGATACCGGCAAGGTTGCCAGGGTGATGAAGGGGGGCGAATTTAGTGAGAGCCTTGATGTCTTCAATGACTTGGTCGTCAATAATTACGGATTTGGCGTATTTTTCGCCACCATGGACGACACGATGCCCCACGCCGCGGATCTCTGACAAATCTTTTACTGCGTCGTAATTGATTAATTCTTTAAGCATAATAGCGACGGCCTCGGTATGGTCGCTGATAGGTTTTTTAGTTTCGGTTTTCTTACCTTCGGACTTGATAGTATAAAAACTATCTTTCGCGCCAATTTTTTCAACATAGCCACTGATGATGGATATTTCTGCGGGCATATCATAAAGCTGAAACTTTAGAGATGATGAGCCAGCATTAACACATAGTACTTTCACTTTTTTCTCCTTTATAGTTATGGTGACCCGGGCGCGAGTCGAACGCGCAACCTTCTCCTTAGGACGGAGCTGCTCTATCCATTGAGCTACCAGGCCAAGTGAGGGGAAAATTGAAAATTTATTTTTAATTTTATCCCGAACGCCGGACTGGAAGGCAAATGCCTACCAGGCCATCCCTATTATTATATCACTACTTGACACGAAATGATAGGTGCGGTAAACTTGAGATAGGAAAACAATACGGTAATGATAGAAGCGCCGCTTTTATAGTATTTGGATAATTTATTATATTTACCCGATCGGGAAGTTTTAATAGATTAGTTGTAGAATGGTGCTACGAACACCGTACAATTAGCAACTAATCTATTAGGCGCTCATTGCCGGGTTGTTTTCCTAAGTTCGTGGCACCATTTTAGTTGGCTACCTCCAAGCTAAAATGGCGCTACGAACAGGATAAAAGCTAAGGAGGAACAATGAGCAAACCAAAACACTTAAGTATCAAACAAATCACCAAGCATCAGAGCTACTACCGGA
>JAFWMC010000054.1 GCA_017510805.1 Candidatus Saccharimonadota bacterium
TATTACCTATGCCACAGATAATACTCAAGTATTTGGTGGTATAGTCTATATGCAGCAAATGACCAGCGCCATCTGTACAAATGCCACAGAAACTACCTCTTATACTAGCGCATCTACTCTAATAGATAGCCGTGGCAAAGGTAATGCTGGGAGTCAAACTGGTACTTATAAAGTAATTAAAGCCAAAGATGGTAATTGCTGGATGGCGGATAACCTAAATCTTTATAATATGACAGGCAATAATGCTATTACTTCTACTAATAGTGATATTCCATCCGGCAGTTATGAAATTCCAGATGGTATTACCCAGACTTCACAATGGGGTAGTAATATCTATGATAGACCAATGATAGAAGTAGCTCATGGATTAGGCAATTATGCAGACAAAAATAATACTCATGGTACTTGGGGTACAGTATACTACAACTGGTGTGCAGCTACTGCCACTTCCGGAGCTAGTTCTATTAATTGCAATACTACTACGCCACCAGATACTTCTATTTGTCCAAAAGGCTGGACCTTGCCAAATGGTGATAATCAGAGCGTGAATAAATCTTGGGCTAGACTATTTGGTAGTGATGTCGGCTATAATTACACTGCAGGCTCACAATTCGTTAACAATACGAATGTCCTCGGCTTCGCCCTCTACTACGGCCACTGGCATTGGGACAGCGCATCGGAGATCTACCAGGGTCACTCCGGCTACTTCTGGTCTGGTACACCTAGCTCAGAGGCCGGTGTCTACCGCTTGGGCTATGACTCAGGTGGTATCAACCCCCGGGGTGACAACGATAAGGGCAACGGCTTCAGTATTCGGTGCGTTGCAAGATGAGAGATTGAACTGCACTTAAACTTATTTCCGCAAGGCACCTTGAATTAGAATTACTAAACTCCACAAAACGCAAAACAACCTACTCAAGCAAACCGGCAAAAAAGCAGTAAAGCCTACCCACCGCTCGGGAAAAACTATTCGCCACTCAGCAGTTTCGCCTCTTTTGTGGTATAATTATAAGTAATATGAAGCGATTCAATACTAGTCCTATCTCTGGCATGCAGGAGCTTTTGCCGCCCCAGCAGGCCGTGTTTAATCAAATTAAAAATCAAATAGAAACAATTTACCATCTACACGGTTTCCAAAGTATTGAAACCCCTATTATTGATCGCACTAGCATCTTGCTTGCTAAAGCTGGCGGCGATACCGAAAAGCAGATTTACAAAGTCATTAAGACCGAAGAGTCTGCCGACGATGCCGACCAAGCCCTGCGTTTTGACCATACCGTTCCGCTTGCTCGCTATGTCATTGAGCACGAAAATGATCTCGCTTTCCCCTTTAAAGTTACCCAAATTGGCCGTAATTTCCGCGGCGAGCGCGCTCAGAAAGGGCGTTTTCGCGAATTTTACCAGTGCGATATAGATATTCTTGGCCGAGATACTCTACCTATCGCCTATGATGCTGAAGTTATTACTACTTTATACGAGGCTCTGCAGATTTTCAATTTGCCAGAAATGCGCATTCGCATCAGTAACCGCAAAATTCTCACTGGCCTACTAGCAGCGCTAAATCTCCAAGATTTTTCTGCAGATATCTTTAGCATTATTGACCATGCCGAAAAAGTCCCACCAGAAACCACGCGCGAGCATTTGGAAAACCTCAATCTCTCCCCTGATATTGTTGATAAAATTACAACATTTATGCAAATTAGCGGCAGCAGGGAAGAAGTAATTAATCAATTACAAAACCTTGGCATAGAAAATGAAATATTTGCCACTGGCTTATCGGAGCTTTCCAAAGTGCTTGAGATACTTGTTCAAAACGGCCTTGGCGAGATTGCTATTGCCGATATGCTAATCGTGCGTGGTCTTGATTATTATACTGGCACTGTTTTTGAAACATTTCTAACTAATCATCGCCACATCGGTTCCATTTGCGGCGGCGGCAGATATGATAATCTCACCGGCTTCTTTTCCGACCATAAATTCCCCGGAGTCGGCGGCTCCATTGGACTTACACGGCTGTTTTATGTTCTAAATGAAAATAATTTACTAAATAGTCAAATTATCAACCCAGTAGATTATGCTATTATCCCCATGTCTGAAAATGAATACAAAGCTGCCTATAATCTCACATCCAAGCTTCGTGGGCAGGGAAAGACTGCGGATATTATTCTTACTGACAAGAAACTTGGCGATAAGTTGAATTATGCCGGCAAAATCGCTAAATATGCCATTGTCGTCGGCGAGGATGAGGCCACCTCTGGTAACTTCACAGTTAAAGACTTGCAAACTCGCGAGCAGTTTGATCTAGCTCTTTAGCCCTGCATCAAATTGCTGCCGTAGCTCCTCCCAGCCCCAGCTAGTGTCAAAACCATTCATTACGTGATTGCCGAGCCTTAGATATGGCAGACCAGAATCTACTGCTTTTGATGCTCGCTCGGTATTCGCTTTTACTTCCGCTAGCGACTCATGTTCCAGATAACATTTTTTGAACGAATCTCCCAGCCCTACATTTTTACCGATATTTAGCCAGTAGGTATCATCTAAGGCCTCATCTGCAATTGGCGAAGATTTACTGCTCGCCCCCACGCCTTTACTCTGGTAATCTTCCCAGAGTTGCTTTATTACTGCGTGATAATATTCCCAAAATTTATCTTCATTTTTAGCACAATAGATTGCCTCTGCGCCTTCGCGCGAATTATTTGTCTGGTGTGTGCCGTATTCATAGAGAAAATCTGTCATCCTCACCTCAAACACCACCTTTTTATTTTCTATGTAATCCCTTTTAAACTCTTCCTCATTTGCAATCATCAGCCGGGTAATTACGTCACAATATGGACACATTACATCCGTGTACATTACAAAATGATGCTCCGCTGTTTCGGCATCACCCATCACTGTGCGACTATCCCAAACTTTCTCTGCATAGTTTGGCTTAGCCGTGACATTCATAAGAATTACAATCAAAAGTAGTCCTACTACCCCACAGACTCCACCGATTCTAATAACTTTACCAATCATTTTTCCTCCTTTTTGGCTAATTTTTTCTCTATTAACAGCGTGTAAGCTTCAAATCCCAAACTTTTCATTGAAAACAGTAATATTACCACTGCCAGCACTGTTAGCACACCCGAAACCGTGCCGGCTAGCGCCATTCCCTCACTGCCCACTACTGCTGTGATTACGGGCATTAAGAGCGTTGTGCCGCAGGTCGGGCAGCCAGAGCCTAGCACCGCCAGCCCAGCAGCTATCCCGGCTTTTTCTACGTTGTCTGCGTTGGATATTTTTGCTTTTTCTTTGCGCCCCCTCCAAACTAATGCGATTAATCCAATCACCGTGGCCTGGAGCAGGGAAATTAGAAAAATCATCAGCCAATCCAAAAATTCTCTTCCCACACCAAATAGCCCCAAAAAAGCTTTACCAAGACAATTTAAGAAGCTCCCAATTTCTCCCGCCGCCAGCAGACTAAAGCCACTAGTGCCACCAGATAGCAAGCTTAGGAGTGTACCAAAAACTAAAAACGCGATAATCACTGTGATTACAAAGCGATATTCGCGGTAGGCTATCACTACTCCAAAGAGTGCCGTCTTGCACTCGGCCAGATAATTCTTGATTTTACCTCGCACTTTCTGCATATAACCATTATACCACAACCTGTTCGGATTTTATGACATATTTTTCACAAAAAATCAATGTTGACAACTATTTCCTCTGTGATACAATTAAAGTAAGGTTCGTGCAGTGTTGAGAGATGCAAGAGCCGACCCAGAGGAAAGCCTCCAAGCTAAAAATAAATCCTCGGGTGGGAAAAGGAAGAGTGTGGAAACACCCTTTAGTCTTTAAAAAAATACGCCGTTGTGA
>JAFWMC010000055.1 GCA_017510805.1 Candidatus Saccharimonadota bacterium
GGGATAATTGAATATCGGAGAGATGAAGAGGGGGATTTGGTGCGACACGTCATAAGGTATGTGAAGGATTTTTTTGAGGGGGATGCAAGTGGACACGATTATTATCATAGCCTAAGAGTATATAAGATGGCGATTAAATAAGGGAGGGCGATATATTTACCAGAGCAAGTACCAAGGGAGAATATGACACCGGAGGAATATCGAAATAATACAGAGAGCTGCTCGATTAATCATTTTTACGAGAAATTGCTACTACTGAAGGATTTGATGAATACGGAGTCGGCACGAAAGATTGCGGAGTATCGGCATGCGTATATGGTGCAATATCTGGATGAGTTTTTTAGAGAGTGGGATGGGGAGATATAAAAAAGCGAGACTTTTTCTTTTGTCTCGACTTCTACGCTGGTGGGTTGTGAGGGATTTGAACCCCCGACCCCCTCGGTGTAAACGAGGTGCTCTAGCCAACTGAGCTAACAACCCTAATTCGTGTTAATCTTACCTTACTATTATTTTATCATAAGATATGATAAAATGGAAGTAAGAAGGAGATAATTATGGCAGATAAAAATGTTGAACAAGTTGAAAAGATGCGGCATACTTTGAGCCACGTGCTGGCGGCGGCGGTGCAAGAAATGCATCCAAAGGTAAAGTTTGGGATTGGGCCGGCGATAGAAAATGGATTTTATTATGATTTTGACTTTGGAAAGGATAAGGTTTCGGATAGTGATCTTGCTAAGATAGAGAAAAAAATGAGGGGGATTGTGGCGCGGAAATTGAAGGTGACAGAGGTGGAAAAAACGCGCGAGGAAGCTTTAGAATGGGCAAAGAAAAATAAGCAAGAATACAAAGAGGAATTGATCAAGGAGCTACCAGAAGGGGAGAAAATTACTTTTTATGAGCTAGGGGATATATTTACGGATTTATGTAAGGGGCCACATGTAGAAAATACTGGGGAATGTGGGCCTTTTAAGTTGACGCGTATAGCAGGAGCATATTGGCGAGGTGATGAGAAGCGTCCGATGTTGACACGTATCTATGGAGTAGCTTTTGAAACGCAGAAGGAATTAGATGAATATCTAAAGAAGCAAGAGGAAGCAAAAGATAGAGATCACCGGAAGCTGGGGAAGGAGCTAGATTTATTTTGCTTCTCGCCATTGGTTGGCTCTGGGTTGCCGTTATTTACGCCAAGGGGGACAATCCTTCGGGATATGCTAAACGAATTTACTCAGAGCTATAGGGTAGATAGAGGCTATAAGAAAGTTTGTATTCCACATATTGCAAATGTTGATCTTTATAAAACTTCGGGGCACTATGAGAAGTTTCCAGAGATGTTGCAGTTTGTGTCGCAGGAGAGTGGTGATCATTTAGCAATCAAGCCGGTAAGTTGCCCGCACCATTCGCAGATTTTTGCAAGTTTACCAAGATCCTACAAAGATTTGCCAATTAAGTATTTAGAAACGACGATGGTGTATAGAGATGAGCGTAAGGGTGAATTAGGGGGACTATCACGTGTGCGGTCTATTACACAGGATGATTCGCACGTATTCTGTACGGAAGATCAGGTGGGCGATATCTTTGGCGAACTAATTGAATCGGCAAAAGATTTGTATGAAAAAATTGGAATGAAGCTGAGATTACGTTTATCTTTCCGTGATGACGGAGATGGCTATATTGGCACGCCAGAGATGTGGCGTAAGGCAGAGAGCGCTATTAAAGAGATGGCAGATAAATTTAAGATGGACTACTTTATTGGCGAAGGTGAGGCAGCGATGTATGGACCAAAAATGGACTTTATGGCGGTGGATGCTTTGGGCCGTGAATGGCAGCTAGCTACAGTACAACTAGACTATGCTTTGCCAGCAAGGTTTCATCTAGAGTATACCGATGAAAAGGGCGAGAAGAAGACCCCAATTATGATTCACTGCGCGTTGATTGGCTCAATTGAAAGGTTTATGAGTGTCTATTTGGAACATACGGCAGGATGGCTGCCACTATGGTGTGCACCAGAGCAAGTGAGAATTTTGACGGTAAATAATGAGGTGAGTGAGTATATAAATAAGGTAAAAACGGTGCTAGATGGGATAGTATTAGAGGAGCCAGTAAAGAATAATAAGTTGCGTTATAGCCTAGATGATTCGGCAGAGTCGTTAGGAAAAAAGATACGTAGCGCAACCAAGATGAAGATACCAGTAGTACTAATTGTAGGGCCGAAGGATGCAGAGGCAGGGACTGTGGGTGTGAGATTACGTGACAAGGAAGAAACAGTTAAATTGAAAGAATTGAGTAAATATATTGAGAAAATTTAGGAAAATACCAGTAATCATTGGCCCTACGGGGTCTGGGAAGACTTCTGTGGCGGTGGAGATTGCTAAGGAAGTTGGAGGAGAGATTATTTCGGCAGATTCGCGGGCGATCTATAAGGGAATGAATATTGGTACGGCGAAGCCAAGTGCGGTAGAACAGGGGGGCGTGCCGCACTTTGGGTTGGATTTGGTGGAGCCAGGGGAAAGATTTACGGTGGCTGATTGGAAGGATTATGCGGAGCAAAAGATTAAGGAAATAGAGGCGCGGGGGTATTTGCCAATGGTGGTAGGTGGTACAGGGTTATATGTAGATTCGCTAATATATAACTATCAGTTTAATGAAATTGTACAAAAAAGTTATTCAGATAGAACAGAGATGAGTTCGGATTTTGTAGTATTTGGTATCAAGTGGGGGACGAATGAATTGCGGGAGAGACTGTGGCAGAGGATTGAACAAATGTTTTGTTCAGAGCTGTATGATGAGACCTGTAAATTAGTGAAAAGATATGGTTGGGGAAGCCAGGCAATGAAGAGTAATATCTATGAGTATGTATGGAAATACCTAAATGGTGAGATGGATTTGAAGGAGGCAAAGGAAAAAGCTTTTTATCGGGATTATCACTTGGCAAAAAGACAAATGACGTGGTTTAAAAGAAATGATAAAATAATTTGGCTTCCGCTTGACCAGATTAAGCCGGCCGTGATAAAATATATACAAGATGAGTAAAGAAAATAATACGCCAGTGGAGAAGTTGTTTGGGTCTAAGACTCGTACGAAACTACTTGGATTATTCTTTGAGAATCCAGATAAATCTTATTATGTAAGGGAGATAACAAGGGTAATAGGGGAGCAGATTAATTCTGTGCGAAGGGAACTATTGAATTTAGATAGTATTGGTATTATTAAGAATGAAACATATGATAATAAGGTATATTACTCAGCCAATACAAAACATCCGTTTTGCCGGCCGTTGATTGAAATGTTTTCTACCAAGGTTGATCTTGCAAAAGATAAAGATATTAGACGGGGGAGCTGGTCTGACTATACGAAGCCAATAAAGAAGTATCTCAAGGTACTAGTCGTAACAAATAGACAGCCGATGGAAGAAGGGATAGATCTTCTGATCGTAGGTGATGACAAGACAAAGAAACTGTCGCATTGGGCGGAAATGATAGAGAAGAAAAAGGGAAAGCCACTTAACTATGTAATTATGAGTACAGATGATTTTCTGTATAGACAAAGTGTAAAAGATAGGTATATATTAGATATTTTTGATATGGATATTAGCGATATTATAGATCCGGATAAACTAATAAGCGGAAAGGAGTAAGATGTTTGAGCTATCAAGTAAAGATCAGGACGAAATTACGATAACCACTAAAGAAAGAAGTGTAAAATTTAATGTCGTAGAATCTGAGATAGATGCGAATTTGGCTGTGGGGATTATAAAGGGGCCAGGAGAGTTTGAGATAGGTGATATAACGGTGAGGGGAATTGCTACGGATGGTGGCGGGACGATTTATGATGTGGCAGTAGGAACAGTACATATTGGTATTATTGGTGGAATAGAGGATAAGATGGATGATTTGGGGATGGTGGATATTTTATGTACAGGCTCTGTAAAAGCAGTTAAAGAAGTGGAGCCAAAATTAATTGTAGCGATGGGTAATGTGGACGGGATGGTGACAGATTTGAAACTGTCAGCTAGGACAGAGAAGAAGCTAAAGATCAAAAAGCCGGATGATTTGCCGGTAGCACAAGAGGTGATTGTATTAAACTGATATGAATATAGGTGCGATCGTAATAGTATTTTTAGTAATATTATTTTCAATGGTGTTGCACGAGCTGGCACATGGGGTGGTAGCCTATATATTGGGTGATACGACGGCAAAAGATGAGGGGCGATTATCGCTAAATCCATTTAAACATTTAGATCCGTTTATATCTGTATTTTTGCCACTAATGATGTATTTGATGGGTGGGCCGATATTTGGCGGAGCAAAGCCAGTACCGATTAACCCGAGTAAGCTAAAATGGGGGGCTTCTGGTATGGCACTAGTGGCGATTGCTGGGCCGGCAACAAATTTTATACTCGCATTAATTAGTTTTTTAATCGGGCATTATACAGGATTGATATACCATACAGATTTGGTGGGTGTAGCCTTTCAAGAAATGGTGTTCGCGAACCTTGGATTTATGATATTTAATTTAATACCAATTCCACCACTTGATGGCTCGCGCGTATTATATGCAATAGCACCAGATGGTGCAAGAAGATTTATGGAACAGATGGAGAGGGGAACGGGATTGATGGTTGTTTTAATATTAGTATTAGTCTTTGGGACGGCATTGTCAAGGTTAATGACTGGCGCAATGACGGGTATATTGCATTTCTTTGAGATGCTAGTGGGAATGTAAGAAAAGTGATATAATAAAATTAGCCCCGGTGGTGACTATTTTCCTGAATAGTCATTTGAAAGGGATTTCGTGGCGTTATTACCGTGGTAATGCGCATAAGATTTTACCCACCTGTATATAATACAGGGAAAACGTAACTATCGGGGCGGTTAAGAGATTATTATGAAGCAACGTATAAGGGTAGTAGGCATCATACATGAGGGGGAGGATATTTTGTTGCTTAAGCGAAATATGGGACGGATGGAGGAATTGCCATTGTGGGAACTGCCAACAGGGAAGATTCGTTTTGGAGAACAGCCAGAAGAGGCAATGGGACGAACGGTGGATGAATATTTGGGGGTGCAGGTAGACTCGGCGAGGCTGATTGATGCAATTACGTTTGTGGCACTTTCAGGATCTAGCAGATTGAGTAATCTATATATTGTATTTGAAGTGAAGTTGGCTAAGGGGGAAAAATTGGCGCCAGCAGAGAGATATTTGGCCTATAGATACATGAAATATGGGCAGGTGGCGGGGCTGAGATTAGATGATGCGACGTTGTCGGTACTGGAGATAGAGGCAGGTAGAGGTGAAAAGACACCGTATCGGATGGTGGCAAATGGTGCAACGGTATATGTGGATGGGGCGAGTCGAGGAAATCCGGGTCCGTCTGGAGTGGGGTATTATATTGTAGGGGAAGATGGACACGTGTTGAAACAAGGAGGGGAATTTATTGGGTTTGCAACGTCGCGAGTAGCGGAATATAGAGCTTTGAAAGTGGGATGTGAGCAAGCTTTGGCTTTGGGATTGAAACAAGTGAGGTTTATTAGTGATAATTTAATGATGATTAATCAATTTAAGGGTATATATCATATTAAAAATCGGGATTTGTTGCCAATACATGAAGAAGTGCAAAAATTATTGGATCAATTTGAGGCAGTGGCTTTTGTACATATAAAGAGGGAACAAAATCAAGAGGCAGATAGGCAGGCGAATGAAGCAATAGATAGGCATTTTGAATAGAATAAAAAAGCCACGCTTAGTAAGTGAGCGTGGCTTTTTTTGCTGCTTTTATGGATAGCTATAGAAGCCAAGGTCGTCTAAGGCCTCAAGATAGGCGCGCCAATTTTCAGCGAAACGACAATGCTTTAATCCCCATAGGTAGCGATCCTCAACATCTTCGTTGATTGCGTTATGGGCGTTGACGAACTCGTCGTCTTGGCTGATGATAAATCCGGCAACTGTTGTATTCTTTGGCAGTATTGTCATTTTGTGGGTATAATCGGTGTAAGTGATGGCTTTTGCCTGTTCGCAAATTTCTGCATATGATCGCAACGCATTATTCCAAGGAATAATGCGTTGCTGCCCGACCCAGCCAAGGATAATTTTAAGAATTATAGCAAATGGCATGCTGATTCTGAGCGATTTACGAACGTTGGGCCATAGATAATTGGGGCACATACAAGGGTCAATAGCCCAGATGCGACAGGAGATAGCAGTATTAGCTAGCTCTGTAGCAATAAAAGGAACCAATTGGCTGCCAATGCTAATAGTAAGAAGACGTATTTCTTTGATGTGATTGGCGACAGCATGATGTACGATGAGTTTTGCGCTGTTCTTTGGACTGTAATGGTCTTTGCCATAGTCAACAAAAAAGCAATGTCCATGCATCCCCTTGTTATAGCCGGTAATAAATTGATTGTATTCCGGATATGGTGGTGGGACGATTCCTGGTATAATATAATATGCCAAGTCGGCTTGCTCAATTATGGGACCATCCATGCTGATGATTTTACCATTTGATTCCAGTTCCATGTGTCTTTTTAGATATGGGATAGCAACGTTAATAGCAGCAAGTGAAAGAGCTAGCCCTTTAAAGATGTTTTTTCTCATAGTATATACCACCTCCCCCTAGAAACTATGATAAAGGATCTATAAATATAATTATATCACGAATGAGCCCAAGATAAGCCGGGTTCTGTGGCCAAAAGGCCTGCAACCATCTATCTAATCTTCTAGTTGCCTAGAAGCTTAAGCGGTGAGCGTGCATCTACGAGTAGCAGTATCTAGCACTCCTTGCAGCCGGTAGGGTTTGCCGCCGCTAACTGTCACCAGATAGCGCTGTGGGCTTTTACCCCACTCTTTTCACCCTTACTTGTAAACAAGCGGTATTGTTTCTGTGGTACTTTCCCTATCCTTACGGACGGTCGCCGTTAGCGACTACCGTACTCTATGCTGCCCGGACTTTCCTCTCGGGATAATCCCCAGCGGTTGCATTTTGGGCTCTATTTTATTATAGCACAATTAGTGTATAATAAGACTTAGGATGGCTAAAAATAAAAACGACAAAAGATATATCAGATCCAAAATAGGGATGGAAGAAAATTATTTGCGAGAAATAAGAAAACAGGGCGGCTTGGTAGGTGTGAAAGTGAAGACGATATGTAAAGGTGCGAAGGTGCACGGTACGACTTTTTTTAGGCATTATCGTAATCTGGCCGGAATAGTGAAGGATGTAAGAAACGAAGTAAATATAGAATATAATAACATGATTAGAAGAATAATAAGGCATGGTGGAAGTTTTTATGATGTAGCATATGAAACGTTTAAATTTATTGAACAGCATAAAGATTATTTTGAAACAGCTATAGCAATAAATAATACAATAATGCTAGAAAAAGTAGGGAAGAAGATTTGGAAGTGCGCAAGGAAAACGAAATATAGATATGGCATGAGGAGAATTGAAAAAGTATATATTTATGAGATAATCGGCGTATTAATATCATGGATGGAAGATGAGAAATTTAATCCGGAGAAAATAGACCAATATGTGGCATATATCGTAAAAATAAGCTCAGGTGGACTGAGTCGCCTGAGCTTATTAGCGGATAAAGATTAACTACTTAGCAATGATACCTTTTTTCTTGAGGGTGCGTAGTGCTGAAGTGCTAACGTTAGCCTTAATTTTTTTGCCATTAATAATTAGTGTCTTTTTCTGGACATTTGGCTTAAAGACTTTGCGAGTCTTGTGTTGGGAGAAAGACACATTATGGCCGTACATTTTACCTTTACCGGAGATTTCACAAACTGCCATTACTTTGCCTCCTTAACTTGATTAACAATTGCTTTGAATGCTTCGTTGTGATTGACGGCTAATTCGGCGAGAATTTTGCGGTCTATCTGGATATCTTGTTTTTTCATGCCGGATATTAGCTGAGAGTAGGAAAGACCTTCTACTCTGGCGGCATTATTAATACGGGTAATCCATAGAGCACGTAGATCACGCTTGCGATTACGACGATCTCTGTAGCTGTAACGTAATGATTTAATGACACCTTGCTTAGCAAGACGGAAGCTACGAGTGCGATAATGCTGCATACCCTTAGCGGATTTTAAAATTTTCTTGTGTTTAGCCCTTGCGGCAACTCCTCTTTTAACTCTCATGATTAGACTCCTAGTGCTTTCTTAATGTTTTTAGCGTTTTTGCCGCTAATGATAGCGGTAGTCTTCATGTTGCGCTTTCTAGCTTTAGACTTTTTGGCTAGAATATGGTTGCCAAAGGCACGCTCGCGGGCAAGTTTACCAGAGCCGGTAATTTTAATGCGCTTAGCGGTAGCCTTATGGGTTTTTAACTTTGGCATAAAGTTACTTTCCTTTCTATTAATTAATAATATAGTGGCTTTCGCCGGTAGGTGCAATCAGAGGACCGTGGAAGTAGGAAATTACTTCTTCCGTATCCCAACTGATAAGTTACGTCCGGAAAATTGTGGTTTTCCTTCAACGACAGCGTCTTCGCTGAGGATTTCAAGAACTTTATTTAAGAGTTCGTTTCCTAGCTCTTTATGAGCCATTTCACGACCTTTGAAGATGATCATGATTTTGACTCTGTCGCCGTCGGCGAGGAATTTTTTAATTTTGCGGAGTTTGATGTTAAGGTCATTGTCGCTGATTTTGAGGCCAATCTTCATTTGTTTTAATTCGGATTGTTTTTCGCGAGCTTTTTTGCGCTGGCGAGCCTGCTCTTTCATCTGTTGATATTGGTATTTACCCCAATCAATGATTTTGACGACAGGCGGGTTAGCATTAGCAGCGATTTCTACTAAATCTACACCCTGTTTTTGAGCGAGGGAAAGGGCTTCTTTGCTTGACATGATACCGAGCTGTTCGCCACTGGCACCAATAACACGCACCTCTGGATAGCGAATGTCACTATTGATCCGAGTGCGTGAGGCGCTAGACCTGTTGGTATTTTTCCGTTCTCTCATATAACTTAACTATTCTATTATACCAAATTATTTGATTTATGTCTATAGGTAAGCGCTTCCGAAATGTGGCTTTCGGTGATAGTATCACTACTATCTAAATCGGCGATAGTGCGGGCGACTTTAATAACCTTAAAGTATGAGCGGGCGGAAAGGTTGAGCTTGTCTGAGGCGGATTTTAAGATATTTTTAGCTTTGATGGATAGATCTAGTAATTTAACCACTTGGTGGGAGGAGAGGGAAGCATTATAAATATCCGTGGAATTATAGCGGGCTTTTTGGCGAGTAATGGCTTTTTTGATGCGAAATTTGGCTTGGGCGTGTTCGGAGGTGGTATTGGTGGCATTTTTGAGTAGGTCATCATTGTTTACTTTTTGAACGGGTATGTAAAGATCAATACGGTCTAGAAGTGGACCAGAAAGTTTCTTTTGGTATCTTTCGATTTGGGCAACGGTGCAGATACATTCGTGGGTTGGGTCACCGAGGTAGCCACAGGGGCAAGGATTCATGGTGGCAATTAGCATAAAATCGGCAGGGAAGGTTACTTTATGATTAGCCCTAGAAATAGTAACTTCGCGGTCCTCAAGAGGCTGACGGAGAGCTTCAAGAAGCTGCCTGGGATATTCAGGGAGCTCGTCGAGAAAGAGGATGCCATGATGAGCAAGAGAGATTTCCCCTGGATGATTGTTGCTACCGATAAGGGCGGGAAGAGTACTAGTGTGATGCGGAGTGCGAAACGGGCGAGTAGTAATTACATCATCTAAGGGGTTGGTTAGAGAATGGAGCTTGGTGACGGCGATTTTTTCTTGGATAGTAAGAGGAGGTAAAAGGCTAGTGGCGGTGCGAGCAAGGATAGTTTTGCCGGCGCCAGGCGGGCCAGAAAGGAGGAGATTATGGCGGCCAGCGATGGCGATTTCTAGGGCACGTTTAGCGGTGGATTGGCCTAAAATATGGTCAAGATAGACTTGATTTTGGGGATTTACCTCTGTTTTGGTATTTTTTACAACGTTAGGAGTATCATTTATAATAGGCTTTTGATCTTTAAGATGTAAGAATAACTCGGTGAGATTATGTACTCCAATAAGATTGATGCCAGAAATGAGAGAAGCTTGAGAGAGATTATTGATAGGGAGGTATAATTCTGTAAAACCATGCGCTTTGGCAATTTCCGCAATATTAATAATGCCGGGGATAGGGCGGAGGGTACCATCAAGAGAGAGTTCTCCCACAAAGGCTTTATTTGTGACGTCGGAAGGTAGAAGTTGATGGGAGAGAGTTAGAACAGAGATGGCTATGGGAAGATCTAGAAAAGTGCCTTCTTTTGGAAGATTAGCGGGTGCCAAGTTGATAGTAACTTTGCGGTCTGGAAAAGTAAAGTTTGAGTTCATAAGGCTACTTCTAACTCTATCTTTAGCCTCGTTAATGGATTTGCTGCCCATACCGACAATATTGAATGCTGGTAGGCCACGATTGGAATCGCCTTCAACTTCAATAATATGACCAGTAAAACCGGACGGAACTATGGAATAAATTCTTGAAATCATAGCCTAAGAATAGTAAAAGCGGTGGTTAGTTGCAAGCACTAGCGCGTTTTAC
>JAFWMC010000056.1 GCA_017510805.1 Candidatus Saccharimonadota bacterium
GGCGGACTTCCCTATTTAATACACCTTCACCCCAAGTAGACAATGCCACTTGGTAATACTCTAGACCATCACGGTTTTTTGCTACGAAATCTATTTCGTATTTGTCGGCCTTACCGACAAATACTTGATATCCTCTGCGGTAAAGTTCTAGATAGACAACATTTTCGAGCAGGTGGCCTATATCAGTGTCAGACTTTTTGCCTAGGAGATAATTGCGCAGGCCAGTATCCACTGCATAATATTTGTAATCTCTAGCAAGAATATTCTTGCCCTTTGTATCAAACCTCTCGGCTTTATAGATGAGATAGCTCGCCATAAACAAATCTATGTAGTGATCTGCAGTATGGTTGCTTAATAAAGCCTTTCCTTTTGAGGATAAAGTGTTGCTAATTTTATTAGCTGACACGGGGCTGCCTACAGAATCGTAAATAAACTCTAGTATCTCTTGCAGAGTGTTTTGGTTACTATTTTTACTGCGAGAAAGGATATCTTTCATAACGATGGTCGAGAAGATGCCATCAAAATATAAATCTATATCTTTATTATCTTTTAAAAGATCTACAGTAGCAGGGAGACCGCCATATCTGAGATACTGCAAGAATAGGTCATCTTTCGCTATATCTGGAAATGCAGTAGAGTACTCTTTGAAAGAAAGGGGCAACATTTTTATTTCGATATAGCGACCGGAAAATAGCGTAGCCAGCTCGCTTGAAAGTAGAAAAGCATTGGAGCCAGTAATGTACAGATCTATATTCTTATCTAGGTATAAGCCCTCTACGGCACGTTCAAACTCTGGAACATTTTGAACTTCATCCAAAAATACATAGGTTTTCTGATCCTGCGGGATGCGATCTTTTATATAGTTATATAGATCCTTATATGAGCTGAAATCATTGGCTGGGTCATCTAGGTTTAGCTGAAGGATATTCTTTGAAGATATGCCATCTTTTTTTAGGTCTTCAATAAATAGCGTGAAGAGGGTGGATTTACCGCTGCGGCGCAAACCTGTGACGATCTTGATTAGATCTGTGTCACGCCATGATTTTAGCTTATTGATATATTCTGGTCTTGATATTAACATAATCTTATTATACATTACACCGTTTTATATGTCAATAGTTTTGGAAGTTGGACTTCCAATTGTGGTGGTTTTTGGCGAGAATTGGAAGTCTAACTTCCAATTCTAACAGGGGTGATGTATTTAGAACAGGGGGAGCTGGGTGGAGATGGGGAGGTCGATGTAGAAACTGGTGCCGTCGCGGTGGCGGGTGGCGCCGACGGGGGCGTGCATGTAGCGGGCGAATTTGGTGGCGATATAGAGGCCGAGGCCAGAGGAGCCTGGGCGCATAGCGATGGCTGTGGGCTGGTCTAGCCAGCCTTTTTGTAAATCTTTCCAGATTTTCGTGGGGAGGGCGGGGCCTTTGTCGCGGATATTGATGCGGATTTTATCTTGGCGCTGGCGGACGGTGAGGGTGGCGATGGTGTCTTTGTCGGAATAGTGGAGAGCGTTGGTGGCGAAGTTATATATAATACTATGTAACAATTCGCGATTGGCGATGGCGAGGGGGGCGCGAGATTGATATTTGGCCTTTAGCTGCTTATGATTATTGCGGTAAAGATACTGCAATTCCCTAGTGACATCGTCACAGATGGCAGGAATGGAAACTGGCTCCATCTGAAAGAGGCCATCTTCCAGCCTAGCAATCTTGACGAGATCATTGACTTGGCGGATGGCCCGCTCGGAAACGGTGACGAGGCTTTGTTTAGTCTTCTCTGTAGAGATAGGGCTTGCTGGATCTAAAGTGAGGGCAAGCTGGCGCATTGTGACGAGGGGCGACTTTAAATCGTGCGCAACAATACTTAAACTTCTTTCCTCCACTGTCATAGTTTAATTTTAGCTGTTGTATTTGACGGAGTCAAGCACATGCGTAAAATCGTCTTTAAAGACGAGGGCATCCGTCTGGAGGATGGCGGTTTTATCTCTAATCTTGAAGACGGCAGCGATGCCTTGGATATTATTACTGAGGGCGCCAGTGTAAACATTAGCAGGCTGGCCGCCGATAGGGCGAGTCTCGACGGTGATTACATTTTGCCGGAGAAGATTCTCGTAATTACGAGAAACATTATCGATGGATTGATTTTTGATGCTAACACGGAGAGCATTGATAGTATCTGTGCCGACGGGGGAAACTAGGTCTGGATTAAGATAGGCCTCGTAATCGCCACCTATGCCATTTTGGGCGACATAAACAGACCAAGTCTTTGGAAATTCGAAGGAAAGGCTGCCGAGATCGCTGGGGCCGGTGAAGACGCTATAGGGATATTTCTGCTGCTCTTCGTATTCGGCGGCAAGGCGCGCCTCTGTCTGAGAAACGGCAGTATTAACTGCGGCATCAATCTGGCCGTCTACGTCACTCTTGGCGCCTAGCCACATTACAAGCATCCAGATGAAGAGGCCGATAAAGGTGACGGCGAGGAGACTGACGATAATAAGGATGACCATCTGGAAGGTAGACATATTGCTAAAAAGAGATTTCTTGGGGGCGGCGCCCATTGGCTGGATAGGATCGGTGGTGGGCATGGCCGGCTGGTAGTTTTGGCTGGAGTGGGCCATTACTGGCTGGGGGGCAGGGCCTGCTGAATCTGGGGCGGGAGCATTTGGCGCGGCGCCGGCGGAGAAATTAGCCGGAGCGTTTGGGTCTGGGTTGTAAAAAGAATCATTATCCATATCTTTATTATAACTTATGTTTACTCTTTTGAAAAGTCTCTTTCGATGATCTCTATTTCATTTTGAAGATTATTTAAATCTTCTTTGATTTCTTTGGCTAACTTGGTAGCCTCTTTGTATTTTGCGCTGGCCTCATCAAGAGAGAAATCGTCGCCATAAAACCATTCGGTTTTTTCGTTCAATTTGTTAATTTTATTGGTGATAGATTTATCATTGGTGCTTTTTTCAGCTGGCATTTTAATTCCTTTCTTTGACTTGTTTTATTATAGCCTCGGCTTCTTGGCTTGATGTTGTAATTTTTACTACATTTCCCTGCTGGATTTGACCTCTGACTAGGGCGTAGCCTTGAGCAAGGATAGTTTCGGGATTAAGGCGGGATAAGAGTTTGATTTTATTTTCGATGTCGGAGATGGCGGAGGTGATTTTTAACTCTACAGATTGGCGAGATTTGTCGACCATGAGGAAGGCTTCGGCCTCGGCGGCGGAAATTTTATCTTTGAGGAGGGTACTGATAGTATAAATCTTGCCGTTGATGATGCTGATTTCGGCGTGGCGGTCTTTCGTTAGCATTTGGGCGACGTTGGAAGGAGTGGAGGCGCGGACGTCTGCGGCGAGATCTGATAAGGATTCGTCTACTTCGTGGCCAATGCCAGTGATGACGGGAATCTTGCTTCTGGCGATGGCGCGGACGAGCTGCTCGTCGTTAAAGGCGGAAAGGTCGTCGGCACTGCCGCCGCCTCTAATGATGGCGATGACGTCTGCCTCATTTTGCTCGTTAAGATAATCTAGGGCTTTGATAATTTGGTCGGGCGCGTCTAGGCCTTGCACTTGAGTGTGGGCGACTTTGATTTTTAGCCCGCCCCAACGTTCATTGATAATCTTAATAAAATCGGCATAGCCAGCAGCCTGAGTGGAGGAAATGACAGCGATAGTCTTGATGGAATCTGGGAGGGGGCGCTTTCTACCTGGTGCGAATAATCCCTCCTTTTCTAGCTTGGCCTTTAATAATTCATAGCTCTTTTTAAGATTGCCCTCGCCAACGGGAACGACTTGCTGAACAGTAAAAGAGAATTTACCCCATTTGGTGAGCTTGGGCGTGCCGCGGAGGCGGACTTTCATGCCATCTTCTAGGGGCAGACGCATTTGGTAAAGTGTCATGAAGCAGCCGATGCTAGACTCTTCGTCTTTCAAATCGAAAAAGACCCATTTGCCTTGGTTGATCTTGAAACTGCTGATTTCGCCCTCTAAAATAATATTGCTGTAGGCATACTCAAGAGATTGGTTGCATAGCGCGATAAACTCGGTAGGGGTAAATTTCATATACTTATTATATCATAACAAAAAAACTACCTCTATTCAGTTTTGCTTGCGCGTTCGTCGCGCCCGTCTTCACGGGGCTCCGCCGCTAATGCTTCGCTACGCTCACGCGTCCCAAGGGGCGAACGCCGTGGCTCCGCACCCCGCAAAACTGAAAAAGGTAGTTTTTCCTCTACAATATCTTATCTGACTTCTACCCTTATACGAGGGAGGGATTTGCCGGTGAAGTGGTGCTTTTTGGTCTTGACGAAGGTGACGACACCATCTTTGGCGGCGTGGATGGTGAAATTGCGAGACATATAAGTGCCCTCGCCAGCGAGCTTCGTGGCGCCAGTCTGGCGGACGAGAACTTCGCCGGTTTTAACTTGCTGGCCACCAAAGCGCTTGACGCCCAAGCGTTGGCCGGCATTGTTGTGGATATTTTTGGCGGTACCGCCAGCTTTCACATGTGACATATTATTATTTCTTCCTTAATATTATTATATTGCGGGCGACAATCTGGCCATCTCTGTAATATAGCAAATCGTCAAAACCCGACTCCTTTATTCTATTATACTCCATATTTGATAAATCGTCAAGGAGATTTAGCCTAGAATATGTGCCGTCTGGGCGGAGCCAAGCAGGGATGGCGATGACGACTGGGGTACCTTGCTGGATTTGACCTTGGAGATTTTTAAGGAAGCCGACGATTATCTCTTTACAATGCTGTTTTTCTTGCTTTAGTTTTATTTCTGCAGGGGGCTGGGACATGGGCTGACCAAGGTAAGTTTCGCAGGCGACAGCCGAGATAGGCGGAGTCCACTTGAAGGTGGTGGCGTCACCCTGGCAGACATCCACAATAGCATTGAGCCACTTCAAGTTTTTCTGGCTGTATTCTACCATGCGAAGGTCGGCGTCGGTGCCGTAGGGAGTGTAGCCCATAAGATAGGCTTCTTGGAGGAGGACACCGGTGCCGCAGAAGGGGTCTAAGATGCGGGCGCCTTGGGGTAGGGGGCCACAGAGATTGATTAAGATTTGAGCGAGCTTGGGCGGGAGCATACCAACTTTAGCATCTCTAGCTGGGCGGGCTTGGTCTCGGCGAGCATAGGCGGTGATGTTTTGGGTGCCAAGGCTAAGATAAATATTGCCACCAAATTTGATAATCTCGCAAGCTTTTTCCTTGGTACCGAGATGATTATGATGGCTAGTAGCAGTAGAAAGAATGGCAGATTTATTTTGGACAATGCGAACAGAACGGCCTTTTTTAGTGAGGAGTTTTTTGATTTTCATAGCGTCTTGGCTGACACTCCTGGCAGTAGCCTTTTTGGAGTAATCGCTAAGGCCGATGGTGATTTTGCCATCGGGAAGATTAGCAAGATAATCTATTAGGGGCTGGTCTAATTGCCAGGCGAGCTTGAGGCTACCGCCAAGGCGATTGATATCTGGAGCAACATCTGATTCAAAGGTGGCGAGATTGGGGCTGATTTTTTGGACATGCTGAAAGAGGGCAGAGAGTTCCGCCAGAGAAATTTCTGGCTGCCGGCCAAGGACAGATAGGTATTTCATATTTATATTATACCATTATTCTAGGGTGAAGTCTAGAAAAACATAGTTGTCCATATCGTATGAAAGATTTTTATCAATTGCCTTTTTTGCGATTTTACAGATAGTAGAAATGCGCTTATTGTTACACAGCGGATCTATATAACGAATTTTGGCCTTTTGGTGGACGTAATAGACACCTTTTGGTGGAGTTTTTGAAATGTTAATTTTTTGGGATTTCCGCCAAGTTTGAAACGCCTTCTGGAATTTTGAGTTTTCAATAATTTTGATAATTTCTGACTCTTTTAAATCGTAAAGTTGCGAGGTGGTAATTTTTCCCTCATCTTGCAATCTTTTCAATAAATCTGCGATAAATTGCATTGAAAATCTTGACTTATCATCGCGATACAACACTGACATCTGACTAGAAATCTTGGTAAATTTCCTAGCGAGAGCCTTGGTCTTGAAGCCGAGCTCTATTTCTTTGTCTTCATTTTGCTCAATTTCTATGTCGTCGTAAAGCTCTTTAATTTCTGGCAGAGTTAGCAATTGGTAGGTAAATAAAGCGTTAGCTAAGGTATATTCTAATCTATCGGCGGATAATTTTGGTGCATCATTATCGGCGATAGGGTAGATATGATAATCGGCAATTTCGGCTAGCGTAATCCTATCTCTATCTAGTAGCTCTGCGACGTCGGCGGATTTATTGATAAAATCAGAAGTTAAAGATTCGGTTGATTCCTGACTGATATGGTCTTCGTTTAAAAAATCAATGCAATGTTTGAAGGCTGGGGTGGCGATATCGTGAAAAAGACCAGCTAGAGCCTGGCGTTTGTCATGAGTAAAATGCCATATAATTAGCGATACAGCAACTGAATGGTCTAGGCTAGAATAGAATTTTTCACCAGCAAATAAATCTGAATAGATAGTCCCGCAAGTGACACTAATATATTTTTGGGTCTGCAGCTCTTTTGTATTAATATAATCATCTAGCCACGCTGGAAACTCGGAGTCTAGTACTTTAAAATATCCCTTGGTATCTGCCATCTGCATATTTATATTATAGCACCCAAGTAGAAAACCGTGTCAGGATATGGTAAAATATAAGTATGAGCAAGATACTTTTAATTGGCAATGTTATAAAAGATGTGTATTTAGCAATGGATGAAAATGCCAATGCTTTTGAAATAGACGAGACAGATACGGCGTGGCTGGATTTGGCTTTTGATGGAAGGGGATACAAATTCTATGAAAGATCTAGCATCTTGGGCGGAGTGGCAGTAAGTGTAGATGTGATGCAGAAAATGGGGTTAGACGCGGAAGTAATGGCGGGAACGGTAAAAATGGATGGGGGCAAGGCTACGGCGGAAAATTGCGACTGCGAATATCGCTATATCTTGACGCATAATGATGAAATTTGTTATCTTACCTCTGACGAGCGGCGGCCAGCCAAATGGGAAGCACCAAAAGATGCGATAGATTGGCTATATATTGGGAGGTCTGTTTCACTAACAGACGATCTGTTACAAAAAATCAAATCTTTTGTTTCCCTGTCTAAAAATACCCGGATAGCATATTATATTGGTAAAAATGCCAATAAACTAGAAATGGAACTAGCCAAAATGGCCAATATTGTATTTTGCGATAATCTGGAATTGAAGCTAGACACCAAGGCGATTGTTTGTGAAATTTCTGAGGGTGAAGTAGCAATGGGGCCGCTGAGGATGGAGTGGCTGCCAGATAGGGCGGGCCTACGCACCCATTTGACGATGTATTCAACGATTGCGGCGACGATATTTTCAGCGCTACTTATGGGTAAAACTGCGCGTGATGCCCTGCTAATGGCTAAATTAAACGTGGAAAATTCTACATTGCAGGAAGTACTGACAAGTAAAAAATTGGAAGATTTATTAAAAGAAGTGCGAGAAAAAGAGCGTAATATAGAGCAAATGGCAGAGAGTCTGGTGCGGCGAGGCAAGGGTATTTTGGCGGCGGATGAATCTGGCGGCTCTATCCATAAGAAGTTTGTGGTGGCGGATATTCCTGATGACGAGGAGCATCGCTGGGACTATCGTAATATGCTACTAACAACTAAAAACTTGGGATGGTATGTGAATGGCGTAATACTATTTGATGAAACCGTCCATCAAAAAACGGAGGCTGGGCAGCCCTTTGTGGAATATTTGACGGAGCAAGGGATAATTCCGGGTGTAAAAGTGGATAAAGGATTAGTGCCAATGGCGGCGGATTCGGAAGAAGTTTATACGGATGGGCTAGATGGGCTGCTTTTGAGGCTAAATGATTATTATGATATGGGGCTAAGGTTTGCTAAGTGGCGAGCAGCCTTTATGGTGAAGGTGGAGAATGAGAAGATTGTGCTACCTTCGGAAGATGCGGTAGTGAAAAACTGCGAGATATTGGCGCGCTATGCGAAAGCTTGCCAGATAGCTGGGCTAGTGCCGATAGTGGAGCCGGAAGTGGTGCACGATGGAGATTATTCAATAGAGGCCTGTGCAGAGGCAACGGGCAGGGTGCTAGACACGCTATTTGCGGAATTGCACCGGTTTGATGTGGATCTATCTGGATGCGTATTAAAATGTAACATGATTTTGCCGGGCAAAGATTATGATGTAAAATCTACAACAGATGAAATTGGCGCGAAGACGGCGGCAGTGCTGAAGGAACACGTACCAAAAGATTTGGCTGGAGTGGTATTCTTAAGTGGCGGGCAATCCCCAGAGGAGGCGACGGATAATTTGCAAGCGGTATTGAAAAATGGCCCATTCCCATGGAATGTGACCTTTTCCTTTGCAAGAGCTTTGCAGGAGCCAGCGCTGAAAGCTTGGGGTGGCGAACACAAGAATACTCGCCGGGGGCAAAGCGCTTTGCTGGATAGACTGGTGGCAAATCAGAAAGCATTAAACTAAGCCTTATAAAAAACTAGTTTTTTATTATTCCTTATCAGCACTCTCTGCAGATTCGCCATCAGCAGCAGCTTCGGTGGCTTCGGTGGCAGGAGCCTCGGCAGCAGCGGCCTCGGCGGCGGCTTTATCGGCGGCTTCGCGGGCAGCAGCCTCGGCGGCTGGGTCGTAGACGTTGGCGATGACTTGATCTTTAGACATTTCCTTGTCGGCCAATTCTACGCCCTTTGGCAGCTGGATGTCGGCAACGGTGAGTTTGTCGCCGGCTTTAGCGAGCTGACTACCGTCAACAGCGATTTCCTCTGGAAGCTCGGATGGCTTGGCCTTGACGTCGATTTCTTCCATAACTTGGAGATAGACAAGGTGGAGCTTGGCAGCATCGGAGCTATCAAAGCCAGTAATAACGATAGGCGCAGTAGCCTCAATAACTTGGTCGGCGGAAACGGCCTGGAACTCTACGTTGATGATTCTGCGAGAAACTGGATCTATGTCAATATTCTTGACAATAGCAAGCTGTTTTTTGCCAGCAATGTCTAGATCAATAGTGGAGTGATAGCCAGCAGTGTGGAGAACTTTCTCTGTAGCGTTATAGTCGGATGCGGCGAGGATTGGCGTGTCCTGACCACCGTAAATAACGGAGGGGATTTTCTCTGCAGCACGCAAAGCTTTAAGTTTTTTACCAGTTTCGGTACGCTTTTCAAGCGTAAGTGTATTTTCAGACATGGAAATTTCCTTTTATATTATATAATGCATTATTTACTCTATTTACTATATTGTATACCAAAATGACAGATTTGGCAAGGGGTGATAAAATATTATTTATATGGCAACAAAGAAAATTCTAGGGATAGACCCAGGAACAGGGATTTGCGGATTTGGGGTGATTGCCGTTTTGGAAAATAATGGCACGCTGCGAGGAAAAGTAAAAATGTTAGACGCGGGGGTAATAGCGACGCCAGCCCATACACCACTACCAGAGCGACTAGAAGATATTTATGATTCCCTAAATGAAATTGTAGATGCTTGGCAGCCAGATATGGTTTCTATTGAGAAATTGTTTTTTAGTAAAAATATCACCACTGGTATCTCTGTGGCGGAGGCGAGAGGAATATGTATTTTGGTGTGTAAACAGCATGGACTGCCAATTTATGAATACACGCCGAATGAAATTAAAAAAACTTTGACAGGATATGGCAGCGCAGACAAGACACAGATGCAAGAAATGGTGCGGCTACATCTTAACATGGAAAAAATAGTGAAACCAGATGATGCGGCGGATGCACTAGCGGCAGCAATTACACATACACTGATGTATCAGCCGCAAGCAGCAAATAAAAATATGGTAAAATAAGAATATGATTTCACATATACGCGGCACCATTACTGAAAAATTTGACTCGTCGGTGATAGTGGATGTACAGGGAGTGGGATACGAGATAGCACTATCGGCGCTGGATTTTGATGCGGCAATGCTAGATACAGAGATGAAGTATTATACCTATCATGCAATTCGCGAAAATGCAGAGGAATTGTACGGCTTTACTTCTTTAGCGGCGAAAAAGCTGTTTGTGTTACTGATTTCGGTAAATGGAATTGGGCCAAAGGCGGGGATGGCGATTTTATCGCTGGGGGCGCCAGAAGACGTGCGCAATGCGATTGCTAATGCGGATGCAGCGTATGTTTCTAAGGCGTCTGGAGTAGGCAAAAAATCGGCCGAGAGGGTGATTGTGGATCTTGCTGATAAAGTTGGCTTGCCAAGCCATGTAGGAGTAAGTGAGCCAATAGCAATAGCTGGCGCCAAACCAGAGGCGGACGAAGCCTTGGATGCGCTGATTGCGCTAGGATTTACCTTGAAAGAGGCAACGGAGTCGCTTGCTGAAGTGGATAGTTCCCTATCTACAGGCGAAAGAGTAAGATTGGCACTGAAAGCACGAGGATAAAGATTATTTGACGTATTTGATTAGGGTCTGGCGGAGGTCTTTGACTGGGGTGATGAAGGTGTCCTTAGCGGGACGGTTAGTAGCAGGAGCAATGGCGTGCTTGAAGCCGAGTTTTTTGGCCTCGGCAATACGCTGGTCTGGGCGGAAGGCCGAGCGGACTTCTCCGCCAAGACCAACTTCGCCAAAGACAACGTAATCTTCGGCGAGTTTGCGCCCAGCAACAGCGCTGGCGATAGCAAGGCAGACGGCGAGATCGGCAGCAGCATCGTTTAGTTTCATACCGCCAACAACGTTAATGAAAATATCTTTATCGTCTAAATTTAGCTTGGTACGGCGCTGAATGACGGCAATTAA
>JAFWMC010000006.1 GCA_017510805.1 Candidatus Saccharimonadota bacterium
GCTGGTAGGCCACGATTGGAATCGCCTTCAACTTCAATAATATGACCAGTAAAACCGGACGGAACTATGGAATAAATTCTTGAAATCATAGCCTAAGAATAGTAAAAGCGGTGGTTAGTTGCAAGCACTAGCGCGTTTTACCCCTGTTTTAGTATTTTTTACAACATTTAAAAACAAACAGTTCATACCCACGAAACACCTACAAAATCCAAAAAGTCTTAAAAGACAGCTCTGCGTCGTCTCGGAAAAGAAAGTAAACTTTCTTTTCGCTCATCTCCTTGAGCTGTAAAGACACAAGGTCATTGACTTTTTGGATTTTTCCGGGATACTGTTTCTTAGGGTATAAACTGATTGTTTTTATTGTTGAAAAATGATATAATGTAGGTAGTTGGGGCTGACAAAGCTTAGACAGATTATTAACAGATATCAGGCGCGTCGATTAGCACCGTAAGTGTAAGATAAATGCAGAGAAAAATACTGCTAAGCACGTGATTTATTCACCTGCTTTTGCCTAAGATATATTTAAGGCATGGTCTTTACCTTAAGGCTCCATAGAGGTAAGGATTATCATATTAATGGAGATAGGGCATTAATCGCAACTAAATTAATGTCTAAAACCTATAGTTATGGTAGTCTGAAGTTTCGTTTTCTGCAGCTTTAGATAATTGCCGAGATCAAAACAGAAAACTATACGCGTAGAATGATGTCCCAGTGATAACCTGGACGGGGAGGCAGTATCCCCCAGCTCCACCAAATTCGCTATAAAATCGCCAATCTAGGCGGTTTTTCTTGTTCGCTCTATAAGTAATAGCGCTTCACAAGAAGAAACCACCAATCTTGGCGATTTTATAGCGAATTTGGCAGCTATTGGCTAATAAATAGGTAGTTCTAAAAGAAGAAAACACCAATCTTGGTAACACTAATGGTAAATTTGGCCTTTTTTTGTTGTAATTTTTGCAATTGTTGGACTTGAGGAAATTGTGGAAAAGTAGGCAAAAATGATAAAAAATTTATACAAAAATCTATTGACATTAGCGTTTTTGAGCGGTATTATAGAGATAGCTTTTGAATAAATAAGTTATACAAAAGCCAAAAATAAAAATTAGCCAAAATAACTCCACACTCTACAAAGACCGGCTTTCCTCGCAGTACAGTCGGTCTTTTTCTTGGCCTAAAATAGGCCTTATTTCGCGTTTTAAGGCCATTTTTAGGCCTATTAATTGTATTTGGCGGTGTTTATTTATATGGCGATTTTTTGAGTGTGATGTTCAGTTTAAAAATATCATTTTACTGTTGTGGAGGCTGCTGTTGTTTGCCATTTGGGGTGCGCAAATGAAATTAAGAAAAAGCTTATTTAGCAGATAAAATACGAATTTTTGTTCAGAAAATCAAAAATTTGTTGGCGTTACAACATTTGATTGTTGTAAAAAATACACTCGTTGTAGAGTTGACTGAAAACAGGGAAGAAAAGGCAAGAAAATAGTGTTCGTTGTAAAAAATACATTAAAATTTTTATGCAAAAAGTATTGAAATAATGAAGTGCTTATGCTACAATAAGGACAGTCGCAAAGACGAAAACAAAAACATTAAAATCAAAGCGAGGCACCTAAATGAAATATAAATAACGTTTGGCGGGCTTACTGGTAATTTCTAGCCATAAATTACAAGATAGAAATTACCACAGGCTCCGCGAAATCGTAAGAAATCGCGTAGAGCGCGTTGATCTGGACCCTGATTTGCACATTAAATTATCTCAGAATAGGGAAGAAGATTAATGAGGACTAAACTGTAGAAGTTTAAGTCATTTGCTCCACCAAGAGTGGAGCGATCTACGGCTAGCGGTGGAGTTGCGGCAAATAGTGTTTTGTTTAGTGCCGGATAACTCACCGCTTGCCACCTTAACAAGGTGGGAACTAAATACGTGAACTGAACAGTTTCGCAGTCTGTTCAATTCGCCTTTTCTCTTGCTTTTCATCGTGAGATGAAGCGTACAAATTATTACCTAGATATGATAAAATAGATATATGCTTAATCGTTTTATAGCGTTTGTGAGTCTGATTTGTCTAATTATCTTAGTGGTGATGATGATTTTTACTACCCCTACGGGCATTGGGCCGTTAGGGGTTTTAGTATTTTTTGGATGTGTTTATTTAGTGATGTATGGGGTAGTAGTAGGGATACTGATGATTTTTAGGAAGATGATTTCTAAGAAAGGAAAGTTGATAAAGAAAGATTATGCTTATGCGGCAGCGATTGCAATGGGGCCGATAATGTTACTTTTGGCACATTCAATTGGAACAGAGTGGTGGCTATCTATATCTGGAGTAGTGATATTTGTAGTGCTATTTTGCTTTGTGATTTCAAAGAGATTGTGATAAAATAAACATATGGAGAATAAAAATTCTCAGAGTTTTGGAGGTGAGCAATTTCCAAAAAAGGAAATGGAGATTTTTTCTGATCAAAAGACAGGGAATGGTGAGTCATTTATCTCTGGGGCGACACGTGATATGGAGAGAGAAATGGGGGTGAAAGCTCTGGACGGAATAGAAGAACTAGCAGAGCGGCCGATAGATACGCAGGCAAATATGGCAAAAATTCTAAGTGAAGGCGGGACAATAGCTGTTAATGGTGAAGGCGATGAGAGGACAGAGAAAGGAATAGATAAACTGGTGGAGGAGGCAGAGAAATCTAGCGAGAGAACAAAGGGGCGGCCTGGGGATAAAGAGGGGGAATATCAGAAATATAGAGATGACGTATTACAATCGTTGGGGCATTATAGTGTAGGAGGTAGCGACTAATGGGTATAGTGGTGGGAATTATAGGGGTACTAATTGGAGTAACAGTTGCTGGCTCGGTGATTTGGGCGAAACATTTGGCAGAAACGAGAAAAGATAAAAATTATGAGAGAGCGCTAAAGATGGTGCCGCTGTTAATTCATTTACCACCAGAGACAGATGATATTCAGGCGGGAGGTAGAGATGAAAGGGATGTGACGAATGAGGAAATTTCTGAGGCGCAAATTATGTATACAACGATAGCTTCGGTGGTACAGAAAGGGCTAAAAACGAGAATTTATGGACAGAAACACATAGCTTTTGAGGTGGTGGCGACGGGTGGATTAGTGAAATATAGGACATTAGTACCAATAGAGTTATTAGAAACAGTGAAACAGGCAGTAGTGTCGGCATATCCGACGGCTAGATTAGAGGAAACTAGAGAAGATAGCATTTTTTCTCCAGATACGACGAATGCGGGGGTGGCAGGGGGGACATTAAGCTTGAAGAAAGATTATGTATATCCGATAGCTACATACGAGGATACAAAGTGGGATGCGAGTGGCTCAATTTTGAATGCAATGTCTAAGGTGAAAGATGATGAAGGCATGGCACTGCAGATATTGATTAGGCCAACGGATGGTGGTTGGACAAAAAAATCTAAAGAGCGAGTACAAAATATAAAAGATGGGAAGAAAAATTTTAAGGATGATGCACTAGGCGGAACATTGGACTATATTAGGCAGATATTTACGGCTTTATGGAAGGCTCCAGAAGAAAGTAGGGGTCAGGGCGAAGAAAAGCAATTAACTAGCTTGCAGCAAGAGGAAATTCAGGTAATAGAGAATAAGACGAAATATCCAGGCTTTGAAACGCTGATTAGGGTAGTGGCAAGCTCTGGAACGCAGGCAAGGTCTGAGGCGCTATTATCAGGAATGGTGGCGGCTTTTTCGCAGTTTGATTCGCCAGCAAACAATGGTTTCAGATACGAGCCAGCTAGAGATATAGAGGAGCTAACTGAACACTATATTTATAGAATTTTTCCACAGGGGAATAGGGAAATGATATTAAATAGTATAGAGATGGCTTCAATTTTCCATTTGCCAAGTCAAAGTTCAATTCCGACATCTCAGGTGGAGAGGCAGGCGATGAAACAGGTAGATGGGCCAGCAAAATTAGTGCAAGAAGGGGTATTAATAGGGGTGAATTATTTTCGGGGTGAGCAAAAGGAGATACGATTGTCGGTGGATGATAGGCGGCGACATACTTACGTGATTGGGTCTACGGGTATGGGTAAATCGGTATTTCTGCGGAACATTGCCTATCAAGATATGATGGATGGGCGGGGGTTTGCTTTTATTGATCCACACGGAGATGTAGCAGAGGAGCTACTTTCAATGGTGCCGGAGGAGAGGATAGATGATGTAATTTATTTTGACCCAGGAGATATGGAGAATCCAATAGGGATGAATATGTTTGAGTATGAAACGGAAGACCAGAAAGACTTTATCGTGCAGGAAGGGATAAATATGTTGTATTCTCTATATGATCCGGGGCATACGGGTATTTTTGGACCAAGGGGTGAGCATATGTTTAGGAATGCGGCGTTACTTTTGATGAGCGACCCGAAAGGGGCAACGTTTATAGATATACCAAAAGTGTTTACTGACCCAGAATATGTGAAAGATAAGTTGAAATATGTGACAGATAAAAGTGTCTACGATTATTGGACGAAAGAGTTTCCGGCTTCACAAAAGAGTAATGATGCAGGAGAAGTGATTACTTGGTTGGTGTCAAAATGGGGGCCGTTTCTCTCTAATACGATGATGCGGAATATCTTGGGGCAGAGTAAGTCGGGCTTTAATATTAGAGAGGTGATGGATAACAATAAGATTTTACTGGTGAATCTATCTAAAGGGAAGATGGGGGAATTAAACTCCAAACTTTTAGGTATGATATTTGTAATGAAGTTCCAAGCGGCGGCGATGGCAAGAGTGGATATACCAGAGGATCAGAGAAAGGACTTTTGTCTATTTGTAGATGAGTTCCAGAATTTTTCAACGGATTCATTTGAGAGTATTTTATCAGAGGCGAGGAAATTCCGGCTAAATCTAGTGGTGGCAAACCAGTTTATGACACAGTTGACAGATAAGATTCGCGAAGGGGTATTAGGGAATGTGGGGACAATTGTAGCTGGAAGATTAGGGGTGACAGATGCGGAGCTAATGGAGAAGGTGTTTACCCCGGTATTCAATGCGGAAGATCTACATAAAACACCGAATCATAATGCGATTGCAACGGTGATGATGTTTGGGATGCCAAGTCGGCCATTTACGATGACTTGGCCGAAGTTGGGTGAGGAAAATCCAGGGGTAATGGATTCTCTGAAGAAATATTCAGCAGTAAAATATGGTAAGACTAGAGCAGAGGTGGACAAAGAGATAAATGCTAGGTGGGAAAATGCTGGCGGTAGTGTTAAAAAAGCTATTGGGGACAATGAGGGGACTGGAGACGCGCCAAAGACAGATTTCTTGGATGAATGGCTAAATAAGCAGAAGCAGAGTGGAAATAAGCCCGTAGAAGCCCCTGAGAAGCCCGTAGAGGCTAATAAGGATAAAAAGGTGAGTGATGAGGCGGGAAAAGACGAAACCTTTGTAAAATTGCGTTAGGAAGGCTTAAAATGGCATTTTAGGGTTGATTTTTTAGCCTCTAAGAGTATAATAGATAAGGAAAAGTAAATAAGACGAGGTAATTAAATGTCCGAGAATTATGATGGCTCTGATATTAGAGTCTTGGAGGGGCTAGAGGCAGTACGGGTGCGGCCAGGTATGTATATCGGGTCTACTGGTTATGATGGTTTACACCACTTGATAAAAGAGATAGCAGATAACTCTATTGATGAAGCAATTGCTGGGTATGCTAGCAAGGTGGAAATTATTGTTCAAGAAGATGGTGGAGTGAGGGTTGAAGATAACGGTCGTGGTATTCCGGTAGATATTCATCCCAAGACGAAGAAGTCTACATTGGAAACAGTGCTAACAGTACTGCACGCTGGCGGTAAGTTCGGTGGCGGTGGATATAAGGTGTCGTCTGGTCTGCACGGGGTGGGATCATCAGTGGTGAATGCACTTTCTACAAGAATGGTGGCAGAGGTATATAGAGATGGAAAGGTGCATCATATTGAGTTTGATACGGGTAAGCCGACCTCTGATTTGCAGGTACTGGGGAAGACAGATAAGCAGGGTACAAGTATTACTTTTTATCCAGATGGGACAATCTTTAAGAATGGAACGACGATTGATTTTGATTGGGTATTAAACTATGCAAGGCATCAGGCATATTTGACGAAGGGAATTTTGATTACGGCGATAGATGAGCGGACGGGTGCCAGAGAGAGCTTTTACTTTGAAGGGGGAATTAGGAGTTATGTAAAGAGATTGAATAGCGGCAAAGAGATAGTATCTGATGATATATTCTATGTTGATAAGGTGATTGGCGATGGTCAGGTGGAAATTGCTTTGCAATATAATGAAACTTTTGCGGAGACAATGAAGCCATTTGCTAATAATGTGTTGACTCCTGATGGTGGTACGCATGTGGTAGGTTTTAGGACGGCGTTAAACCGTACAATTAATGATTATGCAAGGAAAAATAATTTATTAAAAGAGAAAGATGAGAATTTAACAGGGGATGATATTAAGGAAGGTTTGACGGCGGTTGTTTCTGTGAAATTGCCAAATCCGGAGTTTGAGGGGCAGACGAAGAATAAACTAGGTAATCCAGAGGCAAGAGGCTATGTAGATAAAGTAATGAGCGAATATTTTGCCTATTACTTAGAAGAAAATCCAGCAATCGCGAAGAAGATTGTGACGAAGGCGACTTTGGCGGCAAGGGCTAGAAAGGCAGCTAGGGCAGCTAGAGATAATGTAATCCGAAAGGGGGCATTTGAGGGGCTAAATTTGCCTTCTAAGTTGGCGGATTGTAGCGATAGGGATAGGACGAAATGCGAGCTGTTTATTGTAGAGGGTAACTCAGCGGCAGGTTCGGCAAAGGAGGGGAGAGACAGTAAAATTCAGGCGATTTTGCCGCTAAGAGGTAAAGTGCTAAACACCGAGAGAGCAAGGCTTGATAAAATGTTTGCAAATAAGGAGATTGTATCTCTGATAAAGGCAATGGGGGTGGGTATTGGTGAGCAGTTTAATATTGATGGCTTACGTTATTATAAAATTGTGTTTATGACGGATGCGGATGTGGATGGTGCACATATCTCAACGCTACTTTTGACATTTTTCTTCCGCTATATGCCAGAGGTGATTAAAGCAGGACACGTATATCTGGCGAAACCGCCACTATTTGGTCTGATAAAAGGGACAGGGAGTGCGCGTAAGATTGAGTATATTTATGATGAGGCAGCATTAGAGAAGAAACTAGCAGAGAAGATTGAAGAGCGAAAGGCGGCGGGTACAAAAATTAACCCAGAGGATGAAAGATTTAAACAGGCTGGATACACGCAACAACAGAGGTTTAAGGGTCTGGGTGAAATGGATGCAACGCAGTTATGGGAAACAACGATGAATCCAGAGAACAGGACGCTAATTAGAGTAAATATTGATGATGCAGAGAAGGCTGATGCAATATTTACGAAGCTGATGGGTAATGAGGCGGATCTAAGAAAAACATTTATTCAGTCTAATGCAGCTAAGGTAGATCTGGATGATCTAGATTTCTAAGGATAAGGAGGAAAGATGGTAGATAAGAAAAAAATAGAAGACGAAGAGAATATGAGCCAGACTGGCGGTGTGCCGGATAGTGCGGATGATACAGGGGTAGACGAAACGATGGCAAATGAGCCGGCAGATGGAATGGACGGGGGGAGTTTGGATAAGCAAGAGGTGGTAGTGGATGCGGACGGAGTAGAGCTAAGGACGGTAGAATCCACGATGGAGAATTACTTCTTGAGATACTCAATGTCGGTGATTATTGACCGGGCATTGCCAGATGTAAGAGATGGCTTAAAGCCAGTAAATCGTCGTATTCTTTATGCAATGAATAAAAATGGTTGGAAAGCGCCACATGCTACAGTAAAATCTGCACGTATTGTGGGTGAGGTGATGGGTAAATATCACCCGCATGGTGATTCATCCATTTATGATGCGATGGTGAATTTAGCACAGCCATGGAAGATGCGGTATACTTTGGTGGAGGGGCAAGGTAACTTTGGTTCAGCGGATGGGGATGATCCAGCGGCTTCGCGTTATACCGAGGCAAGAATGGATAAAGTTGGCTCGGTGCTTTTGGCGGACATTGACAAGGAAACGGTTGATTTTAGGGATAACTTTGATGGAACAGAGCAGGAGCCAGCAGTGCTTCCGGCAGCGGTACCAAATATTCTTTTAAATGGACAGATGGGTATTGCGGTAGGTATGGCAACAAATATCCCACCACATAATCTATCAGAGGTAGTAGACGCGACGGTAGCACAAATAGATAATCCAGATATTACTTTGGATGAGTTGATGAAGCATGTGAAGGGGCCAGATTTTCCAACGGGGGCAGAAGTGTATGGTGGTGAGCCAATGAAGCGGGCCTATGCAACGGGGAAAGGCTCAGTGGTAATTAGGGGTATTGCGAATATTGAAGAGGTGAAGGGTGGCAGATACAACATTGTAGTGTCGGAGATGCCATATGGGGTGAGCCGAGAGTCTATTGTGGAAAAAGTTAAGCAGTTAGCAAACGATAAAAAATTGACACATATTAAAGATGCGAGGAACGAATCAGCCAGAGGTAAGACGAGAGTAGTGATTGAACTAAAAAAGGATGCTTTTCCGAAGAAAATTTTGAACCAGCTGTATAAATTAACAGATTTACAAACTACTTTTCATTACAATATTTTGGCACTGGTGGATGGAATTAAGCCGAGAACGTTGGGACTGAAAGATATTTTAGCAGAATTTATTAAGCATCGTCAGAGTGTGATTCGTAGAAGAACAGAGTATGAGCTAAGGAAGGCGAAAGAGCGCGCACATATTTTGGAAGGTTTGAAAATTGCGCTAGATAATATTGACGAAGTGATTGCGACGATTAGGGCGAGCTATGATGATGCAGATAAGCAGTTGATGGCGAAATTTGGTTTATCGGAGATACAGGCAGCGGCAATTTTGGCGATGCAGCTTCGTAGATTACAGGGATTGGAGCGTGACAAGATTGAGGCGGAGCTGAAAGAATTACAAGAATTAATTGCTAGACTTGAAGCGATTTTGGCAGATGAGAAAGAAGTGTTGAGAGTGGTAAAAGAAGAGTTACTAGAGGTGAAAGAAAAGTATGGTGATGAGCGTAGAAGCAAGATTATCAATCATGAGCTAGGTAAATTCTCTGAAGAAGAGCTGATTCCGGAAGAAGAAAGCGTAATTTTGTTAACGACAGAGAATTATATTAAGAGGGTGCCGCAAAATGATTTTCGCCGTCAGAATAGAGGCGGAAAGGGCAAGCGTGGCATGACGACAAAGGAAGAAGATGTAATTTCGCAGATTATTACCGCAAATTCACACGATTTCTTACTATTCTTCACTTCGCAAGGTAGAGTGTTCCGTCTAAAAGCGTATGAAGTGCCGCAGGCGTCACTGGCAGCCAAGGGGACGGCAGCGGTGAATGTGTTAAATATGCATCCGGAGGAAAAGATTACCGCAATTATTAAGCAAGGTTCTGAGGTGGGTAAGGATGGATTCCTCTTTATGACAACGAAGAAGGGGACGATTAAGAAGACACCGATTAAGGATTACGAGAATATTCGGACAAATGGTTTGATTACGATTAAATTGGATGTCGGCGATGAGCTGAAATGGGTGAAGGGGACGACAGGGAAAAATGATATTGTGATTTCGACTTCGGCCGGCCAGGCGGTGAGATTTAACGAAACAGATGTAAGAGGAATGGGACGCTCGGCGAAGGGTGTAAGAGGTATGAGACTCCGACCAAAGGATGAAATTGTAGGAATGGATGTGGTGACAGATGCTGAGCAAAAATTGATTGCAGTTTCAGCGAATGGTTATGGTAAAGCAACAAAGGTTTCCAATTTTCCGGTACATAAGAGGGGTGGCGTAGGTATTAAGGTGGCAGCAGTGACAGCTAAAACTGGCCAAATCGTAGCAGTACACACATTAGATCCAGAGGCTAAAGAGGTGATTATGATGTCTACAAAGGGGCAAGCTATCCGCGTAGCAGTAAAAGAGATCCCGACGCTCGGGAGGGCAACTCAAGGTGTGAGGATTATGAAGATGGGCGAAGGTGATACGGTGGCGTCTATTGGTATAGTATTGCCAGAGGAAGATAAAAACGAATAGACTTATGCTTGCACTCTATAGTGCAACCTGATACAATTAGACTACGTTTACGATAGACAGCACGAAGAAAGGAATGTCTTATGAAAATAAGAACACAAATTTTAAGTGCCGTGTTGGCGGGGGGATTGTCTATATCTCAAGGGGTGGGAGCATATGCAACGGGAGGTCTGCCGGAGCCGGTGGATGATGTGCCAGGGACAATAACAATTAATAGTATTAACTTAGGAACGAATCAACTTTCGGTGACTTATGATGATACTGGTACAGATATTGATAAAGTTTTGAGATTTACGGTAGCTTTTATTAATGATGGTCGTGAAATGGGAGCGGAAGATTGGACAAAAATTAATTATCCATATTGGATGACGCGACTATATGATAAGGCGACAATTGAAAATAATTCTGTGCAACTTTTGAGTGGGCAAACAGATGTAATTAATTCATCTCAGTTTTATTTTGATTGGCTAGAATTAGGAAATATTACTCCGGGGGTGTTATATTATGGTGCTGCAGTAGTATTAGAGGGAAATGATAATGTGGTGCGATATATTATGGGTAAGGCAGATTATAGGGGATGCCTAGCAAAATATAAGGAGATGAATAATGATGGTATGGGTATGGTGGGAATACAGTGTTTGCCGGAGGTGAAACCAAGCGGCAAGGTGATTTATGCTCCATATATGGGAAATGTAAGATTGGAAATGGACGAACAATATGAACAGGACGATGAGCTTGAGGAGACTGAAGATCCGGAAGAAATTGAGATGCCAGGAGAATCTGGCATACCAGAAGGTTTAGATTCGGAAGAGCCAATTGTATCAGAGGAATCTAAAAAGATTGAAAATAGTGAAGATGTTGGAGGGGAGGGGACTATGATGAGCGGCAATAATAGTGATGTAACGGCGGCAAGTAATATTGCTAGAGAGAGCGTGGCGGCGACATTTGGATTAGCATCAGCACAATATGGTGCAGCAACAGAGGAGGGAAACGGAGATAATGAGGGGATGTCGGAGATTACAGTAAAGGCGGAAGAAAGTGGCCAAAATACAACGGGTGGGGAAGAAGATAGTGCTGAAGTGCCAGATCTTGGTGGTAAAAATGATAATAAGAATATGGGGAATCTAGCTTGGTGGGCGATTATTCCCTTGGCTATTGCGGGGCTTGGGACTGGGGCGTGGTGGATATTGTCGCGAGAAAATCAAAAAAAGTCTAAAAAAGTCTAGAAAAACTCTTGACTTATGAACCTAGATTAGATACAATAGTAATTAGTCTAAGAACTGCGAGTATAGTATTGTCTTACAAGGTAGGTTGCTTAGAACAACTTTAACAATTCAGTTGTGCAATTTTATACGCATTGCGAGGTTTTTTCTTGCAGTGTGTGATATACATTCGTCAGTTCATTTAATTGAGTTTTCAAACTTGAACACTTTAATGGAGAGTTTGATCC
>JAFWMC010000057.1 GCA_017510805.1 Candidatus Saccharimonadota bacterium
ACAACAAGCCCACTAATAATACCAAAGCTTCCTCTACCCCTGTAAATGAGGCTAACGCCGAGTCCGAGGATAAGCCTACTGAAACTAAATCTACTGAAACCAAATCTACCGATACCGTAGCCACTACTACCGTCAAGGAAGACACTTCTGTAGATCTTCCAGCCACTGGCCCCACCAACTATTTGTTTAGTGGTATTCTCATTGGCGTAGCGGTTTATTTAGTCGGTACCAATCTTAATCTTCTTCGTACTCGCCGCTAATAAATCAGATGTAGTAAAAAATACATCAAAATTTTTGCCAAATCCCCTTATTTTATGCTAAAACAAAAACAAGCATATTAAGGAGAGCAATATTTTCAATGAGTACTAAAAATCGTCTGGGGGGGGGGATATAATAGTCAAAAACCTTCATTCATGCTATAATCATAAGTAATATGGAAGACAAAATCAAGCGTCGCATTCGCGCAGCCAACTACCTTACCGTAGCTCAGCTTTTCTTGCAAAATAATTTCCTCCTGGATGATCCGCTTAAAAAGGAAGATGTCAAGCCCCGCCTGCTTGGTCATTGGGGCACTTGCCCTGGTATCAATATCGTTTATGCTAATCTTCACGCTCGTTATGGCAAAGATCCTAATTTTAGCTTCGTTCTTGGCCCCGGCCACGGTTTTCCGGCTCTGCAAGCCAATCTATTCATAGACGGCGATCTAGCCAAAGTTGACAAAAAGGCTACTCCCACTAAAGAGGGTATTGCCTATCTTTGCAAGCAATTTTCTTGGCCAGGTGGCTTCCCCTCCCATGCTAGCCCTCTCACCCCGGGCGTCATTTGTGAAGGTGGAGAATTAGGCTATTCGCTCGCCACCGCTTATGGTAGCGCTCTCGGCCACCCAGAAAAGAAAATAGCCGTCCTCATTGGTGATGGCGAGCTAGAAACTGCTACCGCTCTTGCTTCTCTCAATTTGCCAAAATTATTAAATTCCAAAGCTAACGGCAAAATTCTTCCCATTTTACATCTTAATGGCTACAAAATTTCCGGCCCCACCATCTCCGGCCGCAAGTCCGAAAGGGAATTAAACGAAATGCTTCGCGGCTTTGGCTATACCCCCGTCACCATCCTTGGCGCCAATCCTGCAGATTTCCAAGATGCTCTCGTCAGAGCCAACCAGATTTTCAAAGAATCTCCTGCGCACCCACCATTTATTGTTTTCAAATCTAAAAAAGGCATCACTGGCCCCACTTTCATCAAAAAAGTCAAGATTGCCGGCAATTACGCCTCTCATCAAATTCCTCTTCCCGATGCCAAGACCGATCCTACTCAGCTTATGATTTTGCAACGCTGGCTTGAGTCTTACCGATTCCAAGATTTATTTGATACAAAGAAAGGTTTCACCATATGATAGACAAAGTTAAATCTCCCGGCAAAGACCATTTCTCTTCCGCCGAAGTTATCGCTGATTTACTAAAACAAGAATTTGAAAAAGACCCCCACCTTTACCTTTTCTCTCCAGACGAAACTACTTCTAATAAGCTAGACCAAGTTTACGTTGCCGAAAAACGTGTCTGGGCTATGCCACAAGCAGAATGGGATTTACCATCAGCGGAAAACGGTCGCATCGTGGAAATGCTTTCCGAAAATGTGCTTACGGCTACTATGATTGGTCATCTGCTCAATTGCGAGAAAGCCTTTCTCACCAGCTACGAGGCTTTTTTGCCTATCATCACCAGCCAGCTTATCCAGCATTGCAAATTCCTCACTCAAAGCGAGCAGGCCGCCTTTCGTCCTAAATATCCCGCCTTTAATATCCTCTCTACTTCTACTTGCTGGCGCCAAGACCACAATGGCTATTCTCACCAGAGCCCTGCCCTTATTTCCACCATGCTCTCTCGCCCAGACAATAAAACCACCTGCCTTTTCCCAGTAGACGATGTTTCCGCACGTGCTTGTTTTTACCATATGCTTAACTCTGAAAATGTAGTAAATATTACAACATTTAACAAGACCAAAGAGCCCCGCTGGATAGATAGCCATCATGCCGATTTTCAGCTAGAAAACGGTGGCGCTAGCATCTTTGACTTTACCTCTGATAAAAATCCAGATTTTATTCTTACTGCCGCCGGCGACATCCCCACCAGGGAAGCACTCGCCGCTATCAAACTATTAAAATCCGATATTCCCGAAATTAAACTTCGTTTTGTAGGTATTACCGCCCTCAGTTACGGCGCCATTGGCACTGCCACTAATAAGCTCTCGCAAAATACTTTCAATGATTATTTCACTAAAGATATCCCCATCATTGCCAATTTCCATGGTTATCCTGTCACTCTTAAATCCATCCTTGCAAATTATGCCGATGCCTCTAGGCTTAGCGTTCACGGCTACGAAGATCAAGGCTCCACTACTACTCCTTATGAAATGCTCCGCCTAAATCACATCTCTCGCCACGACCTCGCCGCCGAAATTGCCGAAAAATTTGGTCGCCACGACCTCGCCGAAAAATACCAAGGTATTCTCTCTGAAAATTCCGAATACGCTAAGGAATACGGTCTTGACCTTGTAGAAATCTACAAATAATGCTAAAATAACAAGATATGGAATTATTTATTTTTATTGTAGTGCTCACTATTTTGTTGGAGACAACATATATCACGGCCAAAACTATCAGCAAGCCAATTATCAACTCTAGCCAAAAACGCAAAGTCTACATAGATACATCTGCCCTTATAGATGGCCGGATTGTTTCTGTTGCTAAGGTTGGTTTTCTCGGGGACGATCTTATTATTCCTCGTTCCGTCATTAGGGAATTACAGCTCCTTGCCGATGGCAAAGACAACGAAAAGCGTTCTCGCGCTCGCTTTGGCCTAGACAACATTAACGAATTGGAACGTGTAGAGCTTGCCACCGTCACCATTTACGACGACAAACTAGACCGCACTCCAGTTGACGACCGCTTGATTGACCTTGCCAAAGAAAATAGAGGTTTAATTCTTACCAATGATTATAATCTAAACATGGCCGCCACCGCCGAGGGAATAGACATCCTTAACGTCAACGATCTTGCCCTTGCCGTCCGGCAAGAATATCTCCCTGGCGAGACTTTTACCCTTAAAATCACCGGCACCGGCAGCAACCCCAAGCAAGGCGTAGGTCACCTTCCTGATGGCACCATGGTCGTAGTGGATAATGCCAGCACCAAAGTTAACAAAGAAGTTAAAGTAGAATTTATCCGTTTTCTTCAGACTTCTTCTGGCCGAATGATGTTTGCCAAAATCATCAAGGAACGGAAGTCTAGAAAATAGATAGCCACCACAAAATAAGCCCTCGCACAGAGGGCTTATTTATTTTCACTATTTCTATTTACCCGTCACGGTCTTTATTTCGCTTTGGCTTAACGTATCTGATGCCGAGCCGTCCCTATCGTCTGTCACGGTCACCTTTACAGATTTTTCATTACCAGTCAAAGTATAGTTAGTATTAAATGTCATCTTGCCAATCTTGCCGCTCTCAATCTCCGACCCATTAATATATAGAGAATAGTTATAGCTACTTCCGCCATTTCCGCCCACCGTTACCGTCAAAACCCCAGATTTATTTACGGACAGCGATACACTCGGCGCCGAATAGCTACAATCATCTTCCTCATTGCGATTATAGCCATCTGGCACGTCCCAAACTTCTTTCTTAGTGATTGGGTCAAGAGTCTTAGTTGCGTCTATGGTAATCTTATGATTCTCTGGCGTACAGCTCGTCGCTAGTTTCTTATTGTATTTATTAAAGGTCAAACTCACCTTGGCTGTGCCAGAATTATTAGAGTTATACCAGCTTGGCCAAATATCAGTCTTGCCGTTTACGGTTAAAGTTTTAATTCCTGATGGCTGCTCTGGCTTTTGGTTAGCCGTCCACTTACCTTCCTTTGCGTAAAGCTCCGTATGTACTGGCTCCATATAAGATGCAATTACTTGCCTTACTACAGTGTTAGACGAGCTTGACAGTGCCGAGCCGTCATGGTTACCATTCCATACCGATGTGGAAATTACCGGTGAAAAGCTCATCATCCAAGAATCCTTTGCTACCGAGCTATTTGTTGTAGTTGTTGTACCAGTTTTGGCGCCAGTCCATACGTTTGGCACATTAAATCCAAAGCTTGTTGCCTGCGATCCGAAAGTAATCGTCCTTGCACTTGCATCAGATAGGATGCTTTCCAAAAGATACGCCACTTGTTCGTCATAAACTCTCTCGCCTTCAGTTTCCTCATACTTTTCTACTACGTCACCAGATGAATTTTTTAGCTCCAATACATAGGCAACCGGCTTGTAGACGCCACCTCTTGCAATAGATGCATAAGCGTTTGCATGCTCCACCTGTCTTACGTTGCAGCCCGAGCCAATCGCGATAGATAGCCCGCCCGCTCCAGAGCCGTCTTCGCCACAATATGATTTATCACCCAGCCTATGCGCAACATCCAGGCTATTCTCAATCCCATTAATATATAGAGCCTTCACAGCGCCAATGTTCAAAGAGTTGCCTAGGCTCTGGCGAATTGTCAGATTTCCATAAAATGCTCCCGACGCATTCCTTAGCGCACATGCTCCGCCGGTATATCCCGCACAGTATAAAGAGTCAATATTTTCGTCTTTCAATATCGTCCCCGGCCCATAGTTCGTCCCCTCTCTCTGCATAAATAGTGGACCATAATCTAGCACTGGCTTAATCGTAGAGCCTGGCTCTAGCTCTGCAGTTGCTGCATTCACCTCGCCATATACCGGTGCATTCCAGTCGGCTGATCCTACCATCGCTATCACCTGCCCAGTTTCTACATCAATAGATGTCAATGCTAAGTTGTCGCTGCCATTAGTATAGAATAGTGCCTTGCCGTCTTCAATCGCCTTTTCTGCCATTTGCTGTGCCCGCAAATCCAAAGTTGTTTTAATGGTAAAGCCCCCAGCACGCATCGTCTTCACCCCGTATTTTTCTTCTAGCTCTTTACGCACCTGCAATACAAAGTGTGGTGCTTTGATATTTTCGTATTGAGTTGTTTCTGGCTTAATAGTTGAAAGAATATCTACCTTCTTTGCCTCTTCTGCTTCATCTGTGGAGATGTACCCCATTTCCGCCATCACGTCCAAAGTCTTTTGCTGGCGCGCTATCAAAGCTTCATTACCATATTCATTGTAAGGGTTTAGTACACCAGGGTTATTTGGAATAGAAGCAATTAGCGCTGATTCTGCCAAATTCAAATCTTTCGCACTCTTGCCAAAATATGTCTGTGCCGCACTCTCCACCCCATTTCTTCGCCCGCCATAAGGCGATTCGTTCAGATACATCGTAATAATCTGTTCCTTATCATACATCTTCTCAATTTCTAGCGCCAAGATCACTTCCTTAATTTTGCGCGGCAGACCTGTTACGGTCCTATCTTTTGCCTCGTCAGAGAAGTATACCTGCTTGATTAGCTGCTGTGTCAAGGTTGAGCCACCTTGCACGCCTTGCCCCGTCACCGTAGACAGCCCCGCACGAATCAAAGCCGTCCAGTCCACTCCTGGGTGATTGTAAAAGTTTCTATCCTCAATCGCCACCGTTGCTTGCCGCATATAGGTCGCAATTTGGTCTCCCTCCACTACAAGGCGATAATCCCCGTCGCCCTTATCTTCCCAGAGTAGCTCGCCATTTCTATCATAATAGGTGTTTACCGTCTCTGATACAGACATCTCATCAAGCTTAATTTCATCTAAGTCTTTCTTATAATACAGAAATAGCCCACCAATAATGATAATGATAATTAGTATTGTTGCCGCCACAATCTTTCCAAACATAATCGCCCCCCGCTTGGAAAACCAATATTTTGCCAAGCGCTTTGGGTGCAATCTCGCAAAAAACCTTTTTACTGGGTTTTTCGGCAACTTCGCTAGTTCCTCTGCCCGCCTTTCGGCTCTCTCGCTTGCTTTTGCCCGCGACTTCTCCCGCCGATTGGCTAGCTTTGCCTTATCTTTTAATGATGTACTTTTCTTGCCCACCTTTACAGGCACGTCAGTATTTTTACGAGGCTTATGTGAGTTTTTCTTACCTCTGTAATTCAAGCTTGAATATAGATTCATTGATTTCTTTTTAGCCATATAAAATCTCTACTTTTTATATATATAATTATAACACAATTTAATAAAACAATAACAATTATCTTTACCCTAAGATTATTAAATGAGTTTAAAAATAAACAGATAGCCTCGGCCATTTCGCCATAAAAAAGGCCCGCTACTGCGGGCCAGGGCGCCAATGGGCATCGTCGGGGTCAAAGCCTAACTTATGGCACTCCTCTTTGAATATGGGTTTAAACATCTCCCCATTCTCTGTTTTGGAGCGTAGTAGCTGAGGTCTTTTCCACAAATCTCCCCTCGCCTGCTTCTGCTCCTCTGAAGAGGACGTATGGCTAGACTTTGCCGTTATTTCCAGTGGTACGCCAATCATCGTGCTCTCCCCCCTTCGCTGAAGCTGGGAAACACCTTTTCCGCCAGGTGCTTCAAGGTTTCCATTGCCACCTGGTCGTAATCAGGCAGCTTCCCTCTGCAGGGATTTGCTACCAGGTCGATTACTCCGTTCCTGATGCAGTTTTGGCTGCTAGAAACGATCATGCTCTGCA
>JAFWMC010000007.1 GCA_017510805.1 Candidatus Saccharimonadota bacterium
TAAAATTAGTAATTATATGCAGGAATATTTAAGGATAAAGCCGGTGGAGTAATATGGAATTAATGAATACATTAGACGGAGAAGCATTTTACGGGCTAGTGCTCGCGCTGGCGGCATTTTTCTTTTCGATGTTCCTGACGCCGATTTATACACATTTTGCTTACAAATATAAGTGGTGGAAGAAGCAAAAAAAGACTACGATGGATGGCAAAGATTTGCCAGTGATGACGAAGTTGCACGCACACAAATTTAAAGGCAGGCATTTCCCGACGATGGCAGGGGTAATAGGGGTGATAGCGGTATTTGTGGTGACTTTTGTGTGCAACTGGGATAGAGGTCAGACATGGTTGCCGATAGCGGGATTTATTGGTGGCTCGGTGGTGGGGTTGATTGATGACATGATTAATGTTTTTGGGGATGGGCATGGGGCGGCAGGCCTCAGAGCGCCGGTGAAATTTGCGATGATTACAGCGATAGGGCTGTGGCTGGGATGGTTTTTCACTTATAAACTGGGCTGGACGGATGTGCAGATTCCGTTTGTGGGGCCGCTGGAGCTTGGCTCGATTGGGATGATGTTGCTATTTACCTTTGCGGTGGTGGCGACGTCTAATGCGGTAAATATTTCGGATGGGCTGGACGGGCTGGCTGGGGGGTTGATGATGATAGCCTATGGAGCATTTGGGGTGATAGCCTTACTTCAGGGGCAATGGCAACTGGCAGGGTTTTGCTGTACGGTGGATGGCTGGTTGCTTTCATATGTGTGGTTTAACGTGCCGCCGGCAAGGTTTATGATGGGGGATGTAGGGTCGTTTGCGCTGGGGGCGGGGCTGGGTGTGGTGGCGATGATGACAGATGCGTTTTTCTTGCTGCCGGTGATTGGGGTGCTGCTGGTGGTAGAGGCTGGGTCGAGCTTGGTTCAGATATTTTGGAAAAAAGTATTTAAGAAGAAATTATTTATTTCGGCGCCGATTCACCATCACCTGGAAGCAAAGGGGTGGGGTGAGGCAAAGATTGTAATGAGATTTTGGGTGATTGCCGCAATTGCTGCGGTGGTGGGAGTATTCTTAGCAGCGGTTGGGGGAATAGCCTAAGATGCGGCGGCATAAGTTTAATAAATTAATCTTAATCTTGACTGTGGCACTGATTATAACGGGGCTGATTATTATTTATGCGATTGGGCCTCTACGTGTCAACTTTATGAATTCGGCTTATGGGGCGGATTATGATACGAATTATTTCTTTACGCATCAGCTGATAAATGTGGTGGTGGCGATAGTGATGTTTGTGGTGGCATTTTTCTTGCCGTATGAGTGGCTGAGGAGATATGCGAAAATTATTCTCATAGTGGGGTTGGCACTATGCGCGCTTTTGCAACTGATGGCGTGGGCACATGTGCCACTGGCAAAGTGCGAACTGGGGGCGTGCAGATGGTATAACCTGGGGGTGACGTCGTTTCAGCCGGCGGAACTTTTGAAACTGGGGCTGGTGTTGTATTTAGCGCAACTGGTGGCACAGCGGAAAAAAGAGGGAGGGCTAGATACGCTGGATTTTTGGAAACCATTTGCATTTTACTCGGGGGCGAGCCTACTGTTTGTGGTGGTGTTACAAAAGGATTTGGGGACGGGAATCGTGATAATAGCGATTATTTTAGCGATTTTATTGATGAGTGGGCTGCCTTGGAAGCGGATAGCAATGGTGATAGGGGCGATTGGGGTAGCCGGAATTTTGGCAGTGGTAAGTTCGCCACACAGGATGGAAAGATTGATGACTTATGGGCAGGAAGGCTCGAGCGATTCCTATCATATTGATAACGCAATGCTGGCGATTGGTACTGGTGGGTTCTTTGGGGTGGGGCCTGGGAATAGCGTGCAGGCGACGGGGTATTTGCCGGAGTCGATTAACGATTCCATCTTTGCGGTGATGGGGGAAACGGTGGGGTTTGTAGGGCTGATGGCGGTGGTGATGTGTTATACGGTGCTTTTGTCGCAACTTCTGAAGGTGTCTAACCATTTGGCGGATTTAGAGCAGAGCCTAGTGGTGGTGGGGGTGTTTGCTTGGGTAGCAACGCACGTGATTGTGAATATTGGGGCGATGACGGGCCTGATACCGCTGACGGGGATTACCTTGCCGCTACTATCTTATGGCGGTACGAGTATGATGTTTATCTCCTTTGCACTAGGTGCATCATTGCAACTTTCGTGTTATACTAGTAGAGAGGTAAGAAAAAATGAAGATACTAATAGTCGGAGGGGGATCAGGGGGGCACATTACACCGGCGGTGGCCGTCGCGCGTGAAATTTTGCTACAGGCGCCAAGAAGTGTATTGGAATTTTGGACTGACGGAAAGTATTACAAGAACGTTGTAAAACTTACAACGGAATTAGGAGTGTCTTGGGGGGGTTCTAGCAAAGAGAACGCAGGGCGGACTGGACAGTATATTAGGGTGAGAAAGATATCGGCGGGGAAATTTCGACGGTATAGTGGATGGAAAATTGCTGATTATTTTTCGAATATTGGTTTTACTTTGAAGGAGATTGTGTGGGGGAATATAAAAGGGCTTTTCTGCTTTGTTTTAGGGCTGTTTCAGACGTTTTTCCGGCTAGTACGGAAATCTAGCCGGCCGGACGTAATTTTTCTAAAAGGCGGGTATGTGAGCTTGCCAGTAGGGCTGATTGCGAGACTGCTAAAGATTCCGTATGTGATACATGAGTCGGATGCGGCGGCAGGGCTAGCCAACCGGTTACTCAGTAAAAAGGCGGCAGTTATTGCGCTAGGAATGGAGCCAAGAGAATTAGCAGAAAATATGGTAGTTACGGGCATACCGGTTGGCGAGGAGTTTGCGAAGGTGTCGGAGAGCCGGCAGAGGGCGCTGAAGCGGGCGGCAGGGTTTAATCCGGAGCGGCCGCTAGTGATGATTACTGGTGGGTCGCAGGGGGCGCTACATATTGACGAGGCGGTGCGAGAGATTTTGCCAGAAATGCTGAAGTTTACCTCGGTGGGGCTGGTGGCTGGTAGGGCGCATTATGAATCCATGGTGGATCTTAAGAAATATGAAAAGTGGGACGGTGCAAAGTTGCAATCTGATTTTAGGATGTGGGAATTTTCTACGGTGATGAACGAGCTTTTAGGCGCGGCAGATGTAGTGGTATCTAGGGCGGGGGCGACAACGATTGCAGAGCTATCATCTTTAAAGAAGGCGGTGGTACTAGTGCCATTTGAGAAATTGCCTGGCAGCCATCAAGTGAAAAACGCAGAGAGATTAGAGGCGGCAGGCGCAGCGGAGGTAGTACTAGACGGGAAAATGGTGCAGCAGCCCGGTGTTTTGTTACAAAAAGTGCAAAGTTTGGTGCGAAGCCCGAAGAAAAGGGAATCGTTGGCTGCTAATTTGCATAAGTTGGCGCGGCCGCATGCAGCAAGAGATTTAGCAGAGATTATAATTGGAGTGGGTAAGGGTGGCAAGAAATAGAAATCAAATAGATTATAGCCGCCAGATGCGGAGGGGGCAGACGATTGTGGCGGAGAGGGAACGGTCTGTTTCTGATTCGGAGCGGATGAATCTACATCGGAAGGCGAAGCGCAGGAAAGTGGCTTCGGGGGTGTTTTTGATTTTTGCGATTTTATCTGTAGGGTGCATTGTGGCGGTGGTAGCGATGAATATTTATGGGAATTTGAAAGAGCCGGAAGAGCTGCCTACGGAAACGTTTGAGCCGAAGGTTTCTATTGAGGACGAAAGTGGATCAGGTCTAGTGACCTCGCGGATGCGTGAGTATGTGGGGATGCTAGAAAATGATTTTGGTGATAGTGGATACAAGGTGGTGCGAGCAATCGTGCCGGCTGGGAAGACGCGTGAGATTGATATTTATCTAGATGGGCGTGAGGAATTTTATAAAACGAATCTTGATAGGGGGACGGGCGTGACAGTAGAGGACGTGGTAAGGATGATTAAATATCTAGATGGGCACGACGTGCATCCGGCGTATGTGGACGTGAGGGTGGCAGGAAAAGCGTACTATAAATAGGAGATAGTTTAGTTCGGTTTTTGTTCGGTAAGAGGGAAGAGGGGGATTTTTTTGGAGGGAATGAAACTACGATTTGGGCGGGGTGGGGAGGGGATTGGTGTAAAAAAGGGAAAAAGTAGGGAAATGAAGGGAACTTTAAAAAATTCGTAAAATATGTCTAAATATGTGATTAGATAATTAAAAGTTTGGGTTGGCAAGTGGCGTAACAGGGGTGGAGTGTAAAAAGCAATTCTGAAGCGATTCTCCGATGGCTAGAATTGCTTCCGAGCGGCGCCTATATATGTCTATTAAAGCCTATTTATGCCTTCGACTTCGACTTAAACTGTCATCATTTTTAAAACATTCGTCGCTATAAAAATCTCCTTATGGTCTGGCAAGCCAGACGGGGAGATTTTTATAAGCTGAATGTTTAGTAAAAATGATACATTTTAAATCTAGATATGAAATCTCAGACATAAATAGGCTTTAGCTTATACATTGCCAATCGTCCAGCCTTTGATCACGTAATGACGTAAAAGAGTGATTGTGCGACATTACGGATTCGTGAAAAAGACGGTTGTGTATGCGTGGTTATGTACCCCATAAAATGCCGAATTTGGCATTTTGAGTATGATTTTAGTGACGTTTCCCCTTTTTATGATTGTGATTGCGGTTTTGCTTATTTCCGGCCTGATTTTGGCTCGTATGAGCCTCTAATGGCTGATTTGGCTGGGCGGAAGCCTCTTTCTGCGCAAGGATGGCCTTTAGATCTTTAAGCCCTGGGGCGGATTTTTCCTCGGCTTGATTTGGGGAGATTTTCTTGGGATTAACAGGGGTGGGGAAGGGCTGTTTACGGGGGTGGGAAGAGAGGGAATTTTGGAGATTAGAGAGGGCAGGAGCGGCGGCTTCGGTGTCAGGAATAACAGAGAAGCGTTCCCTGTTAATGCTTCCCCGCTCGCCGGCTGCGCGGCCAGAGTCGGATAATTCTTTTTTATATTTTTCTGCTTGCTCAATAGCCTCTTTAATTTCGGCTTCTACTTCGGTGCGGGGGCGAGAATACATCTGTCTGGAACTTTCGATGATGGTTTCGAAGTTGTCGTCAGGAGTTTTAGGGATGGAGAGGGTGGTAGCAGAGAAGGCGGGGACCTTTTCCCCGTTGATAATCATAGAGATGACGAAGTTGCGATTATTGAGAGCAAGAAGGTCGGCAGCCTCGAAAGTTGGCTCGAATTGCTTAGAGAGGATGGGGGCGTCGTCGGCAGATACGCGAAAGGAGATGGTGGTGCCGACGTTGCCAAAGACGGCATCGCGGACGGCGTCTGTCATCTGAGCGGTGTATTGGTTGGCGACGGTAAGGTTGAGACCGTATTTGCGCGCCTCAGAGAGAATTACGGCGAAGGAATCGGTGGCAAAGTTCTGAAACTCGTCTACGTAAAGGTAAAATGGGCGGCGATCTTCGACGTTTTCAATGTCGGAGCGAGACATTGCGGCAAGCTGGACTTTAGTGACAAGGAAAGCGCCAAGGATGCCGGCATTATCCTCCCCTATTAGACCCTTGGAGAGATTGACAACCAAGATCTTCCCTTCGTCCATGATCTGGCGGATATTAAAGGATGATTTTGGCTGACCGACGATGTTTCTGATGATAGGATTAGCAGTGAAGGCGCCGACCTTATTGAGAACAGGGGCGATAGATTCGTTTATTTGTTTTTCGCTCCACCCGCCAAATTCGTGCTTCCAGAATTGGAGGACGGTGACGTCTTTACAATAATCGAGAGTTTCTTTGCGGAAATCTTTATCGGTGAGCATACGGGAAATATCGAGGAGGGTTGTTTCGGGGCGGTCTAGGAGGGCGAGGAGAGTGTAGCGGAGGATGTGCTCTAGCCTAGGACCCCAAGAGTCGCCAAACATGCGCTTTAGGACGCCAATTACCTCTGAGGAAATATTGGGCTTTCTGGTATTATCAGTGATTTCGAGAGGATTAAAGGCGACGGGGTGGGCGGTGTCGGAAGGGTTGAAATAGACGACGTCTTTGATACGATGCTTTGGCACGAAGCGGAGATTATTAACGGCGAAATCTCCGTGTGGGTCGATAATACAATATCCTTGATTATAATAGATGTCTGAAAGGGCGAATAGTTCGAGGAGGCCGCTCTTCCCTGCCCCAGTTTGACCGATGATGTAGACATGACGGGAACGATCGCGGCGGAGCATACCGAATTGATAATTGATGCCGCGGAAATTGGTAAGGCCAAAGGCGGAAATTTGCTCGTCGTTGGCGGGAGAGCCAGTGATAAGAGGGAGCTGGGCGGGCGGCTCGGCGGTTTTAGAGGTGGCCCAGACGATATTTGGTGTCTCGACAGATGTGTGTGGCAGATGGTAGACAGAGGCAAGTTCGGAAATATTGAGGATAAAACCTTTGCCGAGGAATTTGCGACGATTATAATCATCGAGGGCGGCTGGGTCAAAACTAGCGTTTATCATCTTGAAACCGTTTAGATTGGTAGAATTAAACTGTTTAAAGGTGCCCACGAGAGCCTGCATGTTTAATTTGGCGTCAGTCTGATTGTTGCCAAGATAAGCGAGGCGGATTTTAACGTCATAGCCGAGTTTAGTGGCCTTTTCTTCGGCCTTTTCGACTTGAGTGCTGAGGCGGTCCGATAATTTTACCTCTGGGGCAGGATTAGACGTGCCACCTTCTGGCGGGCGAAAGAGCGCGCCAAGGGCTTCTACCAGCCAGATCCAGTCGATGCCGAGAATTTTGAAAGATTTTTGGCCGGATTTTACCCGTTTGACCCATTTGTCGGTAGTTTCTTTATGCCAATCATCGGGGATGGGGCGGATGAGGATTTGTATCCACATTTCTTCGGACTTGTCAGGGTTGAGCTTGGCGAGTGTGCCAGTGATGCCAGCAAGAGGGTCTACCTCGAAATCGTCGAAGGTTTTGATTGGTAGGACTTCGTTTTCGGTGAGAGTAAGCTCGGAACTGTAGGCGACGGGGTGTGATTCCCTGGCCTTTTTGACGTAATCTTCGTCTACGACGTGGATTTGGACGGAAGGATATTGGGCATAAATCTGGCCCTCGACGAAATTCTGGAGAATCTTGGGTGTCCAGATATAGAAGCGGATTTGCCCGCCGGTGGAAACGATTTCAAAACTTAGGTATTCCTGAACGCCGCCAGAATTTTTTAATTCCTCCGCGTCCCTTAGGATGCCGTGGAGCGAGGCAAAAAGTTGCTCGGCGGCAAGCTCCTTTTTGTCGTTGGTGCGAGGGATTTCGAGCATGAGGATGACGGAATCAAAATCTTGGTCTTTTATCTGGTGTAATTTGCGATAATTACGCCAAGTGAGGAAGCCCAAAATAGCCACAATCGGTATCCATACGATGGGCATAAGAATGAAATTGATAATCTGACCTATCATTAATTATATTTTACCATAAACACTTGGTGATTGTTAAGCCTTGACTTTTTGATTGAAACATGATATAATTGGATTAGATAGTATATTATTCTTGACGGATTAGAATAAGTGTAATAAAATGAGAATATAAAGAAACAGGACTCTAGGAATCCCGTTTCGTGTTGGGTGATTAGCCGGCTAGCCGGCTAATCATTTTTTCTCATTTTCTACTTACTTTTCGTTTTCGTTGAAAGATGAGTTTAATGAGGCAGATTTCTACTTTCATTTAACTCTACATTATCTAGCTACACATCTTATTGATTCCCCATCGCCTTTTTGAAAACTATACATAGGCCCGTTGTAATTGTTGTTTTGGATAAGTATTCCTTGAGCGTAGCCGACTCTGTCTGTCGTTCCATATCCGCTCCAAATTTCTACGTTTTCCCCTTGATATATCTCTGTACCGCCGCTCCAAGACGCCCATTTTCCATAGTACTTTTTAAATCCTAAACCGTAATAGGGTGAAGTCGTAGCAACATCTACAATTTTTATACCACTAGATACTAATTCATTAGAGCCAAGTACGCCATACGACACTAGTAACTTTTGCCAGCTCTTATTTGGTCCTGGTGTGACAAAGCCACCTATTGGTAATTGCCAATTTTTAGGACAAATGCTACTATTCTGTTGTTCTGAAACACTGCAAGTAGTAGTCAATGCTATCGCACTGCACCAATTGTAATAAACTTGATCGGTATATCCAGTATTGGTTGCTCTGTGCACTTTTGCCGCGTCATAAATATTATTTCTCCAATTACTCGTATCCGGTATTGTAAAACTTCCACTCGGCATATCTGTATCCGCTGATGTAACTGTCCTATTATAAAGATTAAGATTGTCCGTCATCCAGCAGTTGTTATCCTTGGCTTTTATGATGCCATAGTTGGCTGGTGTGGTAGTGTTGTAACTTCCTCTAGTATCTTGTAAGGTTTTAGTCATACCTATTGGCATGGTCTTACAGATATCTGTGGTCATCTGTTGCATAGTAGTAATGTTATTTATTGGTGCAGTGCCTGTGTAGCTTATAGCGTTGTTCTCTGTTAGTACTCTACCAAAGGTATCTAGAGTTAATTCTACTTCGTAGGTACCTACTGGCATAGCAGGGGAAGTGCAGGTAACATAGATAAAGTTATTAGGGTCTTTAGTTACTACTGGGCTTTCACAGATACTATCTTCTACTTTACCTTGTGCATTATTACTATTATCAATGAAGGTAACGGTAGCAGTACCTAGATCACTACTAGCAGTATTAATACTAGTATAGATAGTTACAGTCTGATGAGGAGAAGAAACATCTATAGTAGGAGTAGTAGCACCACCATCACCACAGGTAACTGCTCCGGTAGTACTATTAGTGACACAGACTCTAATCTCGCTCGGCTGCTCGGCAAGAGCAGTATATAGTACAGTATTACTATAACTTCCGGCTGGGATGTCTCTATTTGCCTTTACGCCATAGTAGATAGTAGTATTACTTGTTGGTTCAGTATCTTGAGTAAGTAAGACTTCACTGCCATTTACTGGTACAGTAGTAAACTTACTGTTATTGGTAGTAGTAGAATAATCACTATCGAAATTGTTAGATTCTATACCTCGGGTATTAGAAGACATAGCAAAACCCCAAGTATTACTAGATAA